>DAIQOO010000050.1:0-12562 GCA_036787845.1 Acidimicrobiales bacterium
GCGAGTTCATCCTCTTTGATCGCACCGCTACGAAGAACTCGCCACGTGGTGCCACTTATCTCGACCACGGTAGAGACTTCCCCCGAGCGCACTCCACCGTCAAGGATGCCGTCGATGCCGTCGCGCTGCGCAAAGTCCGTCATGACGTCAGCCGCACTGTGACATGGCTCATCGCCGTGTTCGTTCGCGCTCGAAACAGCGAGTGGACCTACGCGGCGAGCGACGTCGAGGAGTAGTTCGTCATTAGGAATTCGAAAGCCCGCAGTATCGTGCGAGCTGCCGACAAGGTCAGCCAGTTCGTAGGGAACGGCAACGACAACGGTGAGCGCGCCGGGCCAGAACGCGTCACTCAAACGTTGGGCCTGTTCGGGCCAGTTGACACGAAGCTTCTCGATCGAACCGAACGATTCAATGATGACCGGCAGCGCCAGCGTCAACGGACGACGCTTTATCTCGAACAGTCGCTCTATCGCCCGCGGGTGCTCGAGCGACGCGGCCAAGCCGTAAACCGTGTCGGTGGGCACGGCCACGACGTGGCCTTCACTCAATAGGCGCACGGCCTCCTCGGAGTTAACGACGTGAATCATCGACGCGCGATCAGGACTCGCGCTTGACCAGCGAGATCGTCAAGATCATTGGCCTCGACGTAGCCAACACGGTGTGCGAGTGCGAGGGCGGCGTCGCGATGAGTGTTGGCGTGTTCACAGATCAACACCCCCGTTGGTGCCAACCACGTAAAGGCCTCGGAAATGATCACGCTTACGTCAGCAAATCCCGCTACGCCGTCAACGTCGGGCGACACGATGGCGCCGCGAGGTTCGTGACGAAGCACGGGGTCGAGTGTGTCGAACTCGTCGTCGCCCACGTAGGGAGGGTTCGCGACGACGAGGTCAATACGAGCACGCAGTGAGTCATCGAGTAACTCGAACCACGTCGAGTGAACAAAGGAAACGGCGTGGAGTTTGTATTTAAGGGCGTTTCGTCGCGCCACGTCGAGCGCGTCGCGCGACTCGTCCACGGCCACCAGGGTGGCCCCAATGCCGCGTTGTTGTAATTCGTAGAGGAGCGAAAGTCCTATTGCTCCCGATCCACAGCCGAGATCGAGAATCGTCGGCGCGAGAACATCACTGCTCGCGATCTCTGTCAGTGCGACGCTAACTAACTCTTCGGTTTCGGGCCGCGGAATCAGAACGCTCTCATCGACCTCGAGGTCGAGGAATCGAAACGGCCAATGTCCGATGATGTACTGCAATGGTTCACCGTTGAGGCGACGGCGCGCGGCGACACGTAACGCGTGCGCGGCGTCGAGGTCGCCGCCGGGCAGGAACTCCTCGACCAACCAGCGCGCTTCGCGCCGCTCGAGACCCTCTGCGACCAGTTCGGCCACAAGATCGCCTTTAACGTCCGTCACTCTCGGCCAACTGGCGCGCTCGCTTGTCCGCCAAGAGTGCGTCGATGTAGGGATCGAGGTCCCCGACGAGTACCGCGTCGAGCGAGTAGTTCGTCAAGTTGATGCGGTGGTCGGTGACGCGATTCTCTTTGAAGTTGTAGGTTCTAATCTTTTCGCTTCGCCCGCCGCTTCCCAACTGGGAACGCTTGAGATCGCCGAGCTCGCTGGCTTGAGCATCCTGGGCCGCCTTCAAAAGCCGCGAGCGAAGAACAATGAGCGCTTTGGCACGATTTTGGATCTGACTCTTCTCGTCTTGCATCGACACGACAATGCCCGACGGCAGGTGAGTGATACGAACCGCGGAGTCCGTGGTGTTCACGCTCTGTCCTCCCGGGCCCGACGAACGATAGACGTCGATCTTTAGATCGCTCGGATTGATGTCGACGTCAACCTCTTCGGCTTCGGGCAGTACCGACACGGTCGCCGACGAAGTGTGGACCCGACCCTTGGCCTCGGTGACCGGCACGCGCTGCACGCGGTGCACGCCGGCTTCGAATTCGAGTCGACTCCAGGCGTCGTCACCCTTGACGAGGTAGATCGCCTCATCGAGGCCACCTTGTTCTGACTCACGCTCTTCTATGACTTCGAGTTTCCAACCACGAATCGCCGCGTAGCGGCGGTACATCGTCGCTAAGTCCGACGCAAAGAGATTTGCCTCTTCGCCACCTTCAGCTCCTCGAATCTCCAAAATGACGTTGCGACCCTCATTCGGATCGTGGGGCAACAACAACGTCTCCAGGCGAGCCTCGAATTCACCGAGACGCTCCTCGGCGCTGTTCACCTCGTCACGCCACGATTCGCGATCGGCGCCCTCGGTCTCGTCGAACATCTCTTTGGCCGTGGCGAGATCGTCGCGGGCAGATTTGACGTCGATCCACGCAACGTTGATGCCACTGAGTTCCTTGTGGCGGCGCGAGAGATCACGAAGTCGTGTCAGGTCACTAGCTACGTCGGGTTCTGACAGTTGAGCCTCGACGGATCGAAGCTCCTCCTGAAGACCGTTCAGCGTCTCGTCGAGAGAGCGCACGAAACTCGCTGAGCGCTCGAGGACCTAAGCCTTCGGCGCGCGCGCCTTCGTCTTTTGTGCGTAGCGGCGCTGGAAGCGCTCGACGCGACCACCGGTGTCGACAAGCTTTTGCTTGCCGGTATAGAAGGGGTGGCACTCGTTGCAGAGTTCGACACGAACGACTGACTTGGTGGACTCGGTCGTGAACGTGTTTCCACACGAGCAGGTCACTGACGCTTCACCGTAGGTGGGGTGGATATCTGGCTTCATAATGCTCCTTGGTGCGAAGAACGAGTTTAGCGGGAAATCAACTGGTTGGCGACGGGCCCCGGGCAATCTCGGCCAGGAACTCGTCATTGGACTTGGTGGACTTGAGCTTGTCGATCAAGAGTTCGAGTCCCGCGGCGTCACGGCCTTCGGCGGCAAGTCCATTCAACACGCGACGTAGTTTCCACACCTGCGGTAAGACGTCGCGGCCGAAGAGCAACTCTTCGTGTCGCGTGGACGAACCGTTCACGTCAATCGCCGGGTAGAGACGGCGCTCGGCCAGTCGACGGTCCAGGCGTAGTTCCATGTTGCCGGTGCCCTTGAACTCTTCGAAGATGACTTCGTCCATCTTGGATCCGGTCTCGACGAGGGCGCTCGCGAGGATAGTCAACGAACCGCCCTCTTCGATGTTGCGCGCCGCTCCAAAGAACTTCTTTGGCGGGTACAGCGCGCCCGAGTCGACACCACCGGACATGATGCGTCCCGTCGCGGGCGCGGCCAAGTTGTAAGCACGCGCGAGGCGAGTGATGCCGTCGAGGATGATTACGACGTCTCGACCTTGCTCCACGAGGCGCTTCGCGCGCTCGATGCAAAGTTCAGCGACGTGGGTGTGCTCTTCGGCCGGGCGGTCGAACGTGGAGGAGATAACTTCCCCCTGCACGCTGCGACGAATGTCGGTGACTTCTTCGGGGCGTTCGTCAACGAGGAGCACCATCAGGTGCACCTCGGGGTTGTTCGCCTCGATCGACTGAGCGATCTGCTTCATGATCGTCGTCTTGCCGGCTTTGGGTGGCGACACGATGAGTCCGCGCTGACCTTTGCCAATGGGCGACAAGAGGTCGACAATGCGCGGCGTGAGATCGGTCTTGCCCTCGTTGGTCTCGAGTTTCAGTTTCTCGTCGGGAAAGAGTGGCGTTAAGTCTTCGAACCGGGGACGAAGTCGAGCGACCTCGGGATCGACACCCGCGACGCTGTCGACGCGAAGTAACGCCGGGTACTTCTCATTCGACGCCGCGGGACGAAATCCCCCGACGATCGTGTCGCCCTTGCGCAAGTGATAGCGACGAACTTGGTTGATCGAGACGTAGACGTCGTTGGGCGACGCGTGGTAGCCCTTGGTGCGCAAGAAGCCATAACCGTCGTCACGAAGATCGAGGAGTCCCTCAATCTCGACGAGTTCGCCCGCGTAGGGCTGATCGGCGTTGGGCATTGAGTCACCGCCAGATCGCTCGCGACCGTTTCGGTTGCGACGATTGCGACGGCTGCGGTTGCTCGAGTCGTTGGAGAAGTCACGGGGTTGACGCTCGGGACGGCTCTGGGTGAACTGACGAGGAGCGGGCCTTTCTGCGCCGTTCGTTGTGACCTCAGGTGCTGCGGGCTCGCTGGGGGCGGCGACAGGAGCGACGCTGGTCTCGGGGACGAATTCGCCGAGTAGGTCCTCGAAGTCGTCGGTGGGCGTAGCGACCGTGCGACGAGAGCGCACGGCGCGTGAACTAGGGGCACTCGACGATTCGGGCGGTTCACCCATAATCGCCTCAATGAGCGCGGCTTTGGTGGCGCGAGTGGGAGCTTCGACGCCTTTTACTTTGGCGATCGTTTGGAGATCCTCACGAGATTTTGACTCGAGATCCGAACGGTCTGGGGCGGGCTTAATAGCCATGCATGATCCTTTCTCGCCGCCCGCGATGATGCGACGGGGCGGAGAAGAAAATCGGGAAATGTCGTCTCGGAAGAGATTCCTTACGTCGGTGCAGCCGAACGGACGACAACATCCAGTGTAGTCGAAGGAGCGCTCAGCGCAACGATTTACGAAAGTTTGGCTAGCAGAGCGCTCAGTGTGGCGTCCACCACGTCGGGCGAAGCGCTCGAACTCACGGCCGTGTCGGGGTCCTTAAGGCCGTTGCCAGTCAGCACGCACACAACCGTCGAGCCCTTGGGAACACCGAATTTCAGAAGTCCCGCGACCGAGGCGGCGGAAGCCGGTTCGCAAAAAACTGACTCGTAGCGCGCGATGTAGTGGTAGGCGTCCAGAATCTCTTCGTCGGTCACGGCGCGGATGTCCCCTAAGGATTCGTGGATGACTTCGAGCGCCGGAACCCAACTCGCCGGGTTGCCAATGCGAATGGCGGTGGCAATCGTTTCGGGGTTGGCTACCGGATGGCCGAGCACGATCGGCGCGGCCCCGGCCGCTTGAAAGCCCCACATCTTGGGCAACGTCGAACAACGCTGCGCGAAGTGGTACTGCGTGAAGCCACGCCAGTACGCGGTGATGTTGCCAGCGTTCCCCACTGGAATGGAAAGAATGTCGGGAGCCTTACCGAGCACGTCGACGATCTCAAAGGCGCCGGTCTTTTGACCCTCGATGCGATCGGGGTTGATCGAGTTCACGATCGTGATGGGCAGGTGTTGCGTGAGTTCTCTCGCGAGGTTGAGCGCCTGGTCGAAGTTGCCACGAATCTGCAACACTTGGGCGCCGTACATAATTGCCTGCGCCAGTTTTCCAAGTGCAATCTTGCCCTCGGGAACGAGGACGACGCACTGCATGTCGGCCTTAGCGGCGTAGGCGGCCGCGGAGGCTGACGTGTTGCCCGTCGAACCACAGATCACCGTCTGGGCACCTTGCGCTTTGGCCTTGGTGATCGCCATCGTCATACCGCGGTCCTTGAACGAACCCGTGGGATTAAGTCCTTCGTACTTCAGCCATACGTCCGCCTCGAGTCGCTCCGAGAGTCGATCGGCTCTATAGAGTGGCGTATTTCCTTCTTGCAGCGTGACGACGTCATTGACGCCATCAAGGTCGAACCACTGCGCGTACTCTTCGAGTAATCCTCGCCAACCGTTCACGCACCACCTCCGTCGATGACACGAATACAGGCACCGATTGAATCCACTGACGCGAGAGACGCCAACTCATCAACCGTGGCGCTGACGTCACTGCTACGAGCGTGGTGGGTAAGAAATGACAGTCGTGCCTCCTCGCCATATCCGGACTGCTCCATCGACTGAATCGAGACGTTGTGGCGCCCAAAGACGCTCGCGACTTCCGCCAGCACGCCCGGTTGATCCATCACGTCGATGCTGAGATAGAAGACACTAGACAGCTCCCCGCTCTCCACGAGGTGCAGCGACTTATCGCCCGTGAAGGGCGCGTCGTGACGTCCAGAGACCCGATTTCTCGCGGCGTCGAGTACGTCACCGAGGACCGCGGTCGCCGTCGGTTCGCCGCCCGCCCCTTGGCCGAGCCACATGAGCGGACCACTTCTCACTCCCTCGACGAACACAGCGTTTGTCGCGCCAGCGACCGAGGCCAATGGATGACCCACGGGCACCATGGCCGGATGTGCGCGGCGCGAGATTCCCGACTCGCCGACTCGTTCGGCGACGCCGAGCAGTTTGATCACGTAGCCCGAGCGACGAGCGAACTCGACGTCGACGGCGCGCACGCCCGTGATGCCCTCACGAGCAATCACCTCGCCGGTAAGTCCCGTGCCAAAGGCGAGCGACGAGAGAATCTGCACCTTGGCCGCAGCATCGAATCCTTCTACGTCGGCACTGGGATCAGCCTCGGCGAAGCCGAGTGACTGCGCTTCAGCGAGGGCGCTCGCGTAATCGCTGCCTTCGTTCGTCATCTTGGTCAAGATGAAATTGGTGGTGCCGTTGACAATGCCCATCACCCGACTGATGCGTTCACCGGCCAGCGAACTGCGCAGCGCGCGCAAGATCGGAATGGCACCCCCGACGGCCGCCTCGTAGAAGAGGTCAGCGCTGTGTTCGTGGGCCAACTTCGCGAGCGCCGTCCCGTGTTCGGCCATCAAGGCCTTATTGGCGGTCACAACCGACACGCCATGACGAAGAGCTAATTCGAGGTAGGACTTCGCCGGTTCAATGCCGCCCACCAGTTCAACGAGGATGTCGAGGTCTTTCTCGATGAGCCCTTCCACGTCGGTGGTGAGTAAAGCCTTGTCAATACCGGGCCGGGGTTTCGAGGTGTCGCTCACCGCGACGCCCACGAGCTCTAGCGGCGCGGTCGCCGCGTCGACCAACGCGTGGTGCCGAGTTGGATCGGTGAGTAGCTGCACGAGGGAACTCCCAACGAATCCGGCGCCGATGACGCCAACTCTCACGACCCGAGTTCCCATGAAATAAGGCTAACCGACGCTCAACAATCGTCGACTCTCACACTTCGAGTTGCGCGAGATCGTCGAAGGTCTCACGTCGCAGTACTTCGCGCGCGCGGCCGTCGCGTACGAACACGACCGCCGAACGAGGAACGCGGTTGTAGTTCGACGCCATCGAGTAGCCGTACGCACCAGTGACGGGGGTGGCGATGAGGCTGCCCGGCTTGGTTGAGGCCGGTAGGTACGCCTCGTCAATCAAGACGTCACCGCTCTCACAGTGTTTCCCGACGAGCCGCACCTTCTGAGAACGTGGCGCCAAGGGGTGATCGACGTCAAAAGCTTCATACCCCGACCCGTAGAGCACCGGGCGTGGGTTGTCGCTCATACCTCCGTCAACGGCCATATAGGTACGTTGCGTCACGGTCTTGACCACGCCGACTCGATACAACGTAAGACCCGCCTGAGCCACAATGGCCCGACCGGGTTCGGCGATGATCCGCGTTGAAGTCGCGAGACCGCTCTCGGTGGCGGCGTCGCGCAGCGCCCGCGCCCACTCAGTGATGGACGGCGCGGTCTCGCCGGCCACGTACGCGACGCCCAGTCCCCCGCCAACGCACAGCTCGTCAAAGTCGTCGTCGCGAGTGAAGTGGGCGAGGATCGCCATCGACTCACGGAAACCCTTGACCTCAAAGATTTGCGATCCAATGTGTGCGTGCACGCCGTGCACAGTGACGCCCGCCATCGCTCGAAGCAACGAAATAGCGCGACGAGCGTCGCCGCTCGCGACTGAGAAACCGAACTTCGTGTCTTCTTGACCCGTGCGCACGTATTCGTGCGTGTGGGCTTCGACGCCGGGGGTCACGCGCACGAGCACGTTCAAGGGCGCTGCTGGCACGATCTTGGAGCCAAGACGATCGATCTCGTCGAAGTTGTCGACGACGAGGCGATGGACGCGAGCGGCAATGGCTTGGTCAATCTCTTCGTCGGACTTGTTGTTGCCGTGCATAATGACCCGACTCGCCGGTACGCCTGCGCGCAAAACGATGTCGAGCTCCCCACCGGTCGCGACGTCAACGCAGAGCCCTTCTTCATAGGCCAATCGCGCCATTGCACCACAGAGAAAGGACTTCGAGGCGAAAGCGACGCCGTCGTCAAAAACCAGCGCGGCCTCGCGACACCTTGCACGAAGGGTCGCCTCGTCATAAACGAAGAGTGGCGTGCCGTAGGTCGAAGCAAGGTCGTGCAACTCCACGCCGTCAATCGTCACTCCGTGGTCGAGCAAGACCGCGGAGTCGGGGAACAGCGACGCGAGAATCGGCTCAACACTCATACGAGAACATTAGAAGTTGGCGGCGTACGACCCGAGGCGCAAAAGTCTTCTCCGGTAGGCTGACCACGCCGCCCTCGTAGCTCAGCGGATAGAGCATTGGCCTCCGAAGCCATGTGCGCAGGTTCGACTCCTGCCGGGGGCACTCGATATTTTGTCTTTCGTCTGGCGACAATTTCTCAATTTGTCCTGTACCTGCCCCGCAGTTATTAGGAAAGCCTCCAGTTTCCACCACTATCCGCCACTGTCTAGCGTGCAAAGTTAGCCGCCACAACCATCGTCCTTCCGCTGGGAAATTCTCCCCGGAGAAAGGAAAAAGAGGTGGCGCCACGTAAGAAAACCGAATAGATATCGGTTGCCGACCTGTGTGAGGAGATCGGTGTCACCTCCTCGACGATCGAGCAGTGCCAGCGGAAGCACTCAACGAACATCTGCTATCGATTCAAGAAGCCGGTGTTGCGACCACTCCTTGAACTTGGGCAGTTTCGCTCACGCAAGTTCGTGCGTGCCCCGCGTAGCAACGGACTACGGGGCTCGATGGGCCCAGTAGCGGCCTACTGGCCGAAGAGCCGCCAAGCACCCCTTGAGTCCGGGCTCGTCGAAATGCTCAGGCGCGCCCGTACGCGCTTCGACAACAAGATCCTCGGACTGGCACTACGAATTTTTAGTCATCCGATCTCCTCGAGAGAGATGATCCCGTCACGCGCCGCGATGGCCACCGCCTCGAGCTTGGTGTGGGCACCGAGTTTCGAGAGAATGTTGCTGACATGGTTCCGCACCGTGTGGACGGACAGGAACAGTTCGGTGGCGATACCATCTGTCGATCTTGCCCTAGCGAGTAGGCGGAGGATTTCGAGTTCGCGCGCACTTAGCCACTGCGCCTGTTGGTTCGGTGTGCTTTTGAGCTGACTGAGCAGGGAAGCGAGCTCGTCAGACCGCAGGACCAACGCACCTCGCGAAGCGGCCCGCACGGCCGCCACGACATCGCTCGCGGGACGATCCTTGGCGAGAAAGCCTGAGCATCCGGCTTCAATGGCACGGGCGACGACATCGCTCCCGCCAAGACCGGAGAGCATCACAACCTTGGTCTCTGGCCAACGCTGCAGAATCTTCACCGTGGCCTCTGCACCATCGCCGTCGGGCAACAGATAGTCCATCAGCACCACCTGCGGCGTGTGGTGTTCGACGAGCACCAGGGCTTCGGCGACGCTCGCCGCGATGCCGACGAGTTCGAAGTCAGTCTCGCTCGAGACAATACGCGCCAACCCCTCGGCGACCATCAAGTGATCGTCCACGATTGCCACGCTGATCCTCGTCTCGGCCCGCGCGCCGATTTCGTCGCTATCGGACACGGGCTGAAGCGCGTTTGCGCAATGCGCTCAATACCCGCTTTGGGACATTCATGATGAAGCCTCGCTATCCAATCTCGTCAAACCCCAGAATTCCTTCACGAACCGCCGTGCCTGCCCCAGCGAGCCTCGTGTTAGTGAGCGTTGTCAAGGACATCGCGAACCTTGAGGAGAAGGAGTTGTTCCGAGAACGGCTTTTCCAAAAGCGCGATCTCATCGCCCAAGGTCGAACCGAGCACTGGTTGGGCGTAACCCGACATGTAGAGCACCGGGAGACCCGGGCGAAGCGCTTGGATCCTGGCCGCAACTTCTTTTCCGAGCATCTGGGGCAAGATCACGTCGGTCAAGAGCAGGTCGATCGTACCTTCGTGAGCATCGACCAGAGCGATCGCCTCGGGCCCGTTCGCGCTCGTCAATACCTCGTAGCCATTGCGCGCGAGAATCCTCCGGGCCACCTCTCTAATGGCGCCCTCATCTTCAACGACGAGAATGGTTTCTGTCCCTCGAAGATGCCGAGGTTCGGCGTCCGACGGATGGACGAACGCAGTCCGATCGGTCGCGGGGAGCAGTACTCGGCAGGTCGTCCCGACGCCAAGTTCGGAGTAGAGCTGAATATCCCCACCGGCCTGAGTGACAATTCCAAACACCATCGGCAATCCGAGACCGGTGCCCTCTCCGTGAGGCTTGGTCGTGAAGAACGGCTCGAAAACGTGATCGAGCACGTCTTGTTCCATACCACAGCCGGTATCACTGATCCGAAAACGCACGTAGCGTCCGGGCATCAATCCCGGACGGAACTCTACGTGTCCATCGTCGATTTCGACGTTCTCGGTGTCGATGGTGATGACACCACCTTCCGGCATCGCGTCGCGCGCGTTCACCGCCAAGTTCACGAGCACCTGCTCGAGTTGTCCGGCGTCTGCTTCGACGCGCCACAGATCTGCCGAGAGCGCGGTGACGAAGTCGACCTGTTCGCCGATCGTTCGACGGAGGAATTGCTCGACACCGGTGACGACGTCGTTCAGATTGACGACCTGTGGCTGTAGCACCTTCCGACGAGCGAACGCGAGAAGCTGGTGCGTGAGCTTGCTCGCGCGTTCCGCCGCCGCGTGGATCTGGCCGAGGTCCGCTCGAGCTGCCTCGTTGCCGTCGAGTTCGTCGCTCGCGAAGTTTGCGTAGTTCAAGATCACCATGAGCAGGTTGTTGAAATCATGCGCGATACCACCGGCGAGTCGTCCCAGGCTCTCCAATCGTTCGGACTGATTGAGGCGCACCGTGAGCGTTCGCCGTTCGCGCTCCGCGGCGAGCCGTTGGGTGATGTCCCGAATGATCCCTGACGATCCAGTGATCTCACCACTCGCGTCACGGATCGGTGAGACCGTGACCGACACGTCGAGCCTCGTCCCGTCCTTGCGGAGCCGCTGCGTGCTGTAATGCCGGATTTCTCCGTCGCGCGGGATCTGTTTGAGCATTTCGGCAAGTTCGTCGAGACGGTCGGGCGGGGTAAAGAGCGAGATGTGGCGTCCGAGGACCTCACTCGCCTCGTAGCCGTACATTCGCTCAGCGGCGAAATTCCAACTGGTGAGGATGCCCTCGAGGTCCAAACTGAGGATGGCGTCTTCTGAGGAGGTGACGATCGACGCGAGGAGCGACGCGAACTCCCGGCCCCGTTGACGCTCGAGGGCATCTCGGACTAACGCCACGGTGAAGTGTCGGCCGCGGATAGTGACGGGCGCAAGACCGACATCGACAACGAACTGCGTTCCGTCCTGGTGCCGACCGGCGAGCTCGAGCTCGAGGTCTGCGCCCATGAAGCGGGTCCGCGGCGTTTCGAAAAACCGTCGGAGATGCTCCGCGTGGCGCTCTCGGCGATCGGTTGGAATTAGGATCCCGAGCGGTTGGCCAACGAGCTCTTCGGGGGTGTAGCCGAAGAGCGTCGTCACCGCAACGTTCGTGAGCACGATCCTGCCGGAGTCGTCCACCAAGAGGACCACATCGGGGCTGACGGACAAGACCGCATCGAACATCGACTCGTCATCGCCCACAGAGACTATTTCCACATGGTCCCCTCACTCGCATCCATCGCGGCCCCCCACGAGTTGTATATCGACAGAGTCGGTGAGCCCTCCGTCGACGCCAATTAGGCTGTCGCCTTCATTCGTGGGCCGAGCAACCCGTACAGCTTGTAGAATTTACTTTAGTCGTAATCATGACGTAATGAATGACACGTTCTATCTCTCCATCACGTCGAGCGCTCCGACGATCCGTCCTAACGATTCTTGCCGGACCGTACTAGGGTTCTCAAAAATGAGATTGGTTTGCATCCTATGAAACCGGCTGGCACACGAGAGTTCAATTATGCACTGCGTGCCGTGGTGCGCCTCGCGGACGCGAAGACGCGGGTAACAGCGGCAGATATCGCCGATTCTACGAATATTCCAGTCGGGACGCTGCGGCACATCCTGGATACACTTCGACGGGCCAACTTGGTGTCCGCACAGCCGAGCCGTCGAGGTGGGTTCTTGCTGGCGCGGCCGTCGGACCAGATTACTGTGCTGGACGTTATCGAGGCATTCGAGGGTTCCTTGGAAGTGTCGGAATGCCCCTTTGGATACGGCCCGTGCATCCAGGCCAGGCAATGCGCCGTACACGCGACGTGGGAATCGGCCTGGAGGGCGCTGCGCGGTCAGTTGGCCTGCTGCACCGTCGCCGGCCTCGCCAAACAGAAATTCGGCGTTGTTCCTGCCAACACGCTGGACGATCTCAAGAATGCTCCCACGCAAACTCACAAACCTACTCGTGCTCGATGAGTTGAACTTCGTCGGTTGCATCTAAGACATCATCGGGAGGAACTGGCGGCACGAGGTTCATCGAGAAGATAACGCCGTAGCGTTACGCCTTGACTTAGCGAAAGCGAGCCCTTCGCAATTCGAGGGGATCGCTTCCTCGTGACGACGCAGAATCAAAAGCGCACCAAAGCCCACAGTTCGTGGTCAATAGTCGAGAGCCCTATCCGAGCGCGTTTCTCGGATAGGGCTCTCTTGT
>DAIQOO010000051.1:0-5024 GCA_036787845.1 Acidimicrobiales bacterium
TTTTCGCCGTCGATACCGTCGTCAGTCGTCTCGGCGCGATAGCGATACACGAACGCACCATCACTCAAGTCATCGGCGATGGCGAGGACGGTCTTTCGAATGCGCTCGTCGTGAGCTGGGAGAAAACCAACCAGCGGGAGCAACAACAGCGAGGCGTCGAGTTCGTTGGTGCCGTACGACTGGGTAAAGACACCTTCCTCGCTCACACCCTTTTCACACACGTCGGCGTGAATCTCTTGGGCGGCGTTCCACCACAAATCGGCGCGATCGCGTTCCCCTCGAAGGGCGGCTAGGCGCGCGCCTCGCTCCGCGGCAACCCAGCACATGACCTTGGAGAAGGTGAAGTGCTGGAGCTCACCTCGAACCTCCCAAATCCCGCGGTCGGGATCCTTCCAGTTCTTGAGTGCCAATTCAACCGCTTGCACCACAATTCGCCACGATCGCTCACTCAAGGAATCCCTCGAACGCGTGTGTTCAAACACGCAATCGACGATGGCCCCGAGGATGTCAAATTGAATCTGGTTGTACGCCGCGTTGCCGACGCGAATCGGCCGACTCCCGCCGTAACCCGTGAGGTGATCGAGTTCAATCTCATTAGCGGCGAGCGCCCCGTCGACGGGATATAACACCTGGAGATTGCCCCGCGTATTCTTTGCGCCAGAAACGTAACTTCCTTGCGGTTCGAGAACGTCGCCAAGGAACGCGAGGAAATCATCGGCTTCGGTATCAAAGCCCAAGGCGTGCAACGAGCGCAGCGTGAAGGCAGCGTCGCGGACCCAGGTGTAGCGATAGTCCCAGTTACGACTGCCCCCCATGCTTTCGGGTAACGAGGTGGTGGGCGCCGCCAACAACGCACCGGTAGGCGCGTAGGTAAGCCCCTTCAACGTGAGGGCACTTCGCTGCAAGTACTCTCGCCACGGGTGATCGGGGAACCGCCCACCGTCAATCCAATCGCGCCAGAATCGACTGGTCTCGGCTCGACAGGTGTCAACTTCGGCCCTCGATGACGGCGGGGGTGCGTCGGTCCAGCCCAAGACGACGAACGACGTCTCGCCCTCGGTAAGACGGTGCCGGGCGCGAACGGCTCGACCTTCAATGCCAAAACGCATGTCACCGATCAACGTGAGGCGAGGAAAGCCGGGCGTCGTTGTTGTTACCTGGTCGTAGGACGTTCCCTGATACTCCCATTGCGCGTCGACGCGGCCGTAGTCAAACGACGGTTCACAGTTAAGAAGGATGTCGACGTTGCCGTGCAGGCAGGTGGCCGTGCGCACCAGCACGTGTTTCGCGTCAAAGTCGCCCGGCGTACGACGGTGATGTTCCGATCGTTCGTCAGTCCGGTACCACGGCGCGATGGCTAAGAAATCGTTCACGATCAGCCAACCGCTGCGCGTCTGCCACGTGGTGGCGAGCACCATGGTGCCCGGGACGTACTGACGGTGAGCAGGAACCGCACTGTCAACGGGCGCCAATCGAAATGATCCAGCGGCCCTATCGAGAATCGTGCCGAAGATACTGGGGTCGTGCGGCTTCGGTAGGCAGAACCATTCAACGGCACCTGTTGGTGCGATAAGACAACTGTTCTCACAGTCCGAAAGAAACGCGTAATCAGCGATCGGAGGAAAGTTTGTCTCGAGCGTGTCCTGATTCGGAATTCCCGTCAAGCGCGCCTCACCCAAACGGGACTGACGAAAGGGCTGGGGTCGACGCGGCCAGAGACCAATCTGGTCATCTAAGGACCGAATTGAGCGATGCTGTTCACTCGTCACGTAACCAACCTTTAAGAGACTCTCCAGCAGCGATCGACAATGTCGCCACCACTATGTGCTTAAGAACTTCGTAGTCGTCATTTTACCCGTGAATGCTGTGAATAGGACGACGGGCGATGAAGAACTCTCCGTGACCTCCTGCACCAATTCATCGGTGCTGCATCCATTCGATGCGCTAGGTCAAGCGGTCTATACTGCGGCTTCTTGATGCGACCACGTCGAACTTTAAAACCTTCGCACCGTTCCTTCGTTATGAGCAGGCGCCGCCGCTCAACGTTCGACGGCCCACTCTCATGAACATTTGGATTCGAGTATTCGCCGGCATCGCCGGCCTCCTGCTTCAACTACTCATACTCGACGCCGCAATTCGCACGTTCCTACTGCCCAGAGTCGCCAACGTCCGTCTCAGCCGGTGGGTAGCCAAATTAGTGGGGGCAATCTTTAGGATGATCGCGCGCACGAGTAAATCGTATCCCGTGCGAGATCGAATCCTATCGCTCTACGCCTCCATTGTTCTTTTGTCCTACCAGACGCTCTGGCTGGTAGTTAGCTTGTTGGCGTTTTCTCTCGGCTTCATCGCGGCCGGAGCGCCGAGCTTCTTCTTGGCTCTCAAGCTCTCAGGTTCGTCACTCTTTACTCTTGGCACCACCACCGCGCAGGGTGACCTGGCCGTACTGCAGTTCATCGAGGCCGCGGTGGGACTCACGTTGCTCGCTCTTCTTATCGCGTTCATCCCTACGTTGTACTCCGCATTCCAGCGTCGTGAGTTCTCTGTCTCTCGACTTTCCGTTCGTGCGGGCATTCCAGCGACGCCCTGGGGTGTACTCGAGATCGCAAAGAGTGTCGAGTCCTTTGAGCGCCTCGATGAACTGTGGCGCGAATGGGAGCAGTGGTTCATTGAAGTAGGTGAAACGCACACGACGCTTCCGATTCTCAATTACTACCGTTCACCCAACGCGAACCAGACGTGGATCGGATCGGCCGCGACTGTACTTGACGCCGCAGCACTTTTCAACGCCGCCGTTGACGCGAAGCCTTCTCCAACAGCGGGACTTTGCATCCGCTCAGGTTGGCTCACTCTTCGTCGACTCGCGGACTACTTCAAGATCCCCTACCCAACGAACTTGCACCGATCAATCCCTATCGCCATCTCACGCGAAGAGTTCGACATCGTCCTCGAACGACTGGAACGAAGCGGCGTGGCCCTTGTCGCTGATCACGAGGCGGCGTGGCTCGACTACGTGGGATGGCGCGTGAACTACGACGCCATCATCGAGGCGTGCTACGACCTCTTCAATTGTCCGCGCACCGACTGGAACGAAGCGGCGGTGCAGCCCCTCTTCGGTCCTTCCAACCAACGTGGTGGGTAGTCACCGACGTAGCAGTTAATGCGTGCACGCCACGTTGTCTAGTTGTGCATGTACTCCGGATTGAAGTTACCCAAGGGATTCGGCGTAAATCCGATTGAACTCTTCAACGTCTTGCGAATTTCCACGATGGCCGTTGGGTTTGGCTGGTAGAGCACGGGCAGTTGTTGCGCCGCGAACGTGGCGTAGACCGTCAATTTCACGGTGCCGAACGTCGTGGCGTTAATCAGGGCGTTCATGGTCGGATTACTGTACGCACCAGGATTGAATCCACCCTTCGTCGTAAAGAGAGTCTCTCCAGAGGGGTAGTAATCCGGCGCGTAGATCCATCCCGCACCCCACGAACAGAGCTCGTACTGTTGCTTCGCACTCGTGCAGTCCGCGATGACTTGGTTAAACGTACCCGTGGTGCTCGAGAACTTTACGCCAATGCTCGCCCAGTCTTGAATCTCTGCGTTAAACGTGTCATCGAGCGAAGTTTGTCCGTTGGACCAGATGATCTTGAAGTTCAGCGTGTAACCCTTCGTTATCCCCGCTCCGCACTGGTTACCTCCAGTTCCTGGATTGGTGCAGGTCTGGACGCCGTTCACAATGGTCCACCCGTGCGAGCCCAGTAATCTCTTCGCCTTTTTCAGACTGAACGGATAGGGATTGGTTACGGTCCCACTAATCGACGACGGCGTGTTCGGCGGAATCGGACTAATGGTCGGGACTCCGTATCCCTTGTCAACTTTTTTGATGATGCCTACTTGGTCCACCGCTAACTGGAGCGCTTGGCGAATGTAGAGCTGCTGCACGGCGGCCGACTTGGCATTGGCGGATGTGAAATTGAACGGGGCGTAATTGAAACTCCACGGAGATCCCGTGACCAGGTTGTAGTTGCCAGCGATCGGAGACCAGTTCGCTCCAACTTTGCCCGGCGAAGGAGCTGACGCTGTCAATGTGGTTGGATCAATGTAGCCAATATCAATGGCTCCGGCGGCCAGCTGATTTTGTTCGGCGCTGGCGGAAGTGAAGGACACTTCCTTTACGTACGCCACTTGCGCCTTCTGGGGACCTGAGTACTTGGTGTTTGGTTGAAAGGTCACGTTACCGAGACTGTCAATGGCGGTGAGTCGCCACGGTCCGTCGTCACCGCTTTGCCACATTGCGTCCGTGTACGTGCTCACGTCCGAGGACTGCGCCAGAAGATACTTTTCGACCTTCTTGCACGCCGCGTTCGTCACCGTCGCGCCGTAGACGCCCGTCGCGCACGTTGAGGACAGCGTCGCGGACACGTGGTCCCACGTGTCGGGGAACGGAGTGATCTCTGAGAGATAGTTATAGAGAAGCCAATTCGGGTTGACCGACGTTTTGAAGTTAATGATGACGGTATTGCCACTTCCTGAAGCGTTCTTGACTTGATCGGGGATGCCGTAACCCGGGTTGTAACCAGCGTAGGACGTGGGATCGGCCTTGTACATGTTGAGAAAGAACATCACGGACTGAGCATTCACTGTTTGACCGTCGGCGAACTTCCAACCCTTCGTGACCATTGTCACGGTCTTGTTCCCGTTACTGAAGGTCGGCATACTCGCCAGTGAAAGGCTCGGGACGACCGCCACCGAACCGGCAAGCCCAAACCAATACAGTGGGCGAAACATCAACTCTTGGAATTGGTTGGTGTTATCGACAGAAAAATACTGACCGGCCATGTACGGAAAGATGTAGTTCGGATAGGCGCCCGCACCTTCAGCAAACGAAATGGTCTGTTTTGACGACGATGACGGCCCATTCGATGACGAGGCGCTGATACCGATCGCCACGGCTGAAATGACGACGATGACGGCAACTGCTAACCACAACTTCTTCTTGGCGTTCATAGGGACTCCCTTGTCCAACACTTCAA
>DAIQOO010000051.1:5124-6720 GCA_036787845.1 Acidimicrobiales bacterium
TTGAACCACTCCGCCGCGATGACGTGATCGTGCTGTGTGCCAAGAAAATGTTGAAGGATGTCGAGGCGCTCCGCAAGTTCATCCGCGGTAGGACCGAGAATGTGCGCAAACGCCTGCGTAACGTACATCATCCGTTTGGCCGAGATTCGTACGGCGTGCAGACGAGCGTCACTGCTATCGCGACGTGCCTTCTTAACGTCCCGTCGAAGCCGCTGCCACGAGTTATTGATTGCCCGTTGGGCCAAGGGACGGATATTCAAGGGAGACTCGATCGTTTCGGGCAACGTACTTCGATAGTCGTCCAGCTCCTTTACGACACGTTGGTAGGCAGGTGAGTCGAGAAGCTCGTCGATCGCTAGCTGCTTGTTGCGGCGAGCGTCCATGGCGAGTTCCTTAATGTGGCGACCTTCAATCGTGTCACCACGAGTGTCCAGCGCTTTGACGAGACGCGACTCAAGAATCTCCGCGTCACGAAGCTTTCCAAACGGTTTGCCGCACTCGTGCAGCTGCAGAACCAGTGTCGCGGTTTGAAGCGATAGATCAATCTCGTCAATTGTTTCCATTTGATACTGGACGCGGCGAAACGACAGTCGTAATTTTCGAATGGATTCGGGATCGTCCTCAACGCCGTCTTGTCGATTCGCCCTTACGTTGGCCTCCGCGCCCGCGATTTCCTTGGCGGCGTTCTCTAACAAGTCGCGCAAAAAGGCCCCAAGAATGTCTCCTTCGCCACTGCCGACATTCGATGTTGTCAAGCGCCGCTGACCCCCGATTCCCAGGGTTCCAACTTACTGCGAATGTGTGGCTCATTTATCACATTGATTCGTGCTTCAAATGCGTTGAAACCGGATGAACCACGCGAAACGTCATCTCTTGCACTCAGACTTGTCGACTATCTCGACGGAACGTCGTCACCGAGTTTGTTTCGACATACATACACTCGCGCCACCCTGTAACTTTATGGACACCATGACGCCACCATCCTCATCGCTGGCTCTTTCCTTAGAGAATGTCTCGGTTCACTTCGAGGGGCTGAAGGCATTGAAAGATGTCTCGTTTACGGTGTCGTCGGGTGAGATCGTCGGAATGATTGGCCCTAACGGCGCTGGCAAAACAACGGCGTTTAACGTTGCCTGCGGATTTATCAAACCCTCCGAGGGGCACGTCTACTTTCCCTCGAAGGGCTTGGCAAACTTGCGACCAAATCAACTCGCCCGCGCCGGCGTCGCGAGAACGCTGCAGGGAGTAGGACTTTTCCCTCATTGCACGGTGCTGGAGAACGTAATGGCGGGGGGCCACGTTCGAGCGAATGGCGGTTTCGTTTCCGGATTCTTGTCACTGCCACGCGGCGTCCGTTCCGAGCGAGCGCTTCGCCACGACGCATTCGCGATGCTCGAACACCTCGGTATCGCTGATATGGCGATGAGACTGCCGTCCGTCATCCCTTATGGCATCGCAAAGAAAGTCTCCGTGGCACGCGCGCTCATGTGCGATCCGACGCTGCTCTTACTCGACGAGCCGGCGTCCGGACTCGACGAAGGCGAACTCGAAGATTTCGCTGCTCTCATCACCGAACTGCGCTCAAAGATGGGCGTG
>DAIQOO010000051.1:6820-12525 GCA_036787845.1 Acidimicrobiales bacterium
GGCGTGATCAGCGAGTTCACCGTTGAAGAAAACCTTCGCCTGGGAGCGATGATGGCCAAGGTTGATCTGGCAACTGGACTTGATGAGCAGTACGAACAGTTCCCGGTACTTGGTGAACGACGCAAACAGCACGCCGCCAAACTTTCTGGTGGAGAGCGCCAGATGTTGGCTATGGCCCGTGCGCTTATCGCTAAACCCTCACTCCTCTTACTTGATGAGCCGTCGCTTGGTCTTGCGCCATTAGTGACCGCGCAGTTGATGCACACGATCCACGATCTCTGCGCGTCAAAGAACCTAACGGTAATACTGGTTGAACAAAATGCCTCCACCGCACTTCGCATTTCAGATCATGCGGTCATACTTCACCTAGGGCGAGTAGTGGCCAACGACGTTAAGTCGAACATCGTTGCCGACGAGAATCTGCGCCAGTACTACCTTGGAATGGTCAACTAGTGGACCCGTTCTTAACCTCGAGGATCGTCTCCGACATTTTGACCGGACTCACGAACGGCGTCATCTACGGCTTGCTCGCCCTCAGCTTGGTGTTGGTGTGGCGATCGACGAGGATTTTGAATTTCGCCCAAGGCGCCATGCCCATGCTCGCCACCTACGTCGGAATGGTGGTGTTCGCCCACCAATTGAGCTACTGGACATTAGTGATCGTCTCGATTGTGGCGGGATTCGCCATTGGTGGTGTCACTGAACGAGTCCTGGTGCGACATCTCTACGGCAAGCCGGAGATAAACCCGATCGTGGTGATGGTCGGCTTCCTAATTGTGCTCGAAGGCGTCGCCGCCGCCATTTGGTCGACGACGCCCAGAGGAACCCCAAGCCCCTTCTCCCCCATTGACTGGCAGCTCAACGGTCGACCGATCGCACTCTCTGCCTTCAGCGTCTACGAAATCGTGACGGCGCTCGTTGTCATGATCGGCGTCGCCGCCCTCTTTCGATTCACGAAACTCGGACTACAGCTGCGAGCGTCGGCCCTCGCCCCAGAGGTGTCGCGACTGCTGGGCGTACGGGTGAGTCGAATGCTCACCTTTGGTTGGATTCTCTCTACTGGCGTGGGCACTATCTGTACGGTTCTCGTAGCGTCAAACTTTTTCACTGGCCTCACTCCTCAAGTCATGGACGGGATCTTCGCCTTCGGTTTCATCGCCGCGGCGGTCGGCGGGCTCGACAGCCCCGTCGGAGCGATCGTTTCCGGTGTGGCCATCGGCATCATTCTTCAATTCGTCGGTGACTACGTGAACTCCAACGCGATCATGATTACCGCGTTGATCATCCTCATCATCTCGTTGATGGTTCGCCCCAACGGACTCTTCACCAAGAGCACGGCGAGGCGGGTCTAATGAACTGGACTCGCCTCAAACGAAGAGAAGTACTCTCGACAATCTTGATCGCCGTTGCTGTCGCGATCACTTCTCTGACCACCTCAAGTGTGCGCGATGGTGTCGCCATTGGCGTGATGGTGGCCGTAGCGATCATTGGCATCGCGACCCTTACTGCCAACGGTCTTCGAGCCACGCACCCGGTACTCGCGCGCGCAGCGCTCACGGTGGTGGTCCTCGACGTCTCACTATTCGCGACGTACTTCTTCTCGGCGATCACCAACTTCAATTTGGCTATTGGCGCCGCTATGTCGATTGTCTTGCTAGGTCTCTCCTTCCTAACTGGCGCGTCGGGGCAAATCTCACTCGGCAACGGCGCCTTCATGGGCGTGGGAGCTCTCATCATGGGGATGTGGGCTAATCACCACACTTCGACGCCCATCTTCATCACTCTCTTGATCGCCGTCGCCGGCGGCGCGTTCGTTGGTCTCCTCTTGGGATTACCCGCGACGCGCCTTCGGGGCCCGTATCTGGCCGGCATGACTTTGGCCTTCGCGGTTGCCTTTACCGCAATCGTGAATTCATTTTCTTCGTGGACTGGCGCTGACGCGGGCCTGCAATTACCAACAGCGGTAACACCACCGCACTGGCTCTCCGATTTCTTCTCGTCGCAAACAACACTTCTCACGGTCAATTCAATGTGGTTAGCCGATATCACGATTCTCGTGACAGGCGTCGCGTTCTTTTTCATGGCCAATCTCTTCGCCAGTCGCACCGGCCGAACCATGCGATTAATTCGCGACAACGACGTCGCCGCCGAACTCGTCGGCATCTCGCTTCCTCGCGCGCGCGTGATCGCTTTCATGGTCTCTTCGGCCTACGCCGCCCTCGGCGGCGCACTCTGGACACTCATTAATAATTCGGTGTCGCCGTCGACGTACTCACTCGCACTTTCAATCACGATCTTGTCGCTCGTCGTGATAGGAGGAATTGGAACCATCTCTGGCGCCTTAATCGGCGGCGTTATCTACGCCTATTCGACGAACGTGATCTCGTGGTTTACCGCTCACACTGGCATCAACCCTCAAGGAAATCTCGCCAACCAACTGCCGGGCATCATCTTTGGGGGACTTTTGATTGTGACGATGCTCTTTGCGCCGATGGGAATCGTTGGAGCGCTCCGACGCCTGTGGAGTAAACGTCGTGCGCGAACGGCGGGGTGACTTGCTTTAGCCCCTGAGTACACCTACGCTCACAATCAGGATTCAATTAAGGGAGAATACAATCATGGGTAAGACGCGCATGCGCCAACTCGCGACAGGTGCCACGGCACTGTTGTTATGCATGGGATTTGTTACGGTCGGAAGTTCATTCGTGAACGCCGGAGCAGCGTCCGCACGCACGCCGGGTGTTACGGCGAAGCAGATCACCATCGGGGCCACGGTACCGCTCACGGGAATCGCCTCCTCGGGCTACAACGAAGTCGCCAAAGCGGCCAACGCCGTCTTCAATTACGTGAATAAAAAGGGTGGCGTTAACGGTCGAAAGATCAAGTACATCACTAAGGACGACTGCTACAACACGCCCGGCCTTGGCTGCGCCGGCGCTGGGAGCACCGTGGCCCAAACACGCACGCTTCTCTCCGCTCCGGTCTTTGCCACCGTGGGTTCACTGGGCACGGCACCGCAAGACTTGGTGCGCTCGTTGCTCAAGTCCAACGGCGTTCCCCAACTGTTCGTGAACTCAGGCTCGAGGGACTGGAACAGTCCAAATACCTACCCCGGTCTCTTCGGTTGGCAGACCAGTTACAACGAAGAGGGCAAGATTTTCGCCAAATACATTAACGCCACGTATCCCACGGACAACACGTGCTTCCTTGGACAGGGTGACGACTTTGGTGCCGATGGCCTGGCTGGATTGGTCGCCGGCGGCGTATCGCCCTCGGACACGCAGTTCTACAGCGTCACTGCCCTCGTCTTATCGCAAGGCGCGTCGGTTGGACCGTACGTCGCGAAATTCCAAAGTGACAAGTGCACGGTCGTCGTTCTCGACACGATTCCCGGCGCTACTGACGCCGTGCTCGGTGCCGCTCTTAAGCTTGGCTACTCGCCCCACTGGGTGATTTCAAGCGTCGGTTCGGATCCGGTCGCGGTCTTTGCACCATTCGCCAAAGCGGGTCTCCCCACGAGTCCAGAGGTCGGAGCGATTTCCTTTAGCTTCCTGCCCACTTCCGCTAGTAGCAGTTCGTGGATTCCCTGGATGCGAAAGGTGCTCACCGCCGACACGGCGCAGTTCCCTGGCTTCAACTCAACGTCGATATTGGACGGCAACATGGAGTACGGCATTGGATGGGGCGTGGCGTTTGTAGAGGCACTGAAGGCCGCAGGCAAGACGTTCACGCGGGCCAGCTTCCTCAAGATCCTTACGAGCACCACGTTCTCGCAGACTCCGTCGCTGACACCACTTCGCTACACCACCTCAGACCACCAAGGTCTGAACGGTGGCTACCTGACCCGCGTTACGAGCGGGACTGCGCTAACCACAGTTGACGGCAAGATCTACACCACGGACAGTTCGCCGAGTGGAGTTGTCACAAGCGCCAAGAAGTTGAGTTCCGGGATTCCGTCCTGGCTTAAGTAAGAGACGCTGGACGTCTCAAATGAAAAGCCCCGGCGCACTGCGCCGGGGTTTTTCATTTGACATCATGTTGATCATCAAGGCACCGCATCACCGTGCGCCAGCTTCACGTTGAAGATGGCAACTGCTCTAGTCAGCGCTGGGCCAGTAGGTAGTCTCAATTCATGCAAATGCCGCAACTTCTAGTTAGCGTGCCCGATGCACGGGTGCGCAACATGTTCGTTGACGCACCCGAAGGTGTTGGCTTCATTGATTGGGATATGACGGGTCCGGCGCCCGTCGAAGCAATTGACATCGTCGTGCTGCCCTACATGGGCGCGACGGGAAAGCTCGCCCAACTAGCAAGCGTGAAGACGCGTCTCGTGCAAAGTCTCTCGCTCGGCTACGACGGCGTCGAGAACGTGCTGCCGCCAGGTCACGTGTACGCCAACGCCACCTCCGTCCATGAAACGTCAACAGCCGAACTCGCGCTGGCACTCATTCTGGCCGCTCAGCGCGGTATTCCAGATTTTGTGCGGGCGGCCGAGAAGGGAAACTGGGCGCCCAAACTGCGTCCGAGCTTGGCTGATCGAACTGTTCTCCTCATTGGTTACGGCGGGGTGGGACAAGCAATTGAAGCTCGCCTACTTCCCTTCGAAGTCACTATTGTGCGCGTCGCGCGAACCGCACGCTCTGACGAACGCGGCATCATTTACGGCAATGAATCGGTACCGGAACTACTACCTCACGCGGACATCGTGGTGATCGCCGTACCTCTCGCGGACGATACGACCGGTCTCGTGGATGACGCGTTCCTTTCTCTCATGCGCGATGACAGCCTGTTCGTCAATATTGCACGCGGCAAGGTCGCTAACACCGACGCGTTGCTCTTGCACGCCAGTTCCGGGCGCCTTCGTCTGGCACTTGACGTGACCGATCCCGAACCGTTACCAAAAGGGCATCCACTCTTCGCTTTACCCAACGTACTTATCTCCCCGCACATCGGTGGCGCCTCAACGGCGATGACGCCTCGCGTCGTACGACTGCTCACTGAGCAGTTCTCTCGAATGCGGCGAGGCGACGAGCCGCTCAATGTCGTGGTACGTAGTTGATCGCCACTCGAGACTGGTTGTTACAAATGGTTAAACCAGAATCGTTCGTCACAAATCGCGACGATGCAACCAGTCCGCCGGCGAAATCTCCAACGACGTGGTCCATCGTCAAGAAGATGATTTCGTCAAGACCAACAGCCAGCGACCATCGTTGTTTCATTTGGACCAACCTACAAGTAGTCGCTCTAATCGCGACACTGATCAGTCCTTTTCTCGTGGTGGATCCCGCAGGTGCAAATCAAGCGATCTCACATCAACAGACAGCTACGCCGCGCGTCTCGGTTGGCGTAGCGCGCTGCACGTTCGTTGACCACACGCGGGCCGTGCTGAACTTCTCGACGACGCCGGCCACCGTACTGTCAAGGACTCGCACGCTCGTTACCGAAATTAGGTATCCGACCCTGGCCGTGTCGGGAAACCCCAAGAAAATCAACGGTGCCACGCCCATTCAACAAAGTGGTGGTTATCCAATGATCGTGTTCGCGCACGGGTATAACGTCACTCCCGATACATTCGCCAATCTGCTCGACGCCTGGGTTCGAGCTGGTTTCATCGTCGCCGCGCCTTTCTTTCCAGACGAAAACAGGTTCGCCGTCGCCGCTCAACATGGCGTCAATACCGAAGACGATCTTCGCAACGAGCCCGC
>DAIQOO010000152.1:0-3387 GCA_036787845.1 Acidimicrobiales bacterium
TGCGAAACATCGTCATGCCGGGCGCTCGAAGATAGAAGATCGTCGCGCAGAGATTTACGCCGGTAAAGATCGCGGAGAAGCCCGTCAGCAACAGGCCCCCAATCCACAGGTCCGCGCCCGAACCCGGCGTGTTAATCGAGTTCGACAGCGGCGCGTAGGCGACCCAACCGAAGTTCGCGGCGCCGCCGGCGACGAAGAAGCCCGACAACATCGTGATTGAGCCGGTCAAGTACAGCCAGTAACTAAGCGCGTTCAGTCGGGGGAACGCCATGTCGGGCGCGCCGATCTGGATGGGCACGATGATATTGGCGAGAGCGCCAAAGGCGAAAGGTCCAACGAACAGATAGATCATCACCGAGCCGTGCATGGTGAAGAGCTCGTTGTACTGCGCGAAGGAGACGAGCGAGTTGTTCGGCGTCGTCAACTGGGCGCGAAGGATTTCGGCGAACGCGCCACCGATCACCATCATGATGACGGCCGTGACGGTGTAAGAGAGACCAATCACCTTGTGGTCGGTCGTCGTGATCCACTTCAAGATTCCCGTGGGACCGTGGTGCTCTTCGTGGGCGTGGTCGAGGGGCTGAGCGGCGACGGGCGGTTCGAGGACGTCAGTCATCAGTTATTCCCTTGGCTCTTGGAGGGCCTCGTCGGCACGATCGACGACGTTTGTTGTTGGGTGGCCGTAGCGGCTGCTTGTGCCGCGCTCGGGTTGTAGTTGCTCAGGAGCCAACTCTGGTACTCACCCGCGGTGACGACCTTCACTCGAAAGACCATCAACGAGTGATAAAGACCACAGAGCTGGGTGCACTGTCCATTGAACGTGCCGGTGTTAACCGCTCGAAACGTGAACTGATTCAACACGCCCGGCAACGCGTAACGAGAGAAGTTGAAGTCGTGCACGTAAAAGCCGTGCAGCACGTCTGATGACGTGAGGTTGATGTGTACGTCCGTGTTCACGGGCATGACCATGGTCGGATCTTGCGTTGTCTGGCCCACGACCACCACGTCCTTACCCGGGTACGTGAACTTCCATCCCCATTGAAACGCGTTGATGTCGATGGTGACGTTAGTTTTGGGATTCGCGACTTCCTTGTTCTCAACGACGAGGGTGGCGGCGAAGAGCCCAAACACGATGAGAATTGGAATGACGGTGTAGGTCATCTCGAGTGGGATGTGGTACTGACTCTGCTTGGGGATGTTGTCGCTCTTGCGCCGGTAGAAGATGACGGCCCAGAGAATAAGGACAAGGGTCAGCACGCCCACGATCACCGCGCCAATGGAGAATCCCTGCCAGAGGTGGTACACGGACCGAGAAGTGGTGGTGGCTCCCGGTGCCGCGCCAAAGGTGGGCACGGTGCATCCGGCAAGGGCCAGAGCGGCAATGGGGAGCGCTGCAATTCGACGCACGCGGCGCCAGCGGCGTGTCCGGTCTGAGACTCCCTGTGGGGACAGGGCGGGTGGTTCCACGGAGGAAACCTTACTCAGTTTTTAGGGACTTAAGTCCTTTCCGGCGTGCTGGCTCGTTGCTTTTACTGGGCAGCGGTACTGCTAATCAGTGCGCTTCGCTCGTTGACTCACGCTCGGCCCAGCGAAAGACGCCACGCGACATCGTCGACGTGGCGTGCTCGGCCAAGGTGCGAAAGACCCGCTGGCGAACAGCCTGCACGCCAAGATCGTCGGGCGCCGCGAGCCAGGCCATCTCTGCAAAGTGTCCGGCGAGTCGAAGTGCCTCGTCAGAACCTTCATTCAACAGTTCGTCGGCGCGAGTTGCCAATGTCGTCGCTCCGCCGGCAACGTCAGCGAACTCTTTGGCAAGGCGTCGGTCGTTGGCCGGACGCAGATGGGCGGGGTTGCCATCCCACCAGCCACCGTAGAGGCGCCAAATGTTGCGGACAATGAACTCAGGTTCGTCGTAGAAGGGCTGTAGGTAGGGCCGATCTCGCAAGTGTGAGGGAATCGTCACGCTCGAAACGGTGTCGGCGAGGCGTGCTCCCTCGTTCATCATCGCGAGAGTCTGTTCAACGAGGCTCTCCAAGTACTCGGCCGTTTCACTGAGGGCACGGCGAATCCGCTCTTCGCCAACAATGGGCAGTCCGTGACCGGGCAAGAGGAACTTCGCGTTGAGTGTGGACATTCTGCGCAGCGCCTGGGCCCATTCGAGCGGGTAGCGCTGCACCTTCTGGGGATTGCCGGCGTTGGGGCTATTCCAGATAAAGAGGTCACCCGAGCAGAGCACGCCCTTTTCGGCGAGCCACGTCACGGTCGCGTCGTCGGTTTCGCCCTTCTCGTGGCGAAGGTGGAACTGACTCGACCCAACGTTCAAGTCGTGTTCGTCGCGGTAGGTTTCATCGGGAAAGCGATATTCCCTCGGCCACTCGAGATTCGCGACGTTGAATTGACGACGGTTGATGACCTGGTTGTAGCCCGCAGTGAGCAGGTAGCGCTCGAATCTGCGCGGCAAGTGCTCGTGGGCGATGACGTGAGGACGTTGCCACTTGTTCGTCGTGGCTTCTTCGTCAAAGGGTCCAACGCCAAAGACGTGGTCGATGTGACCGTGGGAGAAGATCGCGCAGTGCAGAGGTTTCTTGCTCCAGGCGCGAATCTCGTCGTGCACCAAAGCGGCAGTAAAGATCGAGCCCGTGTCGACCATGACGAGCCCGTCGTCAGTGTCAAAGACGCTGCAGTTGCCAAAGTTCGGCAAAAAGGCGACGCCGTCAGTTATAAGTTCCAGATGACCAATGGCGCCAAGTGGATTGGATTTGTGGGTGGGGTCTTCGCCGCGCCACGCGCGATCGGCGAGTTCGACGATGTCCACCGAATATTACTTGTCGGCCTCGGGTGTCTTCGTCTCAGAAGCGTCGGTGGCCTTCGTGGTGTCGGCTTCCTTTGCTTCTTTCAAACCCTTTTCAAATTCCTTCTTCGCGGAGCCAAGGTTTCTCGCAAACTTGGGAATGGCCGCGCCACCAAAGACCAGCACGGCGACGACGACGACCACGACAATGAGATCCGGGCTAAAAATTTCACCAAAGAACACGGTCTTCTCCTTCGACGTGCGTAGAACCCAGAGTAGTGCGCCGTCGGTTGGCCCTGGAAGCGGCGTCGTATCGCTCGCGATCGTTCGACAAGAATGAGATCGTGAGAAAACCGCCGCGTGACACGCGCCGTGACGCCCTCAGTGTGGCCGTGACAGTTGGCGCCTACGGCGTGGCCTTTGGTGCCGCCGGTATTGCGGCCGGTTTTTCCGTGCTGCAGACCTGTCTCTTTTCCCTTCTCACCTTCACTGGCGCTAGTCAGTTCGCGGCCGTTGGGGTCATCGCCGCGGGAGGAGGGGCGCTCAGTGCGGTCGCCGCCGCGACGATGCTCGGCACTCGTAACGCACTCTACGGT
>DAIQOO010000153.1:0-3361 GCA_036787845.1 Acidimicrobiales bacterium
CGAAAAACAAGCTGACGCTGTTCGTTGGTCAGGTGGGCGGCCATTTGAATCTCCTCGGTGAGTGGTAATGAACAGAGTCGCTCACTAAGTGTTGCGCTCACCCCTTGAAACCGCCGAGATAAATTCACCTTTGTTGTTGGAATTCATAGGATTCGGTCGCGAACCCGCAACTGGGGACCGTACGTGATCCACCTGGGAGTTGATGCGGCGGCGAGGACGCTCAAGGAGTTCCGAGCCGCGGCGGTTCGCGCGGCGATACGACGTTGTGCGGAATGGAACAAACTGGCTGAACCTTGCGCTGTGGTCTTTCCCCCAACCGAATACATATTTACTACGCCTGAATCTGGCGCCGAGCGAAATGTAGCTCCTATTCGATTGGCGACATGTTGTTGATTGATAAATGCACACGAAGCGCGTTGTAGTGGTTGGTCCAGATTGTGATGGCGCGACAAACATCGGCCATTGAAGCGATCCGAAAGCGATGCACGAACTCGCGCTTCAAGGTGGCCCAGAAACTTTCGGCGATGGCGTTTTCGTGACACGAGCCCGTGCGCCCCACCGACTGGTCGATCTCGTGACGCCCGCAGAGTTTGCGAAAATCCTTCGACAAGTATTGACTAGCGCAAACGTGGTTAATCATCATTCCCTTGACGTCGCTTCGAAGAGTGTCGACAGCCCTGGTCGGTGCCCGCTCGAAGAGTTCGCTTCGCATGTGATGGTCAAATGCGAAACCGACATCGCGCCGGTTTCCCAGATTTAGCATGTCGGCCAACTAGCGCCACCCCCCGTCGGTGCCGATGTAGATGATGTCCTCTCACCTGCGCTGTCCCAGATCCCCGACACGCAAAACACGGCTCGATGTCCGGTAGTGGTAGCGCTCACCGATCTGCGATGGTCTCGCGGATCTTGCTTCGACGCGCGTCGGTGGCGTTGGGGCCGTAGGAGCGCGACGAGGCGATTGACGCACTTGTGGTTCGCACAGAATCCGAACTGGGCTAGCTCATCTGTGAGACGCAGCGAGCCGGAGCCGTCGAGGGCGTTGGGGATGTCGCGGTTCTTATTCACCAGAAAGGTAAGTCGGGGTCGCCCGCTCTGGGTCCGTTGGCGTGATTAGTTCGCCACTTCTAGTCGGAAGAAATGGCGACCTCGAGTACGCGACGGGCCAGTGCCACTTCGCGTCCTTCGCCTTCCCGGCAGCTATTCAGCGGTTACGAGTCACCGGTCGGACTCCCTCACGCAGAAGGCCGTTGTTTTTTAGTAGAACTCGCTCCTGGTGTAACTGACGGTTCTCCGGGCGCAGTTAGGCGATCTCGGCCCGTTCGACTTCCAGCGGCCCCCTCGGTCGACTCGCTCCTGGCGGACCCAATTGGGGAGAGTCTGCTCGACCCACTCCGAGCTCCCGGGTCACGTCAATAATGGTGCGGTATTGATCAATCACCAGTGCGGCCGCGAAACTACGAAGGTCCTTCGGGTAGTGAATTCGGCGCTGCGTTGCACGGTCTGACACTGTATACATAACTGGCATGACTACCCCTATATATAAGGTGTCCGGCAAATTGGAGGAAGGTCGTTGGCCAGTCGCGGGGACTCGATGGCGCCGTGATCATTCCAGTGGACAGTGTCCGCTTTCTCACATACGGTGTATTACATGACCTCCGAAACCTCACCTTCTGCGTACTTCCGAGCGAGCGAGAAACGAGGTGGCGCGGGGAACTCGCATCTCGTCAGCGTGCGCCTAGACGACCAACTAATCCAGCAGCTCGCCCTAATCGGAAACAACAAGAACTTGACCATGAGCGAGACCATTCGGATGGTCCTCGGACAAGGGTTGGAGCGGCTCAAATGGAACCACTAGCTTGACCGCGTATCAACTTCTATGGGACCACGTCTCTGGACCCGGTGTGGCTTCTACTTAGAGAACAACGGCGGCAACTGGCGCCTCGACTCCAGTCATTGCCATTTGCCGGGTTCACCCAGCGGTCGATTGCTCTTCACGGCGTAACCGCCCGTCGCCCTAGAGGGAAGTCGTGACGGAACAGCTGCTGAGCGGTGAACCCTTGCCGATTACGCCGGTCGAGGACTGCCAGATCTGGGCCGTATAGGTCCATGTCGAACCGAGCCAAGTCCCTATATACGTCGTGTAACTCACGTCTTGGATGGTGCCGTCGGCGGCCACGGTGTCGACATTGAGAAAACCGGCCATGTTGGGAACCGAGTACCACATCGTTACGCTCTTGCCCGGAGAGAGCCCCCACCCAATAACCGAGATCACCCCGGTCTCTTGCCCGAAGGAGTTCGTCTGCTCACCGACGCTGATTGAGCAACCAACGGCGGACGACGACTTGTGGGCAGCACCTGCCGTGCCCGATAGCAACGCGACGGCCGCAATAATACAAACTGCGGCGCCAGCTACACGCTTTACCATGGTGGCCTCCCATCGTCTTTGCCACGGTGCCAGACCATGCTGCACCCCCCACAACAACGGCAAACCGCATTCGCGTCAATTCCGTCGCAAATTGCGGATCTCATGCGTGGAGTCAGCACGCGCGGACACGCGCCGCGAGATTCCCAACACGACCACGCAATTACCATCGCGCGCGTCAAGCTCTCACCTGGGTCACCACCCGTGCCCACCGAAGGTGGGTTGCGGGCACCGCCATCAATCGATAAGTTGCACCGCCCGCGACGTCCCCGTCCGAGACGTTGACGGCCAGGGTCCGCCGCGACACTAACTAGTTCCGACTAGCCGAACGTTTCCTCGCGCTTCCCTACAATCCGATTGTGGCGCTCGTCGCTCGCGCGATCATTTACTCAAACGGTCATTGTCGTTAGTGGCGGCGGCAGTCTCTACCTTCACGAGATAGTGAAGCTAGAGACTGAAATCTGTCACGCAGTCGTGAACAAATTTCAATTAGTGGCGGGGAATCGTGACAATTCACCGTCATGCGACGAGGCACTGGGCAATCTCCCCGGTGGGAGTTCGTGCACACCCCTACTGTCACCCCACTGCACACCATCAATGTATCTCCTAAGTTGTTTTCAGGATGTCCAGTCGACCAGTACCGCAGGCGGCGGGCCTTCGGTTGGAGCGCCCAAGTCGACGCCCGTCACATCATTGAATTGGCCACGAAACCGGATCGTGAACTCGTCGTCCGAATTGGCGAGTTCAGTGAACGACTTCTCGATGTGCGACGTGGCGCATTCCAACGTCCCTGGTAGGAAGTCGTGCACACCCAAGTTGCAAACCCGTTTGCACACTACGAACCATGATCCGTGATCGCTGAGTCTATGGACTGGGGTCGGTCGTGTCATTGCGAAACCTGGCGACGACCTGTGACCTCAATAAGCCTGTCTTATCTGG
>DAIQOO010000154.1:0-3350 GCA_036787845.1 Acidimicrobiales bacterium
ACTGGCCCGCTCCTTTGTGGCTAGACGCGACAACAATGGTCAATTCCCGTGAAACGCGAACCCATCACCGAGGCGCTTCTTCGGCTCAAACTTGGGCGCGCAGGCGCGGCGCGGAACGAATGACCTCAAGAGCGTGAGCGAACCCCAACGGCGCTCTGGCCTGTCGACGAGCACTGGTAACAACTCGAACCGCCGAGTCGTAGTGCGAGAGTGCACCGAGGGTAACGAGTGCGCGATGGAGCGCTCGGTCCTCTCCGGTGTCTAGAGGCTCGAATCCGCCAGCCGCGAGGTAGGTGGCAGCGTTGAATCCCAAGTTCGCTCCGTGAATCGGTTGGCTTTCATTTTCGTACTCGCGTTGCCAGCGTGATCGAACATCGCGGGAGTACTCAGACCAATCAGCAACCGACACTCGCCCGCACCAGTAGTCAACGCCCACCTCGTGTTGGGCCAGTTGGGTCGTGAGCCAATCCCTCGGCACCCGTGAGTCCGCGTCAGTCGTCGCGAGCCAAATTCGCATGGGATCTATTCGAGACCACCGATTCAGCAAGACCGCACAGCCCAACGCCCGCGCGCGACCGACGTTGTGCGCTGAACTCGTGGCCAGAGTGACCGCGAGCGGATGGCGACGTCGCACCAGAGCAACTCTCCATTCGCTGGCGATCTCCTCGCTGACGTCCGCGCAAGCGTCCATCACCACCACCGCTCTTAGAAGCAACGACCCGTGGCTCAACTCATCGAACGCGTCGGTGAGCGAGGCGAGGGCCGATCCCAGCAACTCTTGCTCGTTGTGCACGGGCACGACGACACCCACGGCCAGAGTTCGCGCCGAGGTGTGTTCGCGTTTCATTCGACACGCTCCCAGAGATCAATCACGAACTCCTTTTCGAGGTGGTGAACCATTTGTCGCAGTTTGATGTGTGCGTTAATCACTTCGTGTGCGCCATCGCCAGTCAGTGGGTAGTCCGTGTCGCCTCGCCAGTGAACGCCAACGACGTGAGCCCCCGGTTCGGTCGAGCGAACAACATGCGACACTATGTCACCAAGGGATTCGGCATCGAAGTAGTACGCCACCTCGCTGAGGACAACAAGGTCAAACGTGTCGTTGGGCCACGCCTCCGGAATCGCTCGTTGCTCCACCACGACGTTCCGATGTTTTTCGAGTCGGCGAGCCGCCCGTGCCAGGGCCGACGGAATGATGTCAGTCGCGAGAAGGCGCTCACAGCGTGGTGCTAGGAGTTCACTCAAAACGCCAATAGAACATCCGGGCTCGAAGGCATTGCGATAGCGCTCATTCCTTAGAGAGTCCAACGTCAGTGCGTATTTGCGCAGCTCGTAGGAACTGGTCGCAAAGTTCCACGGATCGTCGCTTGCGGCGTAAATGGTGTGAAAATACTCACGCGCAGTCGAGGTCATGGCCCGCTCGCCGTCTCGTCAACGAAGACCTCGTAGGGGCGCCAGAATCGACGCATCAGCGGCGCAGGAAGCACCGCCGCGTCCTCGATGTCGGGACCAAGCGACCGCGTTTGTGAGTTAAAGGCGGCGCTCGCCCATCGCTTGCGAGCTCGGGCGCGACGACTCAGGTCCAGGCGTCGACAAACGTCCCAGGGAATATTGGACCCCTCGGGATCGGCCCAGTGCCACGCCCATACGAGAAACCCCAACATCCGAGCGCCGACGGCGCGACTCGCGGCGAGCGCGGACTCACCACAGGCGTCGTGGTCCGGGTGGCCGTCGTGGCGCCACGGCGCCACGCACAGATCGTCTGGCAACAAGAGGCTGGCGAGCGCAGCATCAAGTTCGTCTCGGTTTTCTGTGACGGCACCATCGGCCAGATGGAGCCGAGTGATCAGTGGCGATCGCCACCCCAAGCGACCGAGCGCCTCGCGTGATTCATCGCTACGCACTCGGGCGACGTTCAGCGTGACCGCGGCGCTCGAGTTCGGATGCGAAGCCTCGCCGTCCGTCACAGCAATCACTTCGACGGGCACACGTTGTGACAAGGCGGCCTGGATGAGTCCTCCGGCACCGAAGACTTCATCGTCGGGGTGGGGTGAGACCACCACGAGGCGACGAGCATTAATCGGTCCCAAGTGAAGGAGGTCCTCGTGGAGTCCTGCGTCACGCCATCGCCCCTCGGGGGTGCCCAAATGCTTGTCATCGACAATCAGTGCCACGAGCCAACCTCTCTCGCGAGTCGACCAAGTTCGGCGGCATCAGAGCCTCCGTGGTGTTGAGATAGGTAGACAAACAGGTCGGCCGCTCGTCGCGACTGATCGAGATCGTGACAGAGCGGTCGTGCGCCGCCGCCCGTTGCGACACGCGCCAACACGTTCGTGGCGGCGTCGTGAACCACCTGACGAACGATAAGAGCCCGGTAGTGCGCTTGGAACTCCTCGTTCTTCGGATCGCGGTCAAAGGCTTCGGCGGCGTCCTTCAAGACCTCGCGCATTGCGGCAAGGTTGGCCACCGCCTCTCCTAGGTCGGCCAACACGTGAGCGTTCGGTTCACCAGGTAGCGAACCAATAAAATTGTTCACGAGGCCCACGGCCCCGCCGTACCAACACGCGGCAACGCCCGCGGCGCCAAACCAGAACCCCGGCCGATTCGTGTAGAAGTCGGGGCCACCTACGACACTCGACTCGGGCAATACGGGCCCCGAGAACTCCAACGTCTCACTGACGGAGTCCGCCATCCCAATAGCCGGCCACGACTCGTGATTAGCCCAAGCAACGTGCTCATCGAGCGCGATATCAAAGAGCCGGTAGCCCTCAGAGGTGTCCGCCGTTACTAACGCGCGGTCAATGAGGCCACTCCCGGAACAGAACTCCTTTCGACCAGAAAGCTCCCAACCACCGGGAACACGAATCGCTGTCGTGCCACCCGAGCGCGATCGAGCGGCCCAAACGCCGTAGGTCGCTGAGTCGCCGAGTGGCTCCATCCCCGCCTCGGCCAAGATCGCCAACGCGTCGACGTGTCCTTCGGCCAGCCGCCCTAATGAAAGATCGCGCGCGGCCCACGTCGAGAGAACGTCCCATCGCCGCCACGTCGCACCCGAACCAGGAAGTGGCAGATCGGATCCATCGGTGCGAACGAAGTCGTTGAGCAGTTCTTTGACCCGAGCCATCAACACCTCCTCGAACAATGTATAGACGGGTTACGCATCTTCGTTCATAGCTGTTCACCTTGTACCCCCTCTAGCATGGCCGCCGGGCTCGAAGTGGCCGGGCGGCCAGCGGCTAAGTAGTCGACTTCAGAATCCACTGACATCCTCCAATGTCTAGAATTCACATTTTTCGGTCATATGCCGAGATTTGTGTCTCAAAACGACCTCCGAAATTGGCTCTATAGGT
>DAIQOO010000155.1:0-3342 GCA_036787845.1 Acidimicrobiales bacterium
CACTTCTGGGAGTACATCCAACGAGGATGGGCACTGCGGCACTGGAACAAGTGGTACTTCTGGGCCACGCACTCGCGTCTGGCGCCCGTGATTGAGGCGGCACGAGCACTCAAGCGACACGAGGCCGGTGTGCTCAGTTACTTCGCCCACCCCATCACCAGCGCCGGGGCCGAAGGACTCAACTCACGCGTCCAAGCAATTAGGGTTTCTGCTCGCGGATACCGCAACCGCGAACACATCAAAATTGCTCTCTCCTTCCACCTTGGTGGATTGGCACTTTATCCGCAAACTCACTGAATTCCCGGAAGTGCCTATTATGGATTTGGCATCAAATTAGGGAGCGTTTATGGCACGTAATCGGCTGTTGACAACCTTGGTTGTGGTGGCGACCATCACGCCGTTCTTGTGGTTCGCCGCGGAGACGGCATCGGCTGTTAGTCCGATGCCCACTCCCGGTGTCAACCGGTGCGACTCGTTGGTCACCACGCCCGCGAACCACCACTGCCTGCTGCCGTGGCCGAACAACGCCTTCACCAAGCCCGCCAAGACGCCAACCGGACTACTTGTCCACATCTCGGCGACCGCTACGCCCGAAAACGTCAGCGGTGTGCACATCAACCCCCAGTACCAGAACCAGAACGACGGCTTCTCGCCGGGCTCGGTCGTGATGATCAACATCCCGAACCTGTCGATCGCCAACTCCAACATCGCCACGTCCACCAACATCGGGCTCTCGGACTGCTCGATGGCCGGCGTGCTCTCCAATCGCGCTGCCCCGATCGTGCTCTGGAACGTCACGACCAAGAAGTGCGTGCCGTACTTCGCCGAACTCGACGCCCAAGACACCAACACGGCAACGCAACTGTTGTTGATCCACCCGGCCGTGAACTACACCGAGGGTGACCGCATCGACGTGTTGCTGCGCAACCTGTACAGCACTAGCGACACGCTGATTCCGCGGTTGGCCGGCGAGACCGCGGCGCTGAAGGGCACGATGCATCCCAAGACACGCGGCGAGCACCTTAAGTGGCTCGTCGACAAAGACTTGAAGTCCTTCAGCCACACGAACCTGTACGCGGCGTGGGACTTCTCGGTGATCTCGGCCGGCGGGACGTCGACAACGAAGTTCTCCGCCAACAACCTGGCCGACCCGGCACTCACGATGCGCGACCAAGCGTTCAAGCTCGTCGGCAACACGGCGCCGGTCTACCGGATCTACAGCGATCAGGTTGTCGGCACTGAACTGCAGATCGCGGGCAGCTTCCAGGTGCCGACCTTCCTCACCAACTGCCCCAGCACCCAGACCGCCGAGTTCGCCAGCACCAACACCGGCGAATGCGGGACGATGAACGTCGACAAGAACGGCCTGCCGCTGCTCGAGAAGTCCACCTTGTCCACGGGCTCGTCGCCGACGTGGTCCAACCAGATCTGGGCCAACTTCATCTGCGTGCTGCCGACCTCGATCTCGTCCGCCGGACCGGCGCTGCCGACGCTCTACGGCCACGGACTGCTCGGCAACGCCACGGAGGTGGCCGGCAGTTCCTTCGTCGAAGGCGTGGGCCAGAACATGATGGGATGCGCCACCGACTGGAACGGCATGAGCGCCAACGACATTGCGCTCGTGGCGGCCGCGCTGCAGGACATGAGCAAGTTCAACGTCGACGTCGATCACATGCTCCAGGGCTTCGTCAACTTCCAGTTCCTGGCGCGCCTGATCAACGAGACCAACGGCTTCGCCGTGAACCCCGACTTCCAGTCGGCCGGCGTGGCGCGCTTCCAGGTCGGCATGTGCCAGTACCAGGGCTACTCCCAGGGCGGCATCATGGGCGGCGCTCTCTCGGCGATCTCCAACGAGTGGAGCCGGGCGGTGCTCGGCGTGCCCGGGGAGAACTACGGCGGTCTGCTGCTGAACCGTTCCGTCGACTGGAGCAAGTTGCAGGCCGTCTACGACCCGGCCTACCCGGACTCCACCGACCAGCAGATCGGTCTGCAACTGGCCCAGATGCTGTGGGATCGCGGGGAGAATAACGGCTACGCCGAGAGCCTGACCTCGCATCCCTACGCCGGGACCAAGGCCAAGCAGGTCTTCATCATCCAGAACTATGGGGACCACCAGGTCGCCAACGTCTCGGCCGAGGCGTTCGAGCGCACCATCGGCGCCGTCAACCACCAGCCGATCTTCTCCAACAGCGACTTCCCCGGCGCCGTCCGCACCAACCTGCCGGTCGTCATGCAGTGGGGCCTCAATGCCGCCGACCAGACCAAGGCAAACCCGGCGTTCGTCGAGTTGTGGGACTACGGCACCCCGACGCCGCCGACGGACAACTCGCCGCCCTCTACCAGCCAGTACGGCAACGACCCCCACGGCTACGGTCGCCAGAATCCCGGGCTCATCGTGCAGATCTACGACTTCATGTACAACGGCGAGGTGCCCAATATCTGCGGCACCGGACCGTGCATCGGCGTCCCGGGCAACTGAGGCGATCCACTAGCTGAACCAACAGTGCTCGCCGGTGCCAAGCTGGCGGGCACTGTTGTGTGCTCAGACTCAACTAAGTGCTCTGGAACGTAATTTCGACCACGTATTCCTGACTGATCACGCGGCCATCAGGTAGTCGTCCTTTTCGGCCAGCTTCTTCATGAGCAGGGCGAGGTCGTCCCGGGTGAACTTCCATTCGAAGGGTGTAGCACACCTGCCGCGATCAATCTATTCGCTAACGCTCTCGGCGGTGAGAACCGTGCCCCTCGAATGGGTCGTCTAGTTTCACTTCATGTCTGCAATTGCTCTAGTAGCGCTAGCCCTTGGCATGTCTAACTTCGCTGCAGCAATCGGCATTGGACTCTCGGGAGTTGATAATCGGTTGCGCCTTCGCATCGCGCTCGTCTTCGGCTTCTTCGAGGCGGCAATGCCATTGGCAGGTCTTGTAATGGGTCACCACCTGGCCGGTTCGATTGGCTCGGTGGCTCCTTACCTTGGCGGTGGACTCCTCATTGTCACCGGCGTCGTTACGATCATCCAATCTCGTCGAATTAAGCCGAATGACTCTCCCAAACCGTCCAGCTTTGGAGGCCTCATCATCACCGGTGCCGCGCTCAGTATGGACAATTTGGTAGTCGGGTTTGCACTCGGTGCATACAAGGTTCCACTCCTACTGGGAGCAATTGTCATCGCAGTGGTGAGCGTATTGATGTCACTCCTTGGGCTTGAGGTCGGTACTCGCCTAGGTACCCTTGTCGAGAAATGGTCCGGTGAGTTCGGAGGAGCCGTACTGGTGCTTGTGGGAATCGCGATCGCTACTCGTCTGCTTTAGGCCGACTTCTTCCCTGCTGGCTCAGAATCGC
>DAIQOO010000156.1:0-3329 GCA_036787845.1 Acidimicrobiales bacterium
TTGGAAATCGTGTGAAGGGAAACCTTCCGTGGGTTCAAATCCCACCTCCTCCGCCGATTTTCCATAACGCGGTGAGGTCAAACGCCACCTCCTCCGCCAATGGGACGTTTTAAGAACAGAACCCACTCGTTACGAGACCCGAGGTCTACCGCGTCTCAGGGCGGATTGGGCCCAATTTCAACAAACAGAAAGGTAACAAAACCCAGCGCAGGTCATAGTCTCCAATTTTCCCGGCGCGATTCAAACCTTCCACTGGCGGCTTCAACCGGACAAGTCTTGAACGGTGTCGGAGGCCCGATGCAACACATCTGCCACCTTGCGCTTAGGTCTCGATCCGGTTAACAGAGCTTCTTAGACTTCGGTCTCTAGGAAGCCCGCGCGATTCAACATGGACAAGGCCGAGACACCCGCTGGGTCACTTCGTCACAGAGCGAGTGTCGCGCGGACGGTGCAACAGCAGGGCGTGTGGGAACTTTACGTATTCCAGATTGGCTAGCGATCGGGCAACGAACTCCGTGGCCTAATAATTTGAATAATTCCTCCCGCTCGAGCCATTGACTAACGGTGTCACTTGAAGGTGACCACAATCGGTACCCATGCCTCGGCTGACGCCGACATTGGCCTGGTACATCGACCGTGCCGTCAGGGTTTCCCGCGAACCGGGCAGTGCGATCTGGATCGCGTTGATCCACGGGCAGCTAGACGGGATTCCGCCACCTTCCTCCATCTGGATCGTGAAGGACACGACGCGCGGGTGCGACGTGATCGAAAGCCGAGGGAGCGGCGTATTGAGATTGAGGATTCCTCCGGCCAAATAGGCGTTTCGCACGTCGCTGGCCATCGCGGTTGCGTGGCTCGTGAGTTGGGCACCGACGATTGGGTAGCCGCCCATCGTGCACGCCACAGAAGACGACACCGATGCGCGCACGAGCAGGCCGCCATGCCCCGAACCTCCGGGCATTCCCGTCACGCCAAGTAGCTTCTCGCGTGCGCTGGGACACGTCAGCGCCTTCGCTGACGTTTCCGAGTAGCCACCACTCGTCCTCGTCGGCGAGGAGGTGTAGTGGACGATTCCGATCACAATCAGGCACGCCACGGCGAAGAGAACTGCGACCATCCGGAAGCGGAGATGGCGTCTGCGCCGCGCTCGCTCGCGAGCCTCCTCTATGAGGGCCTCCTCGTCGAATAGGTCTTTGGTGCTGGTGGTGGGTTGATTGGGATGCTTGATCATCGCCATCGCCTCGGCCTAATTCTTCCCGCTCGAGCCTTTGACCAGCGGTGTCACTTGAAGGTCGCCGCAGTAGATGAAGGGCATAGGCAGAGAGAGACCACCGGCATGGTACAACGACCGTGCTGTCAGGGTTTCCCGCGAGCCGGGCAATGTCACTTTGATCGAGTTGAACCACGGGCAGGTATGCCCGTTGCCGGTGACCATCTGGATCGTGAACGACACGACTCGCGGGCGGGACGTGATCGAGAATCGAGAGAGCGGCGCGGCGGTTGTCATTCCTCCGCCGAGATAGGTCTCTCGCACATCGCTGGCCATCGCGGTTGCGTGGCTCGTGAGTTGGGCGCCGACGATCGGGTAGCCGCTCATTAGGCAAGCCGGGGAGGAAGTCACCGAAGCCCGCACGATGAGGCCCGCGTATACCGCAGCTCCGTTCATTCCCGTCTCACCAAGTATCTTCACGCGTGCGCTGGGACACGTCAGTGCCTTCGCTGACGTGTCCCTCTGGCTACTACTCGTCCTCGTCGGCGAGGAGGTGTAGTGGACGACTCCGATCGCTATCAGGCACGCCGCGATGAGGAGGGTGAACAGCGACGTCCTGCGTAAGCGGCGTCGCCGGGCCTTCTCGCGAGCTTCTTTGATCAGAAGCTCCGCGGGGTCTGGCATCACGACCTGCACAGGCTGCCCGGTTGGGGTGATGGTCACCGAACCTCCTTGCTCGCGATGCTTACGATGGTACTATTAAGAGTAGTTCTATGCAAATACCGAAAATCAACAAGGACGAGCCGGTCCCCCTCCACGAACAAATGGCCGCGGAAATTCGACGGGCCATCGCCGAAGGCGAGGCTGCTCAAGGCGAACGCCTTCCCCCGGCCGTCGACCTGGCCGCAGTGCTCGGGGTGAACAAGAACACGGTGATTCGTGCCCTGCACATCCTTCGAGACGAAGGGCTGCTTGACTTCACCCGAGGTCGTGGCGTGCGGGTGGTTGGCACGCCACAGCGCGGCGCAGTGATGGCTCGCATCGACGAACTTCTCGACTACGCGAGGACTCAGGGATACCGACGTGATGAGGTCGTCGCCCTAATCCAAGCCCACCGATGAAAGTAGGTCCGAATTCAGCCAGTTCGTCGCCCCCACCTGGTTCCTCGGTTGGCCGATTGGGGCGCATCCAATTGGCTCAGCATGACCCACTTGGCGATTGTTGGCATCCGAGGCCCGACGTGAACCCGCACGCAATCACCGCGCGCTGCGAGATGCTGGGTTTCTCAAAGGGGCGACCATGGTTCTCAGTTTCGCGCGGTCTTAGCTAACTAAATCGGGCGATTTGGAACCCAATCGGTCTCTATCGACCAAAATGTCCACTACACGCCGAACCTTGTTCCAACAATGAGCCCCGGCGTTGGCCCACTGCGTGATCACACAAATCTCGACGAAGTGACCAACCATCGTCAAACGCGACGGATCCCATGACTCTCTCGCGATTCTCGCTGAAGTCGGTCGTAATTAGGAACTTGATTGCTCCCCGGCAGTTTCACCGAGATCATTGCGACGTCACTCGAACGAAAAGTCCTCAAGGCGCGCGAGTTCGGCCACCGATTCGAGTACGACATCGGCGCCACTCGCTACAAGACGCTCTTCGTCGTCGGTGCCGGTCAACACGCCAACGCATTGACCAACGCCCGCCCTTCGTCCCGCTTGGATGTCAGACGCCGTGTCACCCACGACCATGATTGTTTGCACTGCGCTGACCCGCGCGCGAAGCGCACTGAGCAACACCATGTCTGGTGCCGGTCGGCCCCGCCCGGCGTCCGATGGTGATACGCGAAGCGTAAAAAGATCAGACCAGTCCAAGAGTTCAATCAACGCTTCGCGCGTCGCTGGTGAAAAGCCAGTCGTCAAAGCGACACCGACTCCTCGACCCTTCAGCGTCTCAACGCACGCTCGTGCTCCTGGTATCTCACGCACACCGACGTCACTGGCGGCGTTGATGAAATGGCGCTCGAATGATTCGTTGGCGTCGGTCGCGCGTTCATCAAAAAGCGCAGCGAAGACCTCAATTTTTGATTGACCCATCGTCTCAATGACGTAGGCCGTGGCCC
>DAIQOO010000052.1:0-2379 GCA_036787845.1 Acidimicrobiales bacterium
GTCACGTGCAATCACGCGAGTTCTTGCTGTTGACGACGTCGAACGAGTTGCGACATCACCACCGCAACTATGAGGGCACCGCCATAGAAGACGTCTTGCACCCATGTATTTATGCCAAGGATTGCCAGACCAGTCACTCCCGTAATCAAGAAGTACGCCGCCAACACTGCCCCCCAAGGATTGAACCGACCCGGTTTGATCGTGGTCGCACCCAAATAGGCCGCGGCAAAGGCCGGCAACAGGAACGATGATCCGGACGTGGGGTCGGCCGAACCACTTGTTCCGGCATAAATGATGCCGGCCAGGGCGGCCAAGAATCCTGCGCTCACCAACGCCCCAATGCGAAGCTTCGCGACACGGATACCACTGAGTCGAGCTACGTCGCGGCCAGTACCGACGAAGAGCAGCCGCTTGCCCACCGCGGTGTAGTCGAACACGTAAAAGATCACCAGCGCGATGATCAAGACGTAGTAGAACTCCAGCGGAATCCCCAAGAATCGATCGATGATCACCAAGTTGACCAATCCCGTCGACACCCCGCTGAAGGTCTGATCGCCCGAGATCAAGAGCACCAGCCCCAACAGCAAGGTGCCCATGCCGAGCGTCACGATGAATGGGTCGATGCCAAAGAACAGTGAGAGGAACCCGTTGATCAATCCGACGCTGATCCCCATGGCGAGCGCGCAGAGAATAGCGAGCCAAATCGGAAATCCCATGTGAGCGTTCAAGACACCAATCATCATCGCGGACAAGGTGAGCGTCCCGCCGATGGACAGGTCGTAATCACCCGCTCGCAAGGGGATAATGAGACCCAACGTGAGCACGACCAACACCGCCTGCGACGCGAGAATGGTTGTCAGATTCCCCATGGTGAGAAACGTGCTCGGTTCGAGTATCCCGAAGATGACGATGACGATCAGCAAGGCAACCGGCACACCAATGCGTTCGGCCACGTTGACGAACGTCGACGACCCGCTCCTGGGGGGCCGATGCCCGTGCCCACCGGTTGAGGCATCGCCGTTCGACGCCACCGGTGCAATAGTTCGGTGCCTGGTGTCACTCACTGGCTGTCCTTCGCCGCTCGTGTACTTATTCTCACTCATTACTCTGCTACCCCCATCAGGCGTACGCCGCAGCCGCGCTGTAGCAGCGCTCGACTATCCGATTCTTTGTCAACTCCGAGCGACTGATCTCGCTCGCCACTCGCCCACCACCCATAACGATCACTCGATCGCAAAGCTCGACCAGTTGATCGGGCTCGGAACTCACGCAGAGCACACTGAGCCCGTCGCGCGCCACCGCCGTTTGAATCTTCTGGAGAATGTCGTGGCGCGAGCCGACGTCAACGCCGCGCGTCGGCTCGTCGAGCAACACCACTCGAGGCTCAGACGCAAGCCATTTCGCGAGGAGTACCTTCTGCTGGTTACCACCGCTCAACTCGCTGACCTTACGAAAAGGTCCCCGTGGGCGAATATCGAACTCCTCCATCAGGCGCTCGGTCGTGCGCACCATCATGGATTGGCTCAGGCCGTACTTTGCTCGTTGCGTGTCGAGCAACTGCAACGTGATGTTCTCAACGATGGAGAGGCTCTGCGAAAGTCCGTCGCGTTGACGATTCGCGGGGATGAGCACGATCCCCGCCTCTATCGCGCGCGCCGGCGCCATCGTCGTCAGGTCATAGAGCGTCCCGCCGACCAAGGCGGTGCCACGTTCGGCTTTCTTCGCGCCAAAGATCAAGCTCGGGACGTCTTCGAATCCCGAACCCAACAGGCCCGTCAGTCCGACGATCTCGCCTTCGAGAATCCGCAGGTTGACGCCCTTGACGACGCCACCGCTCAAGTCATTGACCTCGATCCCCACTCGTCCCAAGGACGACGGCGTCGCCGCCGATTCTCCACTTTCCAGCGCGCGCCCAATGATCAACTCGACCAAACTGTCCTTGGTCAGCTCCCGTGAGGGAAGATCACCAACGACTTTGCCATCGCGAAGTACGCTCACGTGGCTCGCAATGTCGAGAACCTCTTCTAGATAGTGCGAGACGAATAACACGCTCTGGCCGGTGGCGACGACGTCGCGTATCAGTTGGAAGAGATATTCCTTGTCATCTTCAGGGAGGTACGCCGTGGGCTCGTCCAGCACGAGCAGCCCTCGACGCGGACCATCATCACCGTCGTTCGTGGTGATCTCCTCCAGCGCGCGCACGATGGCGAGCATCGCTTGTTGAGCCAGCGATAGGGTGCCCACCTTCGCCATCGGATCAACGTGATGCAGTTGAAACCTCTCAAACGTCGCACGAGCGCGTTCTCTTTCGAGACGCCAGTTGATCCATCGAGGGCTCTTCGAACTCAACTCACCGATCAGAAAGTTCTCGAGAACGGA
>DAIQOO010000052.1:2479-7389 GCA_036787845.1 Acidimicrobiales bacterium
ACCGCCCGGTTCTCTCCGAAGACAACGCTGAGGTCGCTCAGTTGTACCGCGGGTGGCCGCTCAGTGCTGAGGGTACTCATCACCACGCCTCACTACCACTTCACTGGGGGTACTCCCCAGTGAAGTGGTAGTGAACTTTGCTAGCGGCTTATGACCACTCGCAACATTTCCTTTAGGCAACATCACTTAGTGAGTCCCCACAACTTGTAGTAGCCGGTGAGGTCTGCCGCGCCGTATCCCTTGTTGTTCTGCGGAGGGATTCCAGCGTTGTTCACATTCTGGATATCCCAGAGGTACAGGGGTATTCCCTCGTTCGCTACCGGGCTCAAACCACCCACGATTCGCATTTCGTTGTCGATGATCGCCAGGCTGACCCATTCCAGGTCCTCGCCAACGTCCATTTGGACAATGGAGCCCTTCTCGGTCTGCATGTCACCCAGGACGAACGGAGTGCCGTCGTAACTGACGATGTGGACTTTGCCCACCTTATTGGCGGTGGTGATGGCTGGAATGATGAACTGCGACTGGCTGTCGTAGACCGGTGAGATGTACGTCAGGTTCGGGTGAGCCTGGAGTTGGGCCTGCACCTGCGTCTGAGTTGTCGATGCCCAGTTAGCGACCGGCACGTCGATGGTGTACACCGTGCACTGGGGGCATACCTGCTTGAACTCCGACTGTTCGGCCGCGATGCCAAAGGGGCTCGCCGCCACGTCGTTCGATCCGATCAGCAGTATCTGTCCGTGGCCATTGGAGTGTACCGTCATCCAGTCGGCCTGAAGTTTGGCCGTTTGCCCGTAAGGCGCGTTCACGGTCCCGTTCAAAATGGGATCGGACGGCTGACCTATGCCGTAGGTGTCAGAAGACACCACTTTGATGCCCGCTGCCTTAGCCGCCTTGATCTGGGGCTTCAGAGTTGACGGATTGATCCCCGCGAGCAAGTCGATCACACTCACGTGCTCACTGATCGCCTCATTCATCCCCGTCACCCACTGGGCCGGACTACCACTGTTCTGATAGTCGACGAACTTGAAGCCGATCTTCTTCGCGGCCGCCGCCATTCCGTCTTCCAATGTTTGAACGAATTGGTCGCTGCTGTTGACCGGGATACTAAAGATGATCTTGTTCTTCATCACCTGTTTTGCGTTGAAGGCTGGTCCGGGCGCCTTGAAGACAGGCAACTTGGTGTAGGCGACCAAGCGCGATTTCGCCAGAGCGATTCCTTTCGCAACTGCGGACGAGCTTGATGCGCTGGCTGACGAAACGACAATGGTTCCACCGCCGAGCACCAACGCGGCCGTCATTATCGCCGCGGTGCTGCGACTCAATGCCTTCCGTTTGTGCATTCTTTGCATTTGAGACTTCCTATCCCCCCTTGGGGTTCTTTATGGTTGGACAAACTGCCGTGTCGGCTCGCGCCGACGTTTCGCTTCATCAGTTCCTACTACGAGTCAAGTTTCCCGATAATCTCCTTCCCGTACGCTTCGATGGTCCCCTCGGGATCGTCGTGCATTAGGTACAGCGCGAATTGATCGACGCCAAGATTCTTGAGTTCGTTCAGTCGCTCACGATGATGCTCGACCGGGCCCAGGATGCAAAAACGGTCGATAATCTCGTCGGGAACGAACTCCGTGTCGGGGTTGCCGGCCTGGCCGTGATGGCTGTAGTCGTAGCCCTTGCGGCCCTTGATGTAGTCGGTGAGGGCTGGGGGAACGAGGTTCGATTCGGCACCGTAGCGTTCGACGATGTCGGCGACATGATTGCCCACCATGCCGCCGAACCAGCGCACCTGATCGCGCTGGTGGGCCAGGTCGTCGCCCACGTACGCCGGTGCCGCCACGCAGACCGTGAAGTCGTCGCTGTGTCGGCCCGCCGCTCGCACTGACGCCAGCGCCGCCTCGCGCGCCCACTGCACCACGAAGGGGTCGGCCAACTGCAGGATCAGGCCATCGCCCTTACGCCCGGCCAACTCCAACGCTTTGGGGCCGTACGCGCCCATCCAAATTTCGAGCTCACCATCGTCGACCCACGGAATCTTCACCTGCGTGTCGTGCAGCGTTACCGCACGTCCTTCGGCGAGGTCCTTGATCACGGTCATGCACTCGCTCAGTGTCGACAGGCTCGCGGGTCCGCCGCCGGTCACGCGCACGGCCGAGTCCCCCCGCCCAATCCCGCAGACCGTCCGGGGACCGAACATCTCGTTGAGTGTGGCGAAGAGCGACGCGGTCACGGTCCAGTCTCGGGTGAGCGGATTCGTCACCATTGTCCCGACCTTGATGTGCTCAGTCGAACTGAGTATCTGGGAGTAGATGACGAACGGCTCCTCCCAGAGCACGCATGAGTCAAACGTCCAAAAGTGAGTGAATCCCGCCGCCTCAGCTCGTTGTGCCAACTCGATGACCCGTTTCGCCGGTGGGTTTGTCTGTGCCACTAATCCAAAGTCCATCTCTCCCCCCTACTTCTCGATGACGTCTGGTGATCGACGTCCCACGCGATTGACTAACGGCGCACGGCGCGCCACCTCGTCGCCCGCCCGCGACTCGTCGAATACTGAAGCGTTCAAGATCAAGATGCTCACCGTAGGTATCCATTGAGTCCACGCGCCAGAAACTGCCCATCGCCCGGCGCCCCCACGTACTGATCGCCATCGATGACCACGGCACCACGCGACAACACCGTGGTCACTTTCCCCTTCACTTGCATGCCCTCGTACGCGGAGTAGTCCACGTTCATATGGTGCGTGTCCACCGAGATCGTTCGCGCGCTGTTCGGATCAAAGATGACGATGTCCGCGTCGGCGCTGGGCGCGATGACGCCCTTCTTTGGAAAGAGTCCGAACATCCGCGCGGGAGTGGTCGAGACGACGTCGACCCAGCGTCCGAGTGAGATCTCGCCTTGATCGACCCCCTGGTAGATCAGGCTGACGCGGTCTTCGACTCCGGGAAGCCCATTGGGGATCTTCGAGAAGTTGGCGCGACCGAGTTCCTTCTGGTCCTTGAAACAGAATGGGCAGTGATCGGTCGAGACGACACTGAGGTCGTCGGTACGAAGTCCTCGCCAGAGTTCGGGTTGGTAACTCCGGGGTCGTAGCGGGGGGGAGCACACGTACTTGGATCCTTCAAATCCTTCGCGGGCCATGTCCTCTTCGGACAAGAATATGTACTGCGGACAAGTTTCGGCGAACACGCTCTGACCACGGTCTCGCGCCACCGCGACTTCCTGCAGTGCCTCGGTCGCCGAAAGATGAACAATGTAGAGCGGGGCACCCGCGACGCGCGCGAGTTGGATGGCGCGATGGGTCGCCTCCGCCTCGAGAATTGCGGGGCGAGTGAGCCCGTGGAAGCGCGGATCGCTCTCTCCTCGCTCCAGGGCTTGGGCCACCAGCACGTCAATGGCGATGCCGTTCTCGGCGTGCATCATGATGGTTGATCCATTTTTTGCGGCCTGCTGCATCGCTTGGAGGATCTCTCCATCGTTCGAGTAGAAGACGCCGGGATACGCCATGAATAACTTGAAACTGGTGATTCCTTCGTCAACGAGCAGGTCCATCTCGCTCAGCGTCTGCTTAGTCACGTCCGACATGGCCATGTGAAAGCCGTAGTCAATCGCGCAGTTCCCCTCGGCCTTGGCGTGCCACTTGTCGAGGCTCTCGCGAAGGCTGCCCCCCTTGGATTGGATGGCGAAGTCGATGATGGTGGTGGTCCCGCCAAAAGCCGCGGCCCGAGTTCCCGTCTCAAAGGTGTCCGCCGATTGGGTGCCACCGAAGGGCATCTCCATGTGAGTATGTCCGTCAATGCCCCCGGGGATGACTAACTGCCCGGTGGCATCGATCACCCGATCGGCACTGCTCGCCCAATCGATTGAATTTGTCGAACCTCGAGCGCTGAGCCCAACAATGATTTCGCCATCGACGAGTACGTCGGCCGCAAACGGACCAGACGCGTTGACGACGGTACCTCCACTGATTAGCACCTTCATACGACTGCTCTCCCCACTCTCATGATCATGCTTCACTTTCCTTAGGGGGCCGTCAGGCTCCCGTAACTATCTGGTCGGCGATCCCGGTAGAACGCCCACGTGTGGCGGACGTCTTTGAACACACTCATGTCGAGGTCACGGACAATCAATTCATCCTGGGAGTCTGAAGCGGCGTCGCCAACTTTCTGACCGCGAGGATCCACGAAGTACGACGACCCGTAGAAATCGTTATCCCCGAGTTCTTCGATCCCCACTCGATTAATCGCTCCAACGAAGTATTCGTTCGCCACGGCGGCGGCGGGCTGCTCGAGGTTCCAAAGATAGGAAGATAGCCCCCGGCTCGTTGCCGAAGGATTGAACACAATTCGAGCACCCGCAAGACCCAGGGCCCGCCAACCTTCGGGGAAGTGCCGGTCGTAACAGATGTAGACACCAATCGGTCCCACGGCGGTGTGGAAGACCGGATAGCCCAGATTCCCGGGTCGGAAATAGAATTTCTCCCAGAATCCCTTGACCTGAGGGAGGTGGTGCTTACGATATTTACCCAAGTACGTACCATCTGCGTCGATGACGAACGCAGTGTTGTAAAAAAGGCCTTCTTGCTCGACCTCGTAGACCGGAACGACGAGTACCATTCCCGTTTCTCGAGCCAGATCGCACATCAATTCTGTGGTGGGTCCGCCCGGAACAGCTTCGGTATAGGAGAAGTACTCGGGGTCCTGCACTTGGCAGAAGTACGGACCGTAGAAGAGTTCTTGAAAGCAAACAATCTGCGCGCCTTGGCTGGCGGCTTGACGCGCCAAGGCCACGTTGGCTTCGATCATCGACTGCTTATCGCCGGTCCATTTGGTCTGGATCAGGGCGGCTCGTACGATCTCGGGCATTCCCTTATCTTCATTACTCATTACGGGTTCCCCCTTCGGAAACGTTCACTA
>DAIQOO010000052.1:7489-12280 GCA_036787845.1 Acidimicrobiales bacterium
CGCCGTCACTGGTGAAGATTGCGGCGCCGTTACCGTAACCGTTGCGTTCAATCAGCGCAAGGGCGTCATCAAACGTTTCGACTCGAATGATGCACAGAACTGGTCCGAAGATTTCCTCGGTGTAGACCCGCATGTCGACCGAGACCTCATCAATCAGACACGGCCCGAGCCAATAGCCGTCGGGCGCTCCCTTCACGTCGTGATTGCGCCCGTCAATGGCAATCTTCGCGCCTTCGGCTTCTCCAATTCCGAGGTAGGAGGCCACGCGATTACGATGCTCGGCGGTCACGAGTGGACCCATCTCAGAGTCCGCGTTAGAGCCAACACCGACCGTCAGTCGCGCCACTCGCGCTTGGATGCGTTCGACCAACTCGTCGCCACAACCGCCCACCGCCACGAGGACCGACGCGGCCATACACCGTTCACCGGCCGAGCCATAACCGGCGCTCACCGCGGCTTCGGCGGCGTCGCTCATGTCCGCGTCAGGCAGGACCACCATATGATTCTTCGCGCCACCAAGTGCTTGCACCCGCTTGCCTTCGTGAGCAGCGGTCTCGTAGACGTGACGGGCCACGGCGGTCGATCCCACAAAACTGACCGCCGCAATCCCCGGATGAGTGAGGATCCGATCGACCGCAACTTTGTCACCATGGACCACGTTGAAGACCCCGTGAGGGATGCCGGCTTCGGCCACCAGTTCCGCGAGGAAATTTGATGCGGAAGGGTCCTTCTCCGATGGCTTCAACACGAAGGTGTTGCCACAGGCGATGGCCAAGGGAAACATCCACAAGGGCACCATCGCGGGAAAGTTGAACGGCGTGATGCCGGCCACCACTCCGAGTGGTTGGCGCAGTGAGTGCACGTTCACTCCGGTCGACGCGTTCTCGGTGAACTCGCCCTTCAAGAGCTGAGCGATCCCGCACGCGAACTCAACTACTTCGAGTCCTCGGGCCACTTCGCCGGCGGCGTCGCTCGTAACCTTGCCGTGCTCGCTGGTCAGAATGGCCGCGACCTCGTCGACGTGAGTGGCGAGCAGTTCACGCAACGCGAACAGTGCAGTCGTGCGCTTCGCCAACGACGTAGCACGCCAGGCCGGAAAGGCCGCAGTAGCCGCGGCGACCGCGGCGTCCACTTCGGCGTTGGTGGCAAAGTCAACTTCACCGGTCTGCACGCCGGTGGCCGGGTCGAAGATCTTGCCGTGGCGCTTCGCGTCACCGACCCACGACTGGCCGTCGATCCAGTGGGTAATTCGCTTCATACAAGAATCCTCGTCTCTGCACTATGTCCTTGGACGGCTTGATCAGCGTCGCGCAACGCCTCGGTCAGCACTTCAATGGCGGTAGCTGCTTCATCCATGGTGACACTCATCGGCGGAGCGATCCGCAACACGTTGTTGTGGAGGCCACCCTTTCCGATCAACACGCCGCCACGTCGGCACGCTTCAAGCACCGACTGAGCGGCGAGAGAATTCGGAACGAGCGACCCAGGTTCGACCAATTCGACTCCGATCATCAGTCCTCTACCGCGAATCTCACCCACCACGTCGAAAGCTCCGGCGCGCGTTTGAAGCTGATCGCGAAGATAGTTGCCCACGTTCAACGCGTTGCGCTGGAGATCGTGCGAGAGAATGTAGTTGAGGTTGGCCAACGCGCCCGCACTCGACAGTGGGTTGCCCCCGAACGTAGAGATTGAATTGGCTCGCACCGAATCGACCAATTCGGGCCGTCCAACCACGCCACCGATAGCGAGCCCGTTGCCGAGACCCTTGGCGAAAGTGAGAAGATCGGGCTGGATGTCGTGCGCCTGAAAACCCCAGAAGTGGTCACCGGTCCGGCCCCAGCCGGTTTGGACCTCGTCGGAAACAAACAGGATTCCGTACTCGTCGAGCACCTTCTTCATCGCTCCAAAGAATCCGTCGGGGGGCACGATGAATCCGCCAACCCCTTGAATCGGCTCGGCAATCATGCACGCCACGTCGCCCGAGGTAGTGGTCTCGATGACGTCACGCAAATCTCTGACGCACGCGTTGATGAATTCCTTATCCGAGAGCTCACCGAAGGGACTGCGCAGCCTGTTCCCACTCTGTACGTAGCTGACGTTCAGTGGGCTCAGGCTCGAGGACGACCATGATCGGTTCCCCGTGACCGACATCGCGGTGAACGAACGACCGTGGTAACTGTTGCGCAGCGCTAGCACCTGATTCGATGAGCGTGCCGAGCACGAAATCATCAGGGCGGCTTCCACCGCTTCAGTGCCGGAACTGACAAAGAACACTTTGGCGTCGGGAATTGTCGAGAGTTCAGAAATCCGTTCCGCCAACTCGATCATTGGCCGGATGAGGTACAGGGTGGAGGTATGCAACATCCGTCCCGCCTGTTCTCGGATCGCGTCGACGACCTCGGGAACGTTGTACCCGGTACTGGTCGTGAGTATTCCGCCGAAGAAGTCGAGGTAACTCGTTCCATTCGAATCGTGCACGTGTCGGCCCTCGCCACCGACGAGTTCCAGTGGTTCGTCGTAGTACAACGAGAGCCAACTCGGCATCACTTTGCGGTGCCGGCTCAAGAGTTCTGATTGCGATGTTGTCATATTTATCTTCCTCTTCTAGATGGCCGATACAGATGTGTCGAGCGCGGCGGCAACGACGGGGTGAACGACGCGACCGTTCGCAACATTGAGCGAGCCATTGAGCATTGGGTGATCAGCGTCAAGCGCGAGTTGGCGTACACGCGGAGCGATTGCCGCACTCAACGCGCGGCTGGCGGTGCGCGGAAACTGCCCGGGCACGTTGGTGACGCAGTAGTGGATGATCCCACCTTCTTCGTAGACCGGATTGGAGAGTGACGTCGGACGAGAGGTTTCGACGCAGCCGCCCTGATCGATGGCTAGGTCCACTATCACCGAGCCCTTGCGCATCGAACGCACCTGGTTAGCGTCAACGACAATCGGGGCGCGGGCGCCGGGAACGAGCGCGGCCCCGATGACCAAATCAGCTTGGGATAGGACTTCGCCAATCGCACTCGAGGACGACGCCAACGTAGCCGTCACGGTGCCGTCGAACTGGAGTTGGCGAAGTCGCTCGAGATCGACGTCCACTCCGGTCACCTCGGCGTCCATTCCCCGCGACCCCCGGGCAGCCATCGTCCCGGCAACGCCCATCCCGATCACCACGACGCGAGCAGGAGGTACGCCCGCGCTACCTCCGAGCAGGGTACCGGAGCCTTGGGCCAAGTAGTAGGCCCCCATGATCGCTGCAGAACGACCGGCAATGTCACTCATCGGCGCAAGGAGTGGGAGGCCCCGACCCTCACTAACTGTTTCGAACGCGTGCGCCTCAACGCCGGCGTCTTGTAGCGCACGAGCCAACTCGGGGGCCGCGGCGAGATGAAGGTAGCCAAATAGTTTGAGTCCGCGGCGAAACTGCTTCCACTCAGACGGAAGGGGCTCCTTCACTTTGACGACCAGATCCGCACCCCAGACTTCGTTGACGTTCGAGACCAGATCCGCACCCGCCGCCTGGTACTCGGCATCGGAGAATCCGGCGCGGGCGCCGGCGCCACACTCCACCAGCACCTTCAGACCCGCACCCCTAAGCATGGCAACCGCATGCGGATCCAGCGCGACCCTACGTTCACCATCCTTCACTTCAGCCGGTACGCCGAGCGTCTTGGTCATCGATTCCCCCCACTCAGTCACTCGGATGGAATGAATCCCGATGACCTAGAAACTGACTGAAGTGTAGGGCTCGTCGGCGCCACCATCTATGAGCAATGTGTCGCAAATTTATGCAATTTTCGAGCACTATGTATAGGCTTTGCTGGTGACAGTGTGCTCAACGAACATCGCACTCGGCGACCTTTGCTGCAGGGGTCGGCGCCTTTGGCCATTGGCCGTGGATGACTGACCAGCGTTGCCAACGATGAGCGAGGTAACGGTACCCGGCGCAACTGATCTCCATCTGCCAACGGTCGCGGAAATATTGGCACTGCCGCAGGTTCGAAGAGGACACCCCACGATCGAAGCGGCCGCGAACGCCATCGACCGACCAGTGCGTTGGGTACACGTCAGTGAGGTAGCCGACATCGCCCACCTCCTGCGAGGCGGCGAACTAATCCTTTCCACCGGCGTTGCGTTGCCGAACACGGACGATGGGCTCGTCCGCTACATCAGCGATCTCGCCGCCGCCCAGGCCACCGGCGTCGTCATCGAACTCGGTCGACGGTTTTCCACACTGCCCTCGGCTCTCGTTCAAAGTGCCGAGGCTCATAACCTGCCCCTGATCGCGCTGCACAGTGAAGTGCCCTTCGTCGCTATCACCGAAGCGATCCACTCGATCATCGTGAACGCACAGATCAGACAACTTCAATTTGGCGAAGTCGTGCACCGAACATTTCACTCGCTCGCCGCAGAAGGCGCGACGCTCCAGAACATTATTGACCAGATCGCGCGTCTCGCAGATTGTCCCGCCATTTTCGAGAATGTCGCGCACCACGTCCTCGCCTTTGCGGGTACCACAACCGATAACCCAGAGGTTCTTGATGACTGGGAGCAACGCTCACGCAAAGCCGCATGGACGGACCACGCGATCTTCATTGATGGAGAAAGCTGGCTCGCCACGCCGGTCGGTGCCCGCGGACAGGTGTGGGGACGACTCATCTTGTTCCCGAGCCTCCCCATCAAACCCCTACAGACGACCATCCTCGAATTGGGAGCCACGACCTTGGCCCTCAATCTCTTAATCGAACGGGAGGAGAATCTCCTCGAGCATCAAACCCATCGCACCTTAATTAC
>DAIQOO010000157.1:0-3290 GCA_036787845.1 Acidimicrobiales bacterium
TTGACGGCGGTCGTTCTTCTGAATTAACTGATTGGCCCTCAACGCGACCAATCTCAATTCGTCGCATTACGGTGACTACCAGTGAACTCGCCGACTCCTTATGAGTATCGAGCCTCTCCACCTTTGCTAACTCCGTGGTGCTTCACCGCATGCGCCAAGTCCGCGAGCAGTTCATCGACAATTTGGTGGTGAACTGGCGAGAGCATCAGATGGAGACCGTAGGGATCGGTATTGCGATTCAGGTGCCACCCTCGCTCGTCCATCACGTCGGCCACCGCGTAGAGATCAACTCGGTCGCTTCGTAGCGCGATGAGCGGTCCAATGGGGTTGCCCACAATTTCCACTCCCTCAATGTCTTCAATCCCGGCTCGCACGCGATCGCTCGTATCGCAGAGGTCGCTCACGATTGCTCGGTAGCCATCACCGCCGAGGTATTGCATCACCGCCCAGGCAGCAACCGTAGGTGCGGCGGTCCGAGCTCCCGCAATCGCGGGTGTGGCGTAGAGACCCGAGCCCCACTGGTCGTAAAGGAAGGTCTGATGCCAGAGCCAGTCATCGTCGCGGTGCAACACGACCGAAGCACCCTTGGGCACGTAGCCGTACTTATGGATGTCCATCGAGATCTCCGTTACCCCTTCAACGCGGAAGTCCCACGGAGGTACCTCGCGGCCCAGTTGTTCCATGAAGGGAAGCACAAAGCCGCCAATGCAGGCATCGACGTGACAGCCAAACCCATGTTCTTGGGCGATGGCCGCGAGTTCCGAAACTGGATCGATGATGCCGTGGGGATAACTGAATGCCGATGCCACGATGACGCATGTCTCATTGGTGACGAGTGAACGCGCCGCGTTAATGTCGGCGCGGTAGCCATCATCGAGCGGCACACGTACGTAGTCCATGTCAAAATAGTGGGCCGCCTTGGCGTAGGCGGGGTGCGCCGATTCAGGGGCCAGAATTTGAGGGCGCTCGATCCCCTTGGAGCGAGCACGTTCTCGATTGACCAACATTGACATCAGGATTGATTCCGTGCCGCCCGACGTCAGGGAGCCGGCGTGAATTTCGGTGGCGGTTCGATGAACGAGTTGCGAAGCCGCGGTGAGAACTTCTCGCTCGATGGTGGCGAGGGCGGTGAACTTTAGAGGGTTCAGCGCATTAGAAAAGAGAAAGCGTTCGTAAACTCCTTGAATGAGGGTTTCGATATCCTCGCGACCTGTTGGGTACACCAAGCCGAAGAGTCGAGCTCCATGAACATCGGGATCTTTGCGTTGTCGCTCGTCCAATTCGGCGAGCACTTCGCTTACTGGTCGGCCCTCGTTGCGCATGCGTCCACCATATTGCAGCATTACATTTCACCCAGAGCCATGTGATTCACGCTTGTATTGCGGCGGCTCGCCGTCGCTCGACGATCCGCGATTGTGTCACTCTTGAATGATTTCGAAAGCCCGAAGGCCGCGAATCCTCTCCTGGCGACGGCTCCTCAGGCGCTTCTCTGAGAGTTCCGCGAGTTCGACGTACGTGCGAAGAATTGATGCGTGCACGCGCTCCACGGTCACGAAGGGATTGTCGTCTTCGGGGATCACCTCGTCGATGAGACCGAGATCGAGCTGGTCCTGAGCAGTCGACCGCATCGTCTCCAGGGTGGTTCGGATTTGGTCGTGCGAGGGGTCCGGGGTTTTGTAGAGGATCGAGGCGGCCGACCGGGGTTCCGCGACGTAGGCCATCGCCTTTTCCAACATGATCACGTGATCGGCCATCGGGGTCGTGGCCAGCCCGCCGCCGCTGCCGAGGGCGCCTGCGACCAATGAGATGACCGGATGGGAGTAGTCGATGCCCTTGAGAATCGAGCGCGCGATTGCTCGCGACTGGCCCCGCCGCTCGCTCTCGAGAGTGGGCTTGGCTCCCAGGGTGTCGGTCACGAAGAGCGCGGGCAAGCGTAGCCGCTCTCCCATTTCCAGCATTCTTTCCATGAAGGCGAAGTCTTCCGGTGCGGGATTCGAGGGCCGCTTGATAACGGTCTCGCCGATCAATTGGTACGACGGCTGGGTCCCCACAATGACGAAGGGCTGGGCCCCGATCTTGGCGAAGGCGCCGACGATCGCGGGGTAGCGCTTGTAGCCCAGTTCCTGCACATAGTTGTAGACCGCGACGGCATCAGTGAAGCCATACTGGAGAATGAATTCCAGATCGACGCGGTTGGCGTCGGTCATGAGGTCCTGGTACTGCTCGACCAGGGCGTCGGATTCATCGCGCGCCTTCGTCAAGCGCGCGGGCGCCGGTAGGCGTGGGACCGACCCCTTGGGATCGTCGAAGCGGGGGCCGCGAATGCCGACCGGTCCGAAATTGAAGACGCGTCGCTGATCCGACACACTCACGTTGCGGATCATCAGCGACGTTTCGCGGTTGAGTTGGTGACGCCGATCGGGCAGGTTCGTGGAAGCGAGAATCTCGCCGAGATACCAGACGAGTTCCCCGACGTCAAAGAGGACCACGTCGATATTGCGATCCAGGAGATTCGCCTCGGCGCTCTGGGAGTCAGTGGGGACCGCTGCACCCTCGAACGCCTCGATGACGTTGGGTCCCGCGAAACCGAAATTCGTACCCGAGGTGGCAAGGATCAAGTCGGCGTTTGATACCGCGGATGCCGATACCCCGCCCCACACGTTGCCGAGCAGTACCGCGACCTGGGGCAGAGCGACCTTGTCTTTGTAGTGACGGATCGCCTCCACCATGCGGGTCATTTGAGTTAGCCCGGCGAAGTTCTCGTGCTGGCGCACACCGCTAGAGGCGTACACACTGACGAAGGGGAGTTTCTTGCTAATCGCAAGATCGGCGGCGGCCTGAAACTTTTCACCCGAGACCACGCCGAGCGAACCAGCAAAGAAGTCCCAGTTCATTGCGTATAACACCACCGGACGGCCGGCGACGTTAGCCAATCCGTAGGTCGACGACTCGGATTTTCCTCGCCCGGTCTCGCGGCGCAGTTTGTCAAAGTACGATTCGTCACTTTCGCCTTCGCGCCCTCGGCGAATCAGTCCCACGAGATCCTTCGCGATCCGCCACCGTCCATGGCTCGGCTTGAATTTCACCAATTCCTGGAGGGTCAGCAACTGCGATGGACTATTAACCTTCCGGCGATTTCGCAAGTGTGCCCCAACTTTTGCCTTGAAAACCGGCAATCCAATTGGATGGCCCTCGCCAAAAAGACTCGCATCAAAGTCTTCATCCGGACGCTGTCCGCCGTGATCCGTGGGCTCGATCATGAATGGCCATTATGACACGCGGTGTTCACG
>DAIQOO010000158.1:0-3284 GCA_036787845.1 Acidimicrobiales bacterium
GCTGAAGAGGGCAACGCGACCACACATAACTCCAGTTTGGCTTCGCCAGACGGCTTTGGCGCGTGTAACGAGGAGTGGCTACTCGGTGACGTGTAACTTGACAAACCCAACCTCTCCATTTAGGCTCAGGCGATGCTGGTGTTACGCGATTTTCGCCAATATCTCGGGCGTCTTGTCACGCACGACTGGTACCAGGCCGTTCTGGTCGTTGTCTCCACGGCGGTTCTCGTTATTAGTTACCTGGATCGACAGATCGAGCACCACAACTTCGCACTTTCGACTGACTGGGCGCTTCTTACTTTTGGGATTGTGCTGATGTTCTCGGGTTTTCGCTTGTGGCGAGACGAGCGCCTTATCGCTGAGCATGAGGGCGAGCAACTTAGGGCAATTGCTCGCCGAATGCGAAATGAAATCGAAACTCAGGAGGGTTCACACTACCGAATGTTCTCCTATGCAGAAGACCCACGAGACAGGAGTCATCACGAGAGAATGTTTCAAAAGCACCTCCCGAAAATCGCCGAAGCTGCAGAGGCGTGGCTTACGAATCCCGACACACGAGACGCCGCAAGCGTGCTGATGAATACGAAACTTTTGACACAGATGTCCGAGGCGATTCCCGCAACAATGCGCCAGTCGGTCGCCAACGCAATCTGCACTTACGTGGAGGAATCCCTTTTCTATTCCGCCGCCCCGCCGGGACGATTCGACGTTGAGTTAGTGGACTTCAAAGGACGAGAAGCGACGAGGGCCCTACGGTTTCAGGATCGCCCCGGTCAATATGCCTTATTCAATGTCGGTTCAGATCTCGAAGGCGTCGATCAAATAGCTTTGGAACTCAATCAATTATCCGTAGCGACGTGGGGGTCAGCAGAGGGCGAGATATGGCGCGAATTGGTCCGGTTGAATTGGAGGAGTCGCGAGCAATTGAGTGACTATTTGACCGATGTAATTAACGGTCATCGCCTGACCCGAAAACACTGTGACCGCGAGTGCTATGAGTTATCTTCTGGCGACTGATCGTCTTTAGCCCGATCGGTCTTAAGCAGTAGTTTTAGAGCCTCTTCTGGGTCCATGTCTATATTGACTGGTTCGTCGTAACCTTCAAAGGCTTCGCGTGGCATAGGTTCATTCTAGAAGCCTTGTAATTCATTGAGTGTACAATTATGCCTGCGTCGATTACCGATGGGGGCGCACGGGGGTGGTAGTGGCGTCGCACGAAGAAAAAATCCCATTTTGGTATGAAATCTCCAGCCAGGCAATCGGATGGGTCGGCCTTGTCGCGGTAATCTGCGTGGTCGGTGGTTATACCGACTCGATCGCTCACGCTTTGGCGGGGCACGCCACGCGCGTCAGTGTCAATCTGACCGTGACTATCGCTGTTTCCTTTGTGGGCGTGGCGGCGTGCTTAGTCGCAGGACTTCGAGTAAGGGCGCTTAATCGGGAGAAGAAGCGATTGAGCAAACGAATACTTGGCTTAGAAACTGAAAACGAGAAGCTCCGATCAGGTATTATGCCTCAGAGGTTGCCTGGGCTGGGGCCCTCGTCGCCCCCTGAGCGGTGACCGTTGTGTTATATCGTTCGCTACGCTGTTCAACGTGAGGTATTAATGAGCATCTTGGTCATTCTCTTCATCGTCGCTGCCTTCGCAGTGTTTTCAGGGGTCATTGTCGCGGCTCCTCGTATCTTGTTACGTCCCCAGCTCAAAGAGAGACTCTGGCAGTTGCGAGACGAAATATATGATGCGCGTCGAGACTGCACCTTCCCGTATGACAATGAGGCCGTAGGAGCACTGATTCTCCGCGTAGAAGCAGCGATTCAAGTCGCCGACGAACTCACCCCGGCTCGGATGGTTTCAGCAATGTTGCTAGCGCGCAATATGGACGAATCAGTAAAGGAAAGAATTAGGTCTCTGAATAAACCAGACCTGAGTGGACTTACCGTCGAGCAGGTTGAAATATTTCAAAAGTTCAATGGGAGGCTAGTAGTTCAAGTTTCGTCGTTGCCATTGCTGGGGACATGGATAGGGCTACTGCTAGTCGTCGTACTGGGACCATTCTTTGTCCTTGCGGCAGTTATTACCATCTTCAGTACTAGAGCTCAAAATAAGAGTAAAACGATCCTGAATGAGCAGAGAATATGGGTCGAAGGTCTTGCCTACGAATTCAGCCAAGAACCAAGAGTTACCAGGCCAAGGCGCCATTTTGTAGGTGTCTAAGAGGCCGGTAACTCAAACGAAGCCCTGGTACTAGCCCCATCAATCTAATCATGCGCTCTGTATCACTCAGAGTGTGCGTCGAGTGACGGAACGCGAACTCCGAGAGGTATCTGTGCAAGTGCTCAGGACTGATGTTGTGGTATGTGCCACTAATCGAGCGCTTCAACTGGCTAAAGAAGTTCTCCGCTTTGTTGGTACCGTCTGAAAGCTCCGTGACGTACTGCCCTACGTGGTGATTGACAACGTGGTGGGCGACCATCTCTTTGCCGATAGTGCGATAGACACCGGCTGAGTCCGTGTGCAATATGGACGAACCAGTCTCGATGTTCTCTTTGATGATCTGTCGAATGTTCGGGCCTGAAACAGTCGTGAGTACCTTCGTGCGTACCTCGCCGGACTCTTCGCAGATAAGGGCAACTACAGCCGTTTTAGGTGACGTTGAATTGCCGTTCTTCGCCCTGCGAGGGTCGTTGGCGTGCCAGTTCTCAGGCTTGCCACCAATGTAGGTTTCGTCCATCACGATGTTGCCCGACAACTTGCCGGTGGAGTCGTTCATCATGGCCTCGCGGATTCGCTGAGTCATAAACCAGGCCGTTTTTGGGGCTACGCCGTACTTTCGGGCAATCTCCCTCGCGGCAATACCGTTCTTGTTCGCGCACATTTCAAAGAACACAAAGAGCCAGATTCGTAGCGACACCTTGGAACCGTGAAAGACCGTTCCGGTGGTCACGGAGAACTGCTTGCGACAGTCCTTGCACTTCCACACTCGACGCTCTGAGACTGCGCCCCTGGTGGTCTTACGGCTCACTCCGTTGTCAGGCTTTAGGAAGTAGTGATCGACACGCAAGACGCCACAGTGGGGGCAAACGACCTCCCCATCAGGCCAACGGAGTCGTTCCATGTACTCATAGGCGTCCGATTCGCTAGTAATCCAAAGGGCCATGTTGCTAAAGGTGATTTTCTCCATACCTAATTGTCTCACCGTTTGATGGGTTTGTCAAGTTACACGTCACCGGCTACTCTTACGAACATATGTTCGCTTTTTCACCACCTCGCCCTTCCCTCTCCC
>DAIQOO010000053.1:0-3307 GCA_036787845.1 Acidimicrobiales bacterium
GTAACCGACGACTCGTGCGCTGCTGGTTCGCGAGAATCGGGTGATGGTGATGGTGATGGTGATGGTGCTGGAGCCCCTGGCCTCCGACAGGGCATCGACCGTCATCGCCCCGAGGGAGCCCAGGGGTGTGACCAGGTTGGACGGTGCTGACGCCGGTCCGGAGCCTAGGGCATTAGACGCCTGGACGGTGAAGGCGTACCGCGTCGCGTTGGTGAGCCCGGTGACGACGCAGCTCACGGTCCCGGTGGTCGAACAGGTCTCGCCCCCACGGGCAGACGTGACCACGTACCCGACAATGGGTGCGCCGCCGTCGCTCATCGGCGCCTTCCACGAGACCGTTGCGCGCTGATTGGCGGCGACCGCACTGACGCCGATCGGCCGCTCGGGCAGACCCATTGGCGTGACGCTCGTCGAAGGCGACGACACCGCTCCGCCTCCGTAGAGATTGACCGCCATCACGGTGAAGGTGTACAAGGTTCCGTTCACGAGCCCCGTCACCACACAACTGGTAGCCCCCAAAGTGGAACAACTCAGCCCGTCCGGAGTCGACGTGACCGTGTATCCCCTCAGGGATGAGCCACCGTCATTTGCCGGGACTGCCCACGAGACCATGGCCTGACCGTCGCCGGCCACCGCCAGCACTCCGAGAAGCGCGCTCGAGGTACCCGGGAACGTCAACGAGTAGGTCGCCGAGACTGACTGCGGGGGCGACTCGGAGTCCGTCAGCGTGATCGTGAAGGAGTACACACCGAGCGGACCCGCGAGCGGACCGCTCAGGCGACCATCGGCCGACAACTTATAGCCGGGCGGCAGGGCCCCCGACGTCAGCGTCCAGGAAAATGGCCCCACGCCGCCTGATGCCTGGAGAACCTGTAAATAGGAACTGGTGAAGGATGCGGGCTCGAGGAGCGAGGTCGTCGCGATGGCCAAGTGACCGCCGCCACCGAGCGCGCTCGAGGTACCCGGGAACGTCAACGAGTAGGTCGCCGAGACTGACTGCGGGGGCGACTCGGAGTCCGTCAGCGTGATCGTGAAGGAGTACACACCGAGCGGACCCGCGAGCGGACCGCTCAGGCGACCATCGGCCGACAACTTATAGCCGGGCGGCAGGGCCCCCGACGTCAGCGTCCAGGAAAATGGCCCCACGCCGTCTGATGCCTGGAGAACCTGTAAATAGGAACTGGTGAAGGATGTGGGCTCGAGGAGCGAGGTCGTCGCGATGGCCAAGTGACCGCTGCCACCGAGCGCGCTCAACGCGTGGCTCCAGGTCAGCACCTGGTCGGTCGGCGCGACGCCGCACGCGTCGACGAAGATCTCGGTGTACGCGAGCCCCGTGGACGCCGCACCCATAGCCAGGTAGCAACCCACACTGGGGTTGGCCAACAGGATGTTGTCGCGGTGGCCCCAGCACCCCGCGGTGTCCGTCGCCGTGCAAGCAACGTTCCCCGAGTTAAGCCCGTCGTCGTACATCCAGAAGTAGTTGGCGTGCAGCACACTCTCGAAACCGCTGGCCCAGTTACTGCCGCCGTAGGCGCGACGCGCTCCACCGGTCAGGATCGAGGGAATGCTCGGGTCGGTGCGAGTGTCAACGCCGACCCGGGCATATTGGTTCAACTGCGTCGTCATGTAGAGCGCCGGCTTAAGACCACGATCGACCCGCTCAAGGTTCGATATGACGAAAAGCTGTTGGGCGATCGGCATGGCGTCAAAGGCGGCGATGTCGAACGAGATTGGAGCGATTCTTTCCAAGGCGCGAGCGTTGTCGGTCGCGGTCGTCGCCGCCTGCGTGCAGCTCGATGAACTGTCGGGGCTGGCGGAGTACGTGCAACCTGTACCGTACGTCGGTACCTCCGGCACACTGACGGGAGGATTGGCTGGCGGGAGGATGCCCGCGTGCGGTTCGCCGGCGTGAGCGAACGACGGCACGCCACGTAGCGTCTCGCCACCGATATGGCGGCCCTGGAAAGCGCACCCTGGGTCGGAGAACACGGCCGACTGCGTTACGGAACACGCAAACGTTGGGAACGTAATCGAACGCGAGGCGGAGGCGGAGGCGGCACTCACCCCCACGGGCACGAGGCAGAGGATGATCGCTATTGGCCATCTTGAATCCCACCGACGGGCCACTCTGCGCACCTTTCAACATACATCGACGGGCGCCGGCATATTGCAAGAAGAGTGTATCCGTCTAACTACCAGGACAACGCTGGCATCAGGAAGTTCGCGCGCCAAAAATCAGTAACTGGTAGTGACATGGATACCCACTTTTGCAAGATGTCCGGTGACTGTCAACGCGCGTTGGAGAGGACCGAGAATCAGACGAAACAACGTGAGTAGAAGCTGAGAACGCTAATTCGATTCCCGTCGCTTGCTCCAAGAGCACTTCTCCATATCATTCCCAAATCGGTTGATCCACGTTTTTTGTTATTGATGCATCGAGTGACCTACGCCCCACAACTGACGGCAATGTCAAGTGCGGAGCAGATCTGGCGCATTCGCCCGTCGCTGAGGCGTCCAATTCTCTCCACCAAGATCGAGATCGAAACACTCTCGACCGAATCAAGGTTGACCGCGCAACGACGACTAATCGGATCGTCTCCTGGCTCGAGGACGACCTCGCTTGGGAGATTACGAATCGTCGTTGTGCAGGGTGCGACCAACGTTCGCCGCAACCTCGGAATGGCCGCATCGCGAGAAATCACTACCACGGGTCTTCTTTGAATCTCTGGCAACTCGCACCACCAGAGTTCACCCCTCAGCGGAATTGGTGTCACGAGGAGGCGGCACCAGCACGAAACGCAGCAAGGTTTCCCCAATCATCGGATTCTTCAATCGGGAATTCGTCGTACGCGACGTAGGCGGCGTCAATCTCACCCGCACGATGACGAGCGACAAGCGCGCCCAGCGCCTCGTCAAGCAGCATTGCGTCATTGGCATTGGAACGCAGTCGCCGGGCTTCATCTAATAGGTCACCATCGACTGTTGTGCTTACTCGTACTCTGCTCATGCCCTAACTATAGCATAGTTATGCCCTATTTCCAAGTTGAGAACGCGAGTTCGATTCTCGTCGCCCGCTCTCGGCTTGAATCGTGAGGACAGTTGGTGAATCATCGGTTGGAGGCAGCTTGGACGTGTGTACGCGTTGCTCGTATCGGCATCGTTGTCCCAGAGACCAACCGAACAAAGGACGGGCCACATCACGCTGCATGACACTTCGGCTACGGCTCGGCCCACTTTCGCCGTCCGCTCAGGTTCTCTCCGGGACCATGGTGATGGCGCCGCACGGACACTCCTTCACGCAGATCCC
>DAIQOO010000053.1:3407-5750 GCA_036787845.1 Acidimicrobiales bacterium
TTCTCTCCGGGACCATGGTGATGGCGCCGCACGGACACTCCTTCACGCAGATCCCACATCCCTTGCAGAAGTCGAAGTCGAATTGGTAGCGCTGGCCATCTCCGAGTTTGATGACTGCGTTATCCGGACAGACCCCAAAGCAGTTGTCGCACTCGAAGCAGTTGCCACATGACAGGCATCGTCTCGCTTCAAAAAGAGCGTTCTCCTCGGTCAGTCCACCGACGACCTCCTCGAAATTGGTTTGGCGCCGGATGCGTTCAAGTTCGGGACGTTGGGTCCTAGGGGCCTCCGAGTAGTACCAGGTATTCAGTTTCTCGAAGGTTGCGAGCTCGTGCTTTGGTGCGCTCTCGAGCGCAGTACCCATGACGTACGCGTCGATGCCCCGTGCCGCGCGTTTGCCGTGCCCGACGGCGACCGTCGCCGTGCGGTCCGCAGGTACCGCGTCGCCTCCGGCGAAAACCCCATCCACGTTAGTCATCATCGTGGACTGCACTTCGACAACACCATCGTTCACCACCACGTCGTGGGCCCCATTGAGCAACGACAGGTCAGTGTCCTGACCGAGTGCCAGCAAGAGTGAGTCGGCGTCCAACTCCTCGTACTCGCCGGTCGGCTCGGGGAAGCCTTGATCACTCAGGCGCATGGTCTCGAGAACCAGTCGGCCGTCTTCGAAACGATCAACCGTCGAAAGCCAGCGCATCGTTACTCCTTCGCCAAGCGCCTGCTCAAGCTCTTCACCGTGGGCGGGCATGCGCTCGCGGTTTCGCCGATAGATAATGACGGCGTCGGTCGCCCCGAGGCGCCGGGCGGTACGCGCGGCGTCGAGCGCCGTGTCGCCGCCGCCGTAGACGGCAACCCGCCGACCGAGCAACGGCGGATCACCCGCGGCCACCTGATGGAGGAACGACACCGCGTCGATGACCTTGGACGAGTCCCCGGCGGGAATGTCGACTCGCCTGCCAATCTGGGCACCGACCGCCAAAAAGACCGCGTCGAACTTACCCGCGCGACGTTCGGCTTCGATGTCGTGCACCACGTGTCCTACCACGACCTCAACTCCGACACCCACAACGCGCGCTATTTCGGCGTCGAGCGTGGCGCGCGGGAGTCGGTAGGCGGGGATGCCATAGCGCATCATGCCGCCGAGTTGTTCGGCCGAATCGACGAGACGGACCTGGTGGCCGAGACGGCGAAGATGGTACGTCGCGCTGAGTCCCGCGGGACCGGCGCCCACGACGAGAATCCGTTTGCCGGTATCCAAGGCGGTCGCCGGCAGTGCCCAGCCGTGCTCGATCGCGAGGTCACCGAGGAACCGTTCGACCGCGTTGATGCCGACCGCGTCATCTACCTGCACCCGGTTGCACGCGGTCTCACAAGGATGAAAACAGATTCGGCCCATGATTGAGGGAAACGGATTAACCGCAACCAGTTTTCGCCATGCCGCTTCGTAGTTGCCCGACTCGGCCTCATAGAGCCAGCCCTGAATGTCCTCGCCCGCAGGGCAGGCGTTGTTGCACGGCGGCAACCGGTCCACGTAGAGGGGTCGTTCAATGCGCCACGAGCCAGTGTGGTTGGCGCGGCTCGTTCCAGCGTCGAGAGTGATGGCGAACGGCGTCTCCATCAGGCCGTCACCTCCGTCGAAACGCTATCTTCGGTGTCATTTGTAACGAGGCCGTAACGCGCAATATTCTCATCGGCGATTTCCTGTAAGCGAGCGACGATGTCGGGACGCGGAGTCGGGCCAAAGAGATGCGCATAGCGGCGCTGAAGTTTCAGATACTCCTCGACCGGCGTTCGGCGCCGGATTGGCGACACGCCCGTTACCTTGCCGTGCTCCGCCTCGAAGACCGGGAAGAGTCCGGTCTCCTTGGCCAGACGCGCGATATGGATTGTCTCGTCCGACGCCGATCCCCATCCCAGCGGGCAGGGCACGAGGACGTGTAAGTAGCGCGCGCCATGAATTTCCATGGCGCGCTCGACCTTTTGTTCCAGATCGTGCAGGTCGGCAACGGTGGCGGTGGCGACGTAGGGGATGTCGTGGGCCATCGCGATGCGCGGCAAATCCTTGCCCTGACCAAACACGTTGCCCGGTTCTGGCCCCGCCGTGACGGTCGTTGCGGTACGAGCAGCGGGCGGCGTAGCGGCCGAACGTTGCACACCTGTATTCATATAACCCTGGTTGTCGTAACAGATAAACAAAACGTCGTCGTTGCGCTCGAACATCCCCGACAGGCAACCGAAGCCGATATCGACCGTTCCCCCGTCGCCGGCTTGGGCAACCACACGCACCTCGGACTTGCCCTTGACTCTCATGGCGGCGGCCACGCCCGTTGCCACTGCGGG
>DAIQOO010000053.1:5850-10790 GCA_036787845.1 Acidimicrobiales bacterium
CTCGTCGTCCAAGAGACGATTGCCGACGGCAAAACTACCCACCTGGTAGAAGTGAACTGGTTTCCTCGTCACGACTTCACTTTCGACGCCCCGTGATCGGACCCGAGATCTCGCAGCAGGTTCTCCGCCGATGGCCCCGAGCGTCGCGTGTTGGCCATGCGGGTGAGTTCACGATCCACTGCGGCCCTATCGAGATCAAGGAAGGTGAGCGATTTCAGATCTCCCCGGGCCGACTGGGCCAGTAGATCCTCCAAGGAGCGACGAGTAATCGCACGACCGCCGAGTCCCGCCACGACACTGAATACCTTGGCGTCCGCCCCCTGCACCACCAAGGCAACGTCAGTCGCGAGCACGCCTCCGAACCCGATGCTAAAGGCCTTTTCAATCACGATGATCCGACTCGCCTTCGCTAGGGCCTCGCGAACCGCCTCAGCGGGGAAGGGACGAAACGACGTGATCCCGACGACGCCGACACGCTCGCCCGCTTCGCGTCGAATGTCGACGGCGTCCTTGATCGTGCCGAGCACCGATCCAAGCGCGACGACGATGGTGTCGGCGTCCTCGGTGCGATACGAACGCAGCAGTCCACCGCTCGCACGCCCGGTGACCTCCTCGAAAGCCTTAGCGATTCCGGGAATCCTCGCCAGGGCGTCCATCTGACGCAGGTGCGCGAGGTAACGAACCTCTTCGAAGGCCTCGGGGCCGACCATTGCGCCAATGGAGACCGGATCCTTGGGATCGAGCACTTGACGAGGTTCGTAGGGAGGGAGGAATCCGTCGACGACTGACTGCTCGAGGATGTCCACACCTTCTACGGCGTGGGTGAGGATGAACCCGTCCATGCAAACCATCACCGGCACCGAGAGTTCTTCCGCCAACCTAAAGGCCTGCACGTGAAGATCGGCGGCCTCTTGGTTCGTCTCGGCAAAGAGTTGGATCCATCCCGAGTCGCGCACCGCCATGGCGTCGCTGTGGTCATTCCAAATGTTGATGGGGGCGCCAATGGCACGATTGGCGAGCGTCATCACGATCGGTAGCCCCAGTCCCGCCGCGTTGTACACCGCTTCAATCATGAAGAGCAGACCCTGACTCGCTGTCGCGGTGTACGTGCGCGCACCGGCCGCCGAGGCCCCGATCGACACCGACATCGCCGCGAACTCTGACTCCACGTTGATGAACTCACATGGAGAGAGCAGGCCCTCCTTCACCATCGCCCCGACCGCCTCGATGATGTGGGTCTGGGGCGAGATGGGATACGCGCAGACCACTTCGGGTCGACAAAGCGCGACCGTTTCGGCGACGGCGCGAGAGCCCTCAATTTGGCGAAGCACGAACCAACCCCTCTTCTTTGTCAATGACGTACTGGAACGCTGCGGCTGCTGCTGCGGCGTTGCACTCACCGACGACACCTTCGAATCGATCCCGAAGCGCCCGATCGAGTGCGTCGAGCGTTATCTGGTGGGTCAACGCCGCGAATCCACCCAACAGCGCTGCGTTCGGCAGAGGTCGGCCGAGATGTTCAAGCGCGAATTCGGTCGCCGGACAGGTGAGCAGACGCTCGGAGTGAAACGTACGGAGAAACTCCCCGAGTCCGAGCTCGTCAAAACTGTTCGTGGAGTTGACGAGCACGTAGCCTTCGGAAGAGAGTCCCGAGAAGAGGTCCACTTGGTGTAACAGCGTGACGTCTTGGATGATGAGTGCGTCGGGAACCATCACCGGCTCGCGAGTGCGAATCTCACGATCATCGAGGCGACAAAAGGAGACGACGGGGGCGCCCATACGTTCAGATCCGAAACTCGGAAAGGCCTGTGCGTGACGGCCCTCCGCGAACGCTGCGACCGAGAGCAGCTCGGCGGCGGTCACCACGCCTTGACCCCCACGACCATGGATACGAATCTGAAACATTCTCTTTCTTCGATCTGATCTAGTTAGTACCCTCAGCACCAAGTTCGATCGCCCCCTCCCGCATCGCCGCGAAGAAGCACTGGAGAAGGAGAATCGGACCCTAATGTGACCGTACCGCATTTACGCAGTCGGCCCTCGCCTCGCCACGATCCACGTGAATGGCGGCAAGACGCTCCTCCAACTTTTTCCTTAACTTCCTCCCGGCCCTGAAGAACCAGCCTTGTGCTCGCAACAACGCTGGTCAAGATGCTCAACACCGAAAACCGAAATCAAATCCCCTGAATGATCTAGGTCTCAACAGGACTCATCAAGGAATTGATGTCAGGGTTTCTTCAGTTTCTCAAGCTGAGAACGCAAGTTCGATTCTCGTCGCCCGCTCCAAGAAATTCCAATTTCAAGCAGATGCCTTCACGGGTTAGCAATTGCACGGCGGCGCTCATTGGTCACCACGATTGTCCCATGCGAAGCGCCCGTTGACGCCACAAGTTTTGCCGTGTCGCGTCGCTGACACCATCAAACCGATGCCTAAACGTGGGTGTGACAACAGACTCCGGCAAAACGAAGACCTGCCTCGAGGTTTTTGTAAAAGGAACGTTCGGTTTTCTGCCTCGCTTAAAAAAGTCCGCCAGACATTGCCAGGACCAATGCTGAATCGGAGATGAGAATCCTTGCCCTATTTCGGCTCCGAACAAATCCGGTGTATCTGGTTAGCGTCGATATCCGCGTCAGGGGTCGTGTCTGGAACACGTGCCTTACCGGCATCGTTGTCATGACTTGGAGGAAGTGTGGTGTTCGACGCGCCTTTGGCGATAGAAAGCCCGGGAGAACTTTTCAACGTAACCGGTCCAGGAGCGCACGCCGAAGCAGCACCGCCAGCAGAACAACCTTCCAACGATAACGAAACGAACAGAAGTGTCGCGACGGCCATGCTCACCGCTCGCCAACGGCCCTTACTGAAATGCACTGCCATAACTTCCTTCGCACAACGGCTGCTCAGAAGTTTCTCGCACTTCTTCACTTACTCACTTTCCAGGATAGTGCTGGTCCGCGAATCAGTCACCTCCGGGCACGTCTCGTGTCGATCGTGCGGTTCGATCACACGCTCGAAAGGTCGAATCTCAATTAAGGCACAACTCAATTACTAGTAGCGTCACGACTGTCGAGCTTGGGTGTTTTCCCAGCCCTACTCCTCCGGTTTGTGGCAATCTCTTCAAGATTCCTAGTGACGAGTTAGAGAAGTATTCATGCATCATCGCTCGAAGGACAATCCTGTACAAAACTCGCCCGCCGCGTCGAATCCTTATCCGGTGCCCCGATGAGTGACGAGATTCGACCTCGAGCGGCGGCCCGATTGGACCGTCTCCCCGTCTCTAGGTGGCTCGGTGGAATCATGGCCCTCCTATTCCTGAGTTGGCTCATTGAGTCCTACGACATTGGCCTGACTGGATCGGTCCTACCATCGCTCACCCAACAGTTCGATCTCTCGACGGGAATGAAGTCCTTCGTTGCGATCTCCGCCAACATCGGCATCGTGATCGGCATCGTTCCCGCCGGTCGATTAGCGGACCGATTCGGCCGTCGACGAGTGCTCATCGTAGGTACCATCGCCTACGCCGTCTTGACCTTCGCGACGGGATTCGTCCACAGCGCCAGCAGCCTCATCGCGCTGCGCATCGCCGATGGCATGGCAATGGGCGCAGTCTTCCCAATTCCCTATATCTTTGCGTGCGAGTTATGTCCGCCCCACCGGCGGGGCCGCTTCATTGCCTGGGCTGATTCGTTCTTGTCAATCGGCTACTTTCTCTCCCCTTTGTTGGCGCTCCTACTCATCCCAAACGTCGAGGACACGACGGGCTGGCGGATCATGTTCATGATCGGCGGTCTGCCTATTCTGTTCGCGCTGCTCGTCTGGCGCTACCTACCCGAATCACCACGATGGTACGAATCGCGAGGTCGCTTCGCGGAAGCGGAGGCTGTGCTGCAAAAGATGGAGGCGCGCGCCGAACGATTAAACGGAGGCCCGCTCGCACCGCTCGCGCCGCTTGCACCCGACGAGGTACTTCCACCAGTGGTGTCGATGCATCCACTTCGCGCAATTTTTGTTCCCCCACTCCGGCGTCGATCGATGACACTATGGGCAACCTTCGGGGGAACATTTTTCATCTTTTACTCAATCCAAATCTTCATGCCAACCGCGGTCACCAAGATGGGTTACAGCTTGACCTCGGCCTTCGCCTTTACCGCGGTGATTGTAGGCGTCTCCATCCCCGGCAAACTGTTTGAATCGTGGGTTATTGAACGTTGGGGACGCAAGCCAGTCATTATCAGTTTCACGGTCGTTGCGGCCTTGGCCTCGCTCGCCTTTGGATTCGTGCGAGGCGCCGTTCCCATACTTGTTCTCGGATGTCTCATGTCGTTTTTTGGAATCGCGGTGGATCCGGCCGTGAAGACCTATACCTCTGAGAGCTACCCGACCGAGATTCGCGCCTGGGGCGTCGCGACGACAGAGGGATTCGGACGGCTCATCTCTGGCGTCATCGGCCCGTCGCTTATTCCGGTCGTACTTTCAAATTTCGGGGTCGGAGCGGTGTACTCGCTGGTCGGTACGGTGGCACTGATCGCAGTGGTCGTGGTAGCCGTGTTCGGCCGCGAAACCCGTCATTTGACCCTCGAACAAAGTGCCAATCCGAACGTCAACTAAGTGGTCGACGACCGTTTCAGTAGTTTCTTCCAGTTGAAGAACGGTAGGGCGCATACCGCAATGAGCAGTACAACCTGGAGAGTGATTGACCAGGGTGAACCAAAACTCTGCGCGAGAACATTGCCCAGCTGCTTGTCCGCGAGTGTCGCCGCGCTCACGTAGATCGAGTAACTGACCATACGTCCGAGGAAGAAGGCGAAGGTCAAAAGCCCGAGTGGTAGGTCAAGTAAACCAGCGGCGACAAAGAGTTGCGCCGACGGTAACGGAGAAACGACGAACAGGGCGACGAGGGCGACGGCCCTGCTCTTTTTTTTCTGCAAAAGATCTTGGACGC
>DAIQOO010000053.1:10890-12119 GCA_036787845.1 Acidimicrobiales bacterium
GCAATTGCCGCGTCGATCCCATTCGGATCGCCATTGGCCGGAGGGGCGCTGCCACTCGCGGTGATATTCGCGTTCATCGGAATCTTCTTCACTGCCTCGAGCATTGGCCAACTGGCGAAGCACATTCCTTCATCGGGATCGGTTGCCACCTACAGCGCGATTGGTCTTCGTCCGTGGGTTGGATTCCTCGTTGGTTGGGGATACGCGGCGGTGGAAGTTTTGATTGTGCCGCTCGTGATGTTGCAACTCGGCTACACCGTGTCCGGCGAATGGCACTCGAAAGCGTCCTCGATCCCACTGGGCAGTTGGTGGGTCTTCACCGCGGCCGGAACACTGCTCGTCTGTTTCTTAGTGTGGCTAGGTATTCGCACGTCCGCCAAGACTTCTACCTGGCTCGGCTTCTTCGAGATTACGGTATTCGCGGTTCTCTCCATTGTTCTCATTGTTAAAGCTGGCCACCACAACACGTTGAGTGTGTTCTCGGTCAAGTACGCAAACGCTCCGAAGTACCTTGGGTGGAGCGGCGTGATTGCTGGATCCATTTATACGTTGCTCGCGTTCTCGGGCTTCGAAGCGGCCGCTCCAATGGCCGAGGAAACTCGCGAACCTCGAAAGAACGTGCCCAAGGCAATCATGATCGCGACGATCTCAATTGGAATCTTGTACGTCATCTCGACCTACGCCGCGGACGTCGCGTACGGACCAAAGAAGTTCACTGGGTTCTCCTTGTCCGCAAATGGTGTGCCGTGGGACGGCCTCGCGAACTCAGTCTCGATTGTGTTCTGGTTGTTAGTACTGATAGCGATCATCAACTCAACGCTCGCCAACGCCATCGCAGGAACGAACGTCTTTACCCGAACCGCGTACGCGTTTGGCCGCGCCGGAGCATTCCCCAAGTCGCTCGCGAAATTAAACGCACGTCACCGCTCGCCTCAGAACGCAATCATTCTGCAGTTGGTGCTGGGACTCGCTATCGGACTCTTACTTGGCTGGAAGTACGGACCAATAACTGCGTTCGGCATTGTTGCCACTGGGCTCGTCGTGATCGTCGTGCTCGTGTACGCCGTCACGAACCTTGCGTGCATTGGTTATTACACAAAGCACCGCAAAGAGGAGCGCAAACTCTGGCTACATATTCTGATTCCAATCCTCGGCTTCCTCTTCTTAGTACCGGGATTCATGAACGCAGCCGGCATCACCGGTATTCCGGGACTTAAATTCATCTCAGC
>DAIQOO010000054.1:0-12119 GCA_036787845.1 Acidimicrobiales bacterium
GAGTGCAGTGAGACAAATCGCTCCAATAGCCCAAAGTGGGTGAGGCAGCGAACGATGAGCGGCATCGGCGTCGAACTCGCGAGCGCTAGCGGTCCGCGTTCACCAGTTAGATCAAGGGCGCGAAGCGCGCCCGGTAGCAATCGACCTTCAGATTCGACGAGATCGCCAACACGGTTAAGAAGTTGGTCGACAACGACGTCCGGAGCGGGTGTACGCCACGGATACTTCGCGAACCAGTACGCGACTACCTCTTCGACGAACATACCCTTCGTGGAACGACCCGCGGCGTTGCCGAGCGGCACGCCCAAGGAGCCAAAGATTTCGAGTTCAGCCTTGTGCCACAAGATCTCTGAGTCGAGTAAAAGCCCGTCCATGTCAAACAGTGTCGCGCGCAAACTCACCACGCAACCTTTACACATCGAGAACTACGGTGGATTCGTGATCGTGCGTCCGCTCGAAACTAGTGACGTCGACGACGTCGTTGAACGAGTGCGCACTCGACTTGCGCGTGACGCGCAGCGTAATCCGCTACTGAGTCCACATTTCTCAATGTCGCACTTCGCCAACGCGCTCAACGACGCGAGCGATCAGGTGTGGATCGCACTCGACAACGATCGGATCGTCGGACATCTTTACGGCGCGCTGCTCGAGAGCGTTGACTACGGACATGGCGCATGGCTCGGTCCTGACGGTGTCTCCTTCGACACCGACGACGTCCTTGCTGCTCTCTACGGCGAGGCGGGAGCGTCATGGATCACGGCTGGCGCCCTCGAGCATTATGCGTGGGTATTCGACGACGTTGAAGACCTCGCACCGTGGTACGAACTCGGCTTTTCGCGCATGCACCTTCGTGGTGTACTCGCGCTTGAAGAGCGTCGTCACCATGAACTCACCACCGGGTACCAACTTCGCCGTGGCGGACCCGACGATCTCGCGCTGGCCATCGAACTCGATCACGTGCTCGACGAGGCCCAGCGACGTGGTCCGAGCTTCTCTACCGTCGAGCATGGTTCAAGGCCAGAGGAGCTACTAGAAGCACTCAGTGACGACGAGGTCCACCACTACGTGGTTGAGTTCAACGGCCGAGGCGTCGCGCAGTGTCTGACGTTTCCCCTCGACGCTCGTCGAGGATCGTTCGACAAGACGCTGCACGTAAGTGCGGTGTCAGTGCTTCCCGATCACGAGCACCGCGGGGTCGCCACGGCTCTAATTGACCACGCGCTCAACGACGCTTTTGACGCTGACTTCGAATACGCCGAGACGAACTGGCGCGTCACGAATCGCCGTGCGGCCCGTTTCTGGACCAGGTACGGCTTTTCTCCGACCTACGTGCGACTGCATCGCACGATTGGGTCCAGCTAGCCCAAATCCGCTTCGATTGCGCCAACGAGCGCGGGGTCCTCGGGCGTTACCTGAGGAGCGAAACGCGTCACGCCGCCATCGCGACCAACGAGGAACTTTTCGAAGTTCCAACGAACGTCGCCGGAATACCCTTCACCATCGGCGACTTTCTCGAGTTCGGCGTAAATCGGACTTTGGTGTTCGCCGTTAACGTCGATCTTCTCAAAGAGTGGAAACGTCACGCCGTAGGTCGTCGAACAGAACGCCTGGATCTCTTCGGCGGTTCCGGGCTCTTGTCCCGCGAACTGATTGCAGGGAAAACCAACAACGCTGAATCCTCGCGGTGCGTACTTCTTTTGAAGTTCTTCGAGACCCTCATACTGCGGCGTCAAGCCGCACTTGGAAGCGACGTTCACGATCAGGATCGTTTCGCCCTTGTAGCCGGCCAAGGAGCTTGCTTCGCCCGTGAGCGTGTTTACTGGGATGTCGTAAAGAGTCACCATCAGACCCTAACGCCCATTTCGTTTCCAGTGCCCGGCGTAGGCTCGTCGCGTGTGGGCCCTCACCATCAACGACGACGCGCTCGAAGTCGTCGAGCGAGAGACGCCCGAGCCCGGCCCCTTCGACGTCGTCGTCGCCGTGCGAGCGGCGGGTATAAACGCCGCCGATCTCTTGCAACGTCAAGGTTTCTATCCCGCGCCGCCGGGATGGCCAGTGGACGTCCCGGGCATGGAACTCGCCGGCGTCGTCAGTGCCGTAGGCGATCGCGTCACTGAGCCGCTGCTCGGTCGACGCGTCTGCGCGGTCGTCGGTGGTGGCGCGCAGGCGACGCACTGTGCCGTTCCGAGCGAACACTTACTCTTTCCCCCCGACCAGGTCTCTTGGGAAGAAGCGGGAGGCTTTAGCGAAGCCTTTACAACCGCCTACGACGCGCTCGTTAGTCAAGCGCGACTCGAAGTCGGTGACCGCGTTCTGATCTCGGGAGCGACCGGGGGCGTGGGCGCGGCGGCCGTACAGATCGCGCGAACACTCGGCGCTCACGTCATCGCCGTCACCAGGACGAACGAGCACCACGATCGCCTTCGCGCACTCGGCGCGCGCGAGACCATCACCGTCGATGAACTTGACTCCCTCGAAGGCGTCGACGTCATTCTCGAATTAGTGGGCGCCGCACATCTAAACAAGGCGCAACGACTGTTAAATCCTTTTGCCCGCGTCGTCGTCATCGGCGTCAGCTCGGGGAGCCGTGCCGAAATCGACCTTCTCTCGCTAATGAGGAGTCGCTCCATCATCACCGGTTCAACGCTTCGTTCGCGCTCCCGCGACGAAAAAGCTGACGTGGCACGCCTCGTGGGCGATGCGCTCATCCCGCGTTGGACGGCGGGCGAACTCGAAGTGCCGGTCGATCGAGTGTTTGACTTATCCGACGCCGCCGCCGCGTACGACTACTTCGCTCAGCCGGGGAAATTTGGCAAGGTCGTGCTGCGCGTCGAAGAGCCCGCGTTAAGTTGACCACGTGTCAACGTCGATCCCTCGCCCTCACCCTTCACGCTGCGACCCTTCACGCAAGGACTACCGGGCGATCCTCGACGCGCACGACGAAGCCGTTCGGCTCGGACAACCTAGTTATAAGGACCCCTCAACGGGACTCATCGTTCTCGCGGTCACCACGCACCTGGCTAGAGGCACGTGTTGCGAGAGTGGATGTCGCCACTGCCCGTATTTAGATGAGTGAACGAAGTGCGCGGTAGGGCACGCCCAGTGCGTCGGCGACCGGTCCGTAGGTGACCATGCCGTTGACGACGTTGACGCCTTCGGCCAACGCGTCGTCGGCGATGACGGCGTCACGCCATCCGGTGCGCGCGAGTTCCAACACGTAGGGCAGCGTCGCGTTCGATAGCGCCTTCGTTGACGTCGCCGGCACCGCGCCGGGCATGTTCGCCACGCAGTAGAAAATCGAACCGTTGACTTCAAAGACCGGATTCGAGTGCGTGGTCGGGCGCGTCGCCTCGAAACAGCCGCCCTGGTCGACAGAAATATCAACCAAGACGGATCCTTCACGCATCCGCCCCACAAGTTCATTGCTCACGAGTTTGGGTGCCTTGGCGCCCACTACGAGCACCGCGCCAATCACGATATCGGCGTCGAGACATGCTTCTTCGATAGCCAGAGTCGACGAGGCGATCGTTTCGACGCGCCCGTCGAAGTGAATATCCACTTGTCGCAAGCGCTCTAAGTTGCGGTCGAGAATTTTGACGTTCGCGTGCAGTCCGGCCGCCATCGTCGCCGCGGCGAGTCCAGAGACGCCCGCGCCGATGACCACCACGTTGGCTGGCACCACGCCGGGTACGCCGCCAATCAACGTGCCGTGTCCCCCACCGGGACGCATGAGGTGATACGCGCCCACGAGCGGCGCCATCCGTCCCGCTACTTCGCTCATTGGCGTCAACAGCGGCAAGGAACCGTCGCGTAGTCGCACAGTCTCGTAGGCGATCGCGACGTTGTTCGCCGCGACCAACGCGTCGGTGCAGACGCGCGAAGCAGCTAGATGCAAATACGTGAAAAGAACCTGGTTCGTACGAGCGCCGAGTCGTCCATACTCTTCGGCGATGGGCTCTTTCACCTTGAGGACCATGTCGCTCACGGCCCACACGTCCTCGGCGTACTCAATAATCGTCGCGCCGTTGGCGACGTAGTCGGTGTCGCTAATTGAAGAACCGACGCCTGCACCGCGCTCAATGAGCACTCGATGACCGGCGCCAGTGAGTTCGCGCGCGCCCGCGGGCGTCAGCGCCACACGGTATTCGTCGGTCTTTATCTCTTTGGCTACGCCGATGATCATCGTTGATCACCCTTTCTTTTGAGTGTCACCTTCACGCTAACCAATCATTGCGGCGAGCACGCGGCCGTGACGTAATGCTCAGAACTCGATGTTGTGCATAACGTGCTTCACGCGCGTGTAGTCCTCGAAGCCGTAAACCGACAAGTCCTTGCCGTAACCGGACTTCTTGAACCCACCGTGTGGCATCTCGGCGACCAAGGGAATATGGGTGTTCACCCACACACAACCAAAGTCGAGATCCCGAGCGAAGCGCATCGCGCGTCCGTGGTCCCTCGTCCACACCGATGAAGCCAGTCCGTAGTCCACGCCGTTCGCCCACGCGAGCGCCTCGGCCTCGTCAGAGAACTGCTGCACTGTGATGACCGGTCCAAAGATTTCGTTTTGAATCATCTCGTCGTCTTGGTGCAAACCGGACACAACCGTGGGCTCAATGAAGTAGCCCACGTCACCGACGCGCGATCCTCCCGCTGAGAGCGTCGCGTGCTTGGGTTTACGCGAAAGGAATCCCGTCACTCGCTCGAACTGATGCACGTTGTTCACCGGGCCAAAGAGCGCGTCGTCGTTGTCGGGTGAACCAATGACCGTGTCCCTCGCTTGTTCGGCGAGCGCGTCGACGAAGTCACCGTAGACCTTCGCTCCAACAAGCACGCGCGTCGCGGCAGTGCAGTCTTGCCCGGCGTTGAAGTAACCAGCGATGGCGATCGCTTCGACAGCAGCCGCGACGTCAACGTCGTCAAAGACGACGACGGGGGCCTTACCACCAAGTTCGAGGTGCACGCGCTTTAGATTCTTCGCGGCCGCGCCAGCGACTTCCATGCCGGCTCTCACCGAACCCGTGATCGACACCATCGCCGGAATCGGACTATCAACGATCGCGCGACCCGTCTCACGATCACCACACACGACACTGAAAACACCAGGCGGAAGTACCTCGGCCATCAGTTTCGCCATGAACAGTGCCGAAGCCGGTGTTGTGTCGCTGGGCTTTAAGACCATCGTGTTGCCCGCCGCGATCGCCGGCGCCCATTTCCACGTCGCCATCATCATTGGGTAGTTCCACGGCGTCACCGCGCCGCAGACACCAACTGGTTCACGACGAACGTAACTGGTCATTCCCTCCATGTACTCCGCCGCCCCGCGACCCTCGAGCAATCGCGCAGCGCCCGCGAAGAAGCGAATCTGATCGATCATCGGGGGGATCTCTTCACTCATCGTGACGGAAATGATCTTTCCAGTGTTCTCTGCTTCCACGGCGACGAGCTCTTCGGCGTTCGCTTCGAAAATGTCCGCGATCTTTAGTAGCGCCCGCGATCGCTCAGAGGGCGTCGTGCGCTTCCACGACGTGAAGGCGCTCGCCGCGATTTCAAACGCGCGTTCGACATCCGACGCATTCGACAAGGGGGTTTCAGCGAAGGGCTGACCAGTGACGGGACTCAGCAACTCCACGTACTTTCCGCTGAGCGGCGCCACGGATTCGCCCCCAATAAAGTTGGCCAAGCGACGCATAGTCCCTCCTCAAGTCGGGCCGGTCTTCAACGTGCCCCACGCCACTCTGCCAGAGATTGCATGGGCTTCGCAAACCCCAAGTGAGAAAAAAGTCACTTCAGAGCCAAATAACGACGCATTCCGTCACGAATCACCTCTATACTGTCTTTATCCGCAGCCACGGGGCCTTTGGGCCACCGGGTGAGGAACAACCAATGCCAGCTACCAAGCCACAACGACCGAGTCAATCGAACGAAGAGCGTTCGACGATTGAGCTCATCAACACCGCGCCGGGCGTACTTGACGCACATGATCGCAAGATAATTGGCCACCTGCAACAAGACGGCCGACGAGCGTACGGCACGATTGCGGACGACGTAGGACTCTCTGAAGCGGCGGTGCGCCGTCGAGTGCAACGACTTCGTGATTCGGGCGTTATGCAAATCGTCGCGATTACCGATCCCCTACAACTCGGGTACGGACGCGAGGCGCTGATTGGCATCCGAGTGCACGGCGACGTGCGACTGGTCGCTGACAAAGTGGCGGCGATCGACGAGGCCAACTACGTCGTTATGACGGCTGGCAGCTTCGACATCATCGCCGAGGTTATCGCCGAAGACGACAACGATTTGGTGCACCTCTTGAATGACTCGATTCGATCCATTCCAGGCGTGACCGAAGTTGAAACTTTTTTGTATTTGAAACTAGCGAAGCAAACTTACGCATGGGGGACCAAGTGACACTTCACGAGACCATTACCGACGGCATCGTCGTCAGCGACGAAAAACACCCCAGTCATAGTTACTCCGAGCGCGCGCGACGCAACCTCTGGTTGCAGATGTCGCGTATGGGGTCTTACGACGAGCACAACGAAGTACCGATCATGGTGCGCGGCGAAGGCACGCACGTCTTTGACGCGAACGGTAACCGCTACTTCGACGGTCTCTCGGGACTATTCACTAATAGTCTCGGTCACGGACGCAGCGACATAGCGAACGCCGCGGCCGAACAGATGAAAGAACTCGCGTTCTTTCCGCTGTGGACTTACGCGCACCCCAAAGCCATCGAATTAGCCGAACGACTCGCCAGTCTGACGCCCGGGGACCTCAATCGGGTCTTTTTCACGACCGGTGGCGGCGAAGCAGTCGAAAGCGCCTGGAAGCTGGCTCGCCTGTACCACAAGATGCGCGGCGACCTCGACCGCTACAAGGTCATTAGTCGTGACGTCGCCTATCACGGCACGACGATGGGCGCGTTGACGATTACGTCGCTCGACGCCTACCGCAAGGACTTCGAGCCCCTCGTGCCAGGCGCCGTGAAGGTACCCGCCGTGAATTTCTACCGCGCGGAGCGCTTCGGCGACGACGTCGCGGCCTTCGGTCTCTGGCAAGCCCACCAGATTGAAGAAGCGATTCTTCGAGAAGGTCCAGAAACCATCGCCGCAGTCTTCCTCGAGCCCGTCCAAAACGCTGGTGGTTGCTTCACGCCTCCTCCGGGTTATTGGAAAGAGGTTCGAGAGATCTGTGATCGCTATGGCGTGATACTCGTTTCTGACGAAGTGATCTGCGCCTTTGGTCGCATTGGCACTTGGTTCGGTGGCCAAAAGTACGACTACGTTCCTGACATCATCACGTGTGCCAAGGGCATCACCGCGGGCTACGCGCCGCTGGGCGCAATGATCGTCTCGGACCGTCTGGCCGAGCCGTTTCAACACGAACACGTGGCGTTCTCTCACGGTTTCACGTGGGCGGGTCACCCGGTGTCGTGCGCAGTATCACTCAAGGTCCTCGAGATCATTGAAAACGAGAAGGTCCTCGAAAACGTGCAATCCAACGAGGACTACTTCCACCAGGGCCTTGAATCCCTCAAAGCCATTCCGATCGTGGGCGACGTGCGTGGCGCGGGCTACTTCTGGGGCATTGAACTCGTCAAGGATCAGGTCACGAAAGAGACCTGGGCCGGAAACGACGCGGAACGACTGCTTCGCGGCTACGTGTCGCCGGAGATATTCCGTCGTGGCCTGATCTGTCGATCTGATGACCGGGGGGACCCCGTCGTCCAACTGGCGCCGCCCTTGATCTCGACACGTGACGACATCGACTTTATGGTCGGCGTCTTGCGCGAGGTCTTCACCGGAGCGTCCAAGCTCAACATCTAGTGGAGCCGCCGCGCTCTTTGTGGTGGTCGACGCTCGATCAGCCAGTGACGCCCCGAACAGCACTTAGCTCGCACCTCGACGTTGACGTCGCGATTGTGGGCGGCGGGTTCACGGGCTTGTGGTGCGCACGAGAACTCAAACGACGAGATCCCGCGCTACGAATCGCGGTGCTCGAAAAGTCAGTCTGCGGCTTTGGTGCCTCGGGACGCAACGGTGGCTGGGCGTCGTCGTTCTATCCCCAAAGTGACGACGCCGTTATCGAACGCTACGGCCACGACGCCTATCGCCACCTTCGACTCGAACTGCAACGGGCGATTCACTCGCTTGGTGAGGCGATAGCACTCGAGGGCATCGACGCGCACTTCGTGCACGGGGGCACGCTTACCTTTGCGCGCGACGAGATTCAGGCTGCGCGCCTTAGCGCAGAGGTGCAGGCGTCGCACGAGCATGGCGCGACGGCCAGTGACCTCGTCTGGCTCAGTTCAGATGAAGCGGCGGAGCGAGGGAGGGTGAGCGCCGCACTCGGCGCCACGTATTCTCCTCACTGCGCCCGTCTCCATCCGGCTCGACTCGTGCGCGAACTCGCGGAGGCGAACGAGCGACTGGGCGTGACGATCTTTGAGAACACCACGGTGAAGCGAATCATCGCTGGTAACGCAACGAGCGCCGCACAGGTCATCACGGCTGGAGCAAGCGTGCACGCGCGCTTCATAGTGCGAGCCACCGAGGGCTTTACCACGACCCTGCCCGGCGAGCGACGAAGCGTGGCGCCGATCTACTCGCTCATGATCGCGACCGATCCTCAGTCTCGGGCGTTCTGGGACGAGGTCGGTTTTCGCAACTACGAGACCTTCAGTGACGACCGTCACCTCATTATCTACGGACAGCGCACGAACGACGATCGCGTCGCCTTTGGCGGACGTGGCGCTCCTTATCACTTTGGCTCGACCGTCGAAGAGCGATTCGACGAGAGTCCCAAGGTCTTTGGCGCGCTCGATTCGACGCTCCGTCAACTCTTTCCCACGCTCGAAGGCGACGTTGCGTTCCGCTGGGGTGGACCACTCGCGATGACGCGTGACTTGTCGCCTTCGGTGGTCGTTGACTACACGAGCGGTCTCGCCAGTGCCGGCGGCTACACCGGTGACGGCGTGGTACTCAGTTACGTGGCGGCGAACGCCCTCGCTGATCTCATTGTCGCTCCTGACACCGAGACGTCCTTCACTCGCCTCCCCTTCGTGCAACACACGAGTCGGCGTTGGGAAGCGGAGCCACTTCGATGGTTGGGCATCAACGTCGCCCTCGCGCTGGCGGCGCGGGCCGATCGCGTGGAGGGACGAGGATCAATGAGCAAAGCAAGCAGTTGGCTCGAGCGACTCACTGGTCACTGATCCACCTAGTGCAAGATGTTGACCGCTCTGGCCGCGACGATGGCGATCGTGACGAGCGAGACGAGTGACTCAGCAGCGAAGAGCGTCTTGGCCCTAAACGTGAGGGGCATCGCGTCGGCGGGGGCAAAGCTTGTTCCGTTGGCAAATGACGTGTAGAGATAGTCAAGGAATCTCGGGCGCCAATTCTTGGGCGCGAGGGTGGGATTCTCCATCTGAGGAAACTGGACGTCGGGCAGTCGTGGACTGGGTCCCGCCCGGAGATGCGGTCCACCTCGATCAAGTTCCCAGAGCCAAAGTCCAAAGATGATGACGTTGGTCAGCCAGATCGCCACGGCGGAGTAAATGAGCTGACGACCTTGGGACACGTGGGCGTTGAGAAGACGACCCACGAGCAAAACCACTGAGACGAAATTGGCCACGGTAATTAAAGCGATGAGTACGAGGCAAAGATTGTGCACCCACGGCGAATCGTCGGGGTGTCGTTGGCGCCGCGCCGAGAGCGGAATCAACGGCAACACCACGAGTACCGGGACTAACCAACGAGGACCAACGGCAAGGCGGCTGGGCAACGCGACGTACAGCCCAGCGCACACCAGCAACGCGAGTGACGCCGGCCAGTGCGGTTCGGTTCGTTCGTCGTCCACGAGCGCCAACTTAACTGAGGTGGACTTGGGAGAGGTTGGTGAAATTCTTTGGAAACAGGATCGACGACAACGCTTTCGAGTGCAAGAGTTTTGAAATGACCGACGCGGAGATTGGCTTGATGTCCGACGCGGCGGGCTTGGCCACGAGCACTGGTTTGTTGTAGGACACGACCGTCGCCGAGAGCGTGGTCGTGGAACTCTTCGTCGACACCGTCATGGTGCTCTGGGTCACCTCGCCCTGGTGGCCCACGGTGATGGTCCAGAGAAGCGAACCCACTTGTGCCGTCGACGTCGATGGAGCAAAAAGGCTCGACACTGCCACGTGATCGCTGTAGAAGCTATAGGTCGTGGCGTAGCCACTCTTGGTCACGGTCTTTTTTGTGTAGCCCTTGATAAAACTTATGTCGGGTTTCGTCATCTCGAGAGCGAAGCCAAAGAGTGCGGGCGTCGTATATTTCAATGCCATCCACGGTCCACTCGACACCGCAGCGGAGCGGGCGTAAAGCTGATTGTCGATCAGTCGAAGTTCTATCGCCACCGACGTGACCCCAACAGGAATCTGAACCACGACGTCAACTCGGTTCTGTGTGATGTTCAATCCCACGTCGGCGAACACGTTGAAGTACGTGCCCGACGAGGCAGTCACTCTAAGTTGCGCTGACGTGGGCGGATAGCCGTTCAGCACAAAGGGGTCCTTCGCCTGACCACCGGGATTTGAATCCGTCGCGGCAACGACGACACCGGTGACGGTGAGCGCGAGAGCTACGACGGCGAGCGTGAGAGCCCTGAAGCGCCGCTGTACTGCCATTGAACTACCTTACCGTTTCGTCTTTGAAAGCCGTTCTGACCTTACGCCAAGGGTTCGTCGAGAAGCTCCAGGAGCAACTCGTGTGAAATATTGCGACCACTCGCAATAAAACCGATGCGCGACGTCTCGTCGCCAACTCGATTTTCCGCGATCGCCGCGTAGGACGCTGCGGCCGAACCTTCCATCACCAGTCCGTTCTCTTCAACGATGTCGCGCACCGCACGGCGGATGTCGATCTCGGGAACGAGTACCAGCTCGATACCGCTCTTCGCGACGATCTCATTGGTGATGGCGTCGTCGTCGCCGCCGCCAGCGAGTCCGTCGGCGATGGTCGGGCGATGTTCGACCTCACTCATCGTCGCGCCGCGCAGCACGTGGTACAACGCCGAGCTCTCTTCGGGCTGGACGCCGGTGACGCGAATGTCCGAACGGCCCTGCGCATCACGCGAGAGCAACGTCCCCGATATCAGTCCGCCACCGCCCACCGACACGACGACGTGCTCAAGTTCAGGCGCTTGACGCAGCATCTCGTCGAACACCGTCGACTGACCGGCAATGACGTCGCTGTCGTTGAAGGGCGAGATGAAACGGATGGAGCGCTCTTCGGCCAATTTCTTCGCGTGCGCTTGTGCTTCGTCGTAAGACGTGCCGAACTGCAGAAGTTCAATGTCGTAGGTCGAGAGTTTTTTTACCTTCGCCACCGAGGCGTTCACCGGTACGACGACCGTCGCTCGCACGCCCAACAGTGTCGACGCGTGGGCAATCCCAAGTCCGTGATTACCCGCGGACGCCGTGACCACGGCGCCGTGAGGATCATCGCGATGCGCCGCGTCAATCGCGGCCAAAGCGCCACGAATTTTGAACGAGCCCGTTATCTGGAGGCTTTCGAGCTTTACGAACACTTTGCGCCCGCGAATGAAGATGGCGGCGGTCGGCGTGGGGTCAAGGTATAACGCGACCACTTCGCGTGCGCGCACAAGTTGTTCGTGCGTAGGGGGCAACACGTGTTGAACCATCTCGACCAGACTACCCCGACAGATATTTCGTACATTCGTACTCTCAAGTAAGGTCAGCGAGTGCAATCGATCTTGGTCGTCGTTCTTGTCTCGTTCATCGCTTTTTTCGGAACGATGATCGACAACTTCTTCGCTTTCGCGGCACAACTCATTGTCACTGAGCGTTCTCGTTTTCGCCGAGTCAGTTGGGCTCACGTCTACGGTGTCGCGACCCTGATTCTGCTGGCCGGGGGGCTTGGATCGCTCCTCGCACCTATTCCACTTCGCTGGATTGGGGTTCTCGCCATTGCACCCTTCGCCTTCGCCGTGCACGCGTGGCGACACCACGAAACTCCGCGCGAACAGTTCCGCCGTGGTGGTCTCACCACGTTTGCGATCACCGTGGCGCTCGGAGGCGACAATCTTGCCGTGTGGATTCCCCTCTTTCGCGCCAACGG
>DAIQOO010000159.1:0-3276 GCA_036787845.1 Acidimicrobiales bacterium
CGACGTGGTCCACGTACTGGCGACTCGTGTCACGCATCATCCGCTGTTCTTCTGTTAAGTACCGGTCCTGGAAATACATGATCTCCCCCTTAGTAGCCGTAGTTTACGTAGCCGTGACGTGACCAGCCACGCCTAAATTCGAATCTAGCCAGTCGTGTCGCTCACCGTTAGCGACGGAGCGAAACGAGGGGAGACTCGTGCTCCGACTAAAACGAATGGGGGACGGAGGTGGCTGTAGTTGTCACCTTGTGGTCAACTGAATCGACAGCAATCTCAAAATCCGGTACGCTGTTGCTATACCCCTGGGGGTATATGATATTTTGGAGTTGCTGTGAGGAAACGTTCTTCTAAGTCGATGCTCGAGGTACTAGATGGCTGACAGGCGTAGGGAATACAGGGGAAATCGACTGCCCGACGCGGTCTCGGTTCTGGCCGTGTGCGCGCATCCGGACGACGAGAGTTTCGGACTTGGCGCGGCGCTAGCCACTTTCGCTAACTCTGGATCGTCAACGGCCGTGCTTTGCTTTACTTTCGGCGAAGCATCAACGCTTGGTGCCGGCACGCCCGAACTAGGTCAGCTCCGGGCTGGAGAACTCGCGGACGCGACGGTCGAACTTGGCGTCGATCAAGTCGAGCTTCTCGATTTCCCCGACGGTGGCTTGAGCGATCAGCCCCTTGATCAACTAACCGGACACATTCAACGAGTTGTCGAACGTTTGCGGGTAGACCTCCTCTTGGTCTTTGACGAAGGGGGCATTACCGGTCACGCCGATCATTGTCGAGCGACCGAGGCCGCAGTCGCGATTGGTAACGAAGCCCAGTTGCCGGTGCTGGCGTGGGCTTTGTCCGACTTCGTCACCGACTCACTAAATCAGGAATTCGGTGCGAAGTTCATCGGTCGCTCAGCGCAGGAACTGGACTTGCTCGTTCCCGTTGATCGCCGACGCCAACATAGGGCCATCGCCCGGCACGCGAGCCAGGCCACTGAAAACCCGGTCTTGCGGCGACGGCTTGAGCTGCAGGGCGGTCAGGAAGCGTTCCGATGGCTCTCGCGGCCGTGGCGCCCTAGCTCGTTGGTTAGCACCACGAGTCATCGATTACAAAGAGAGAAAGGCAATAACGATGTGTCATCAAATCACCTGTAGGAAGTGTTCGAAGCCGACGTGGCGTGGATGCGGGCGCCATGTCGAGCAGGCGTTGGCCGGGGTACCGAAGAATCAGCGGTGCACGTGCGCTCAGAACTCCGCGGCATCAAAGTCGAGTTCGAACTCGGGTGGGGGATTCTTCGCGCGCCTGCTGGGGCGCTGATCTCGTGACCTCCGCGGCCGACCGCTGGCGTCAGTCACTTGACGCCTGGGCCCTGCCCGAAGAGATATTGGCGTCGGCGGAGGAGAGCCCGTGGATTCACCCGCCGGTCCTCTTTGATGTTCCTGACGTTATTGAATTGTCGCCATCGCACGAGCGAGCGCGCGAGGCGGTTCCCGTGGGCGGCACCGTGCTGGACGTCGGATGTGGAGGCGGCATTGCCGCCTTCGCGTTGACGCCTCCGGCAGCTCACGTGATTGGCGTGGATCACCAAAGCGAGATGCTGACGATGTTTCGGGCGAACGCTGCTAAGCGCGGAGTGACCTGTCAGACGGTCGAGGGCTTCTGGCCGGCGGTGGCCGACGCGACACCTAGCGCGGACGTGGTGACGGCACACCACGTTGTCTACAACGTTGGCGACATTGTGCCGTTTCTTCGAGCGTTGGACGAGCACGCACATTTCCGGGTGGTCTTGGAGATGCCCGATCATCATCCTCTGGCGCCAATGACCGCGGCGTGGCGGCACTTCTGGCAGCTCGAACGACCAGTGGGGCCGACCCCGTCAGATCTAGTCGACGTCCTTGAAGAGATCGGAGTTCACGCGAACCGCGAGCAGTGGAGCGGCCCAATGCGCGCGGAACAGAACCTGGAACAGGCCGCGCATTTCATGCGTATTCGACTCTGTCTGCCCTCGGCGCGAGAAAACGAAGTCCGCGACTTCTTAATCGCGCAACCAACATTGCGTTTGAGAGAGTTGAGCACCATCTGGTGGGACAGATCGATACCTACTGAGAGGTGAGTAGCCCCGTCTAGATGGCTGCATCTCAACGGGACGACGTTGCTGGTTTTTGTTCGTACCTCGACGCTGGCATTACGTCGCCGGCACTCAACCAAAGGGCCTATACGCTTCGTTGATGTTCGAGATAACTAACGAACGCTTCGAAGAGTTGGTGGGCGAGTCTCTCGCAGCGCTGCCGGCCGAACTATCGGCGCAAATCGAAAATTTGGCGATCATTGTTGATGACCAAGCGCCGGGGCGCCCTCTCTTCGGGCTTTACGAAGGCATTCCCCTGACCAAGCGCGGGCCGATTAGCTACAGCGGCGTTATGCCCGACCGGATCACGTTGTACCAGATGACGATCTGTCGTGACTGCACTAGCGAGGACGAAGTGAAGACCCAGATTCGAAAGACCGTTGTTCATGAAGTCGCTCATCACTTCGGCATCAGTGATCCCCGACTCGAGGAGTTGGGCTGGGCGTAGCCCGTAGACGAAATTGAAGCCCACGATCTTCATGGGCTGTCCCGCCGCTGAAGCGGCCGCTAAGGCCCCACGCACGCGCACTGTGGTCGATCTCCCCTTTCTCGACCTTTTACTTTGTGGGTCGACCGAGTCACTTTTCATTGCTAGAACAGTTCCATGCGGTCACGCCCTACACGTCTTGGCTCAGGGGTTCTTCCGACGTGATCCGATTTACCGTACGCGTACATCCGGGATCGCGTACGAACAGCGTCGGTGGCTCCTACGAGGGGACCCTACAGGTGCGCGTGCGGGCCCGAGCCATCGATGGCGCAGCCACCAACGAAGTGTGCGCCCTGCTCGCCGATGCCTTCGGCGTTCGCCCCGGCGCCGTGCAGTGTGTACGAGGTGCACGTTCTCGAACGAAACTGATCGCCGTCGAGGGAGACGACGACGTTCTGGCGGGCCAGCTCCAAACTCTGCTGGTGTCGACGTAGGCCGTCAGCGGTTGGTTTACCCTGAGCCTGCACTAGTGAAGTGAAGACTCACGAATCAACTGATTCGCGCATGGTCCCCGATACCGGCGATAGTACGCGAATCAGTCCCCGTCGCCTACTGCTTCGTGGCGACGCGAAAACTCGCGGCTACGCGCGATCCGCGTCCGGGCGGACGTAACTGCCAACGGGAGTACGCAAGCCGACCGCCAGACGGTTCCATCCGTTGATGGCCACGA
>DAIQOO010000160.1:0-3263 GCA_036787845.1 Acidimicrobiales bacterium
CAACTAGCCTAAAAGTCATGGCGACGCCGCGTCTTCGATCGAAGAAGCTTTCCGAACCGACCATTGCGCGTCTGCCCGTCTACCAACGAATCGCCGAAGGCTGGTCGCAACGCGGACAGGGCCGCATCGACTCCCAACAGATCGGCAGTCTCGCGGGCGTCACGGCAACAACGGTGCGTCGCGATCTCGCGGGGCTTGGATCCTTTGGCACGCGGGGCGCGGGTTACGACGTTCGTGTCCTGATCGAGCGCATCGCCGAGGCCCTTGGCCATGACCGTCTCTACGACGTGGTCGTCGTGGGCATTGGCAACCTAGGTCGTGCACTTGTGAATTCGTCGAACTTCCTCATTCGTGGCGCTCGGCTCGTCGCGCTCTACGACGCCGATCCCGCGGTCGTTGGCAACGTGGTGGCAGGACACGTCGTTCGATCACTCAGTGATCCGATTCCACCAGCGACGGTGGGCGTCATCTGCACGCCAGGGTGTGCGGCCCAAGAAGTGGCGGACCGGTTGGTGGAAGCGGACATTCACGCGATCCTCAACTTCGCGCCCCAGGTCGTCACCGTGCCACTTGGCACGGCGGTTCACTACGTGGACTTCTCCATTGAGTTACAGATCTTGATGTACCACCTCAATAACGGCACGGGTCCCTTAGGTGGGGGACTCTTGCACTCACTCGGTATCGCCAGTACGAGTCCGCTTCGCGGGTCGTAGCATGACAAGAACCTCGGAGGCGAAGTGGCACTGATTTCGGTAGGTATCGATCACGAGCACGCCTCGCTCGACCTCTTAGAACTTGCGACGCTGCCCGAGCACGAGTGGGCGAAGATGTTGCGCACCTTGGTGAGCCATCGCAACATCCACGAAGCGGTCTTCGTCTCGACGTGTCTACGCACAGAAGTTGTCGCGGTCATTGACCGCTTCCACGACGCCATCGACGAGATCACCGAAACGCTAGGCGAAGCGACGGGTCTGGCACCGGCTGAGTTCGAAGACCACCTCACGGTCAACTTCGAACACGACGTGGCGAACCATCTCTTTAGCGTCGCGGCCGGTCTGAAATCCGTCGTCCCCGGCGAGTTCGAGATTCTCGGTCAACTTCGCCGCGCCCTCGAGCTCGCGGTCGAAGAGCAAAGTGCGGGCGCCGAAGTTACCGAGATCTTCCATCGCGCCATTGCCTGTGGTCGTCGGGTGCGTGCCGAGACGGCAATCTCACGCGGCACGACTAGCTTCGCCCAGGCCGCGGCGTCCGCCGCGCTCGATGAACTCGGCGAAGAGTTGGCCGGAAGTCATGTTGTGGTGTTGGGCGCCGGTCAGATGGCCAGTGGCGTCGTGAGGAGTTTGCTCGCTGCGACACCACCCCTCGCAAGACTGACGATCCTGAATCGCACAATCGAGCGTGCGCAGTCACTGCGCAATGAAGTGAACGACGATCGCGTCGTTGTCGACGCTCTGTCGGCCGCGAACGATTACGTGCGCGGCGCGCGCCTCGTGGTGAGCGCCCTCGAGGTGCCAACGCCGGTTCTGGCGCGCGAGCACTTCGTCGAGTCCGCGGGCGACGTTCTCATTGTCGATCTCGGTGTTCCAAGGGCCGTCGCCAGTGACGTCAATGATCTCACGAACGTACGGCGCATTGATATCAGCGATCTTCGAAGTCGTGTCGAGCGTGCACTTGGCGATCGCCGAGAAGCGATTGAAGCGGCGGAGCTCATCGTCGCCACCGACGTGGAGCGATTCCTCGTCGATCAGCGCGCCAAGGGCGCGGCGGCGATCGTACGGGAACTGCGCGATCATTTCGACGAGCTCATCACCAGTGAATTGGCGCGCCGTGGCCACGATTTGGATGAATTGACGTTCGAACAACGCGAAATGGTGACGTCGATCGTTCGCTCGGTGGTGGCGAAGATTGCCCACCGTCCGACTGTCGCTCTCAAGGAGGCGGCCGGCACCGATCAGGGGACCCGACTCAGCGAGGCGACGCGCAACCTCTTTGATCTATGACACTGCGACTGGCGACACGTCGGTCGCCCCTTGCTTTGGTGCAAGCCCGTTACGTACAAGGTCGATTGGCCGAGAGCGGCGTTGAGAGCGAACTCGTACTCGTCGACACCAAGGGTGACCGCGAGGTCGACGTCGATCTCGTCACGCTCGGCGGCCAGGGCGTCTTCACGGTGGAGATTCAGCGCGCGCTTCTCGTGGGCGACGCCGATGTCGCGGTGCACAGCGCGAAGGATCTTCCAAGCGCGACGCCCGAAGGCCTGCTTCTCGTCGCCGTTCCCGAACGTCGTGATCAAGCTGACGTGCTCGTGGGTCGCTCGTTGGCTGGACTTGGTCCGGGTGCCACGGTCGCCACTGGTTCGCCACGTCGACGCGCGTTGCTCTTAGAGCGCCGACCCGATCTTCAAGTTGTTCCACTGCGCGGCAATATGGCGAAACGTTTCAGCGCCGCGGGGAAGAATGGCGTGGACGCGATCGTTACCGCGAAGGCGGCCCTCGAGCGTCTTGGTGAAGAGCGACTCGTCAGTGAGCGACTCGATCCCACGTGGTTCGTGCCCCAAGTTGGTCAAGGGGCCCTCGCCCTTGAAGCGAGAGTTGATGATGGCGCAACGCGCGAAGCACTCGACGTGATCAACGACGAGTCGGCGTTGCGATGCGTCGTCGCAGAACGAGCGTTTTTAAATGAACTCGGAGCTGGTTGTTCAATTCCCGCCGGCGCACACGCCGTCGAGAACGGTTCGTTATTGACACTGCGCGGTGTGATGATCGCTCTAGATGGCACCGAGAGCGTGCGCGCCGAATTGAAAGCCGCCGACCCGTCGTCACTCGGCATCGAGCTCGCTCGTCTACTTCGAGACGAGATGGGCGGCGCAGCGTTGCTCGGTTGGGACTCGTAAGTCGTATGCACGTTGTCGTCACGCGTGAACTTGGTTCGAACGACTCGTTGCTTGGCTGGTTGCCCGAGGACGTCACGACGAGTGAAGTTCCCCTAACGACGACGCGGTTCTACGACACCGACGAAGTGCTGTTGGAACTTCACGCCAGCGAACGTTTTGGTTCCTATCGCGCGCTCGTCGTCACGAGTGCTCGCAGCGCTCTCTACGTGGCGCTCGCCAAGTCGGCACTCGCCGAGGGAGGCCGGGTCGTGAGCGTGGGTACGGCAACCGCGAAAGCCCTCGAGAATGACGACGTCGAAAGTGACGTAGTAGGCAACGGCGGGGCTTTGGACATTGTCGGGGACATCGACGAAGGACCGGTGCTCATCCT
>DAIQOO010000004.1:0-8579 GCA_036787845.1 Acidimicrobiales bacterium
CGAGCTCTCGCGTTGGCCGAAGGTGCATTTGGCGCGGCGCGTGACATTGATTCGTATCTCTCAATGGTCGTCTCCACTGGCGTGGGCGGTGCCTTCGTATTGAACGGTCGTTTACTCGACGGCGCCACTGGTAACGCGGGTCACGTTGGCCACCTCAACGTCGTGACGAACGGGGCACTGTGCTCGTGCGGCGCGCGCGGCTGTCTCGAAGCCGAGGCCTCAGGTTGGGCGATCGAAAGTCGTACCGGGCGTTCGGCCAGTGACGCCGATCAAGCGACGCGACTTCGCACCGGCGAGCTCGTTGGAAGGGCCGTTGGCACCTTGAGTTCGGTACTTGATTTTCGTAGCTGTTTCGTCGCTGGATCAGTAGCTCTTGGCTTTGGCGATGAGTTTTTTGTCGAGGCGAATAAGGCCGCGCGTACGGTGGCGATGATGCCGTACTCGCACGACGTAGAAATTCGTAAATCACAACTCGGCAATGACGGCCCGCTGCTCGGCGCGGCGTTAGTGGGTTGGCGAGGTGCTTCGTGCGAGGACTAAATAAAATGAGCGTGGCCCGCTTTCTCCTTCGACACCCTCGCCAACTGCCCACGGTGGTTCGAGCTGGCTGGCGGCTTCGCTCCACTCGCTGGTGGCGACACGCGCCATTTTTGCCCCTTCCCGATCGCGCGTACTGGCGTTTTCGCATGATGACGGTCATGGGTCCATCGGGTGAGCGGATGAGTGGGCGTGATGTCGTCGCTGCGGCGAAGTGGTCGTTGCGCCAACGAGTGGGACGGTAGGTTCTTCCGATGGGTCGCGTACTCCTGCTCAACGCCACGTTCGAGCCCTTGCAGTTGGTTTCAGAACGTCGCGCCGTGGTTTTAATGCTCGCGGGGCGCGCCGAACCCATCGCGATGCCCGCCGAGCCTTCCGTGTGCCGTTCGGCGAGCATCGTTGTTGAGATACCCGCGATTGTTCGTCTGCACGACATGGTCAAACTGCCGACCAAGATTCGCACCCCTCCACTGACGCGTCGTTCACTGTTGCTGCGCGACAGTTACCGATGCGCGTACTGCCTTGAGCACGCCGACACCATCGATCACGTCGTGCCTCGCTCGCGCGGCGGGCGTCACGAGTGGACGAACGTCGTGGCGGCTTGTCGGCGCCACAATATGCAAAAGGGCGATCGTCTCTTGGAGGAGATTGGCTGGCGAATGCACTTTGAACCTAGGGTGCCCGATGGTCCTTGGTGGCGTTGGCGCCACGTGCCCGATCCCGATCCTCTCTGGGCGCCGTATCTTCCGCGCGCGTCGTGATCGACGACGTCGACGAGCTCTACGACTACAGCGAACTGCGCGGTGAAGTCGAAGCCTCGATGTTCGTCGCCACGGTCTTACGTCCGACGCTCGTACTGGGTGGCAGTCAGTCCCGTTCGGTCGTTGATGCACTGAAGCTCGATGGAACGTCACTGCGCCGGCGCCGCGGGGGCGGGGGACTCGTGTTGCTTCGCCCTGAAGACCTCTGGATCGATTGGTGGATTCCCCACGGTGATGCCCGCTGGTCAGGCGACGTGCACGTGAGCTCAATTCGCGCGGGTCACTGGTGGGCCGATGAACTTGTTCATTTCACAGACGAATCGGTGTCGGTCTATGAGGGCTCCCTCGATGGCGAGGCGGAATATCGGGTGGTGTGCTTCGCGGGCCGTGGTCCCGGCGAGGTCTTCCTGGGCGATCGCAAGGCCGTAGGCGTCACCCAGTGGAGGGTCCGCGAAGGCGTCTTTCTCTCCACGGTGCTCCACGCCGAGCCAACGAGCGACGTGATCGAATATCTTCACGACGTCCCCGAAGGCCTCGACGGCGCACTTGATCATCAGGCACTTTCCTCCCTTCGACTTGACGACCCGGCAGAACTCGTCTCCCGACTGCGTGCTGGTAGTGGTCCGTGGCGCTTTCACCCACTCGTCTTGACGCCCTAACTCATTGCCAATTACCTGGTTTTCTCCTCGCTTTGGCTCGGTCGTCTCGAGTGGAAGACACGAGCGCAAAACTGGCCAAAAGGCCATTCAATTTGGTGAATAGTGGCGAAGAGTGGTGTAATGTGTCACGAAGTGGGGGAAAGTGGTGAACTCACGGGAGGACAGTAATGCTCGGCTTCGTCGGTCAGTTTCAGCACACGCTGGACGCGAAAGGTCGACTCATCCTGCCCGCCAAGTTTCGTACTGAATTCGAGCGTGGCGGCCACCTAAGCCCGAACACCGAAGGATGCGTGGCACTCTGGACGCCCGGTGAGTTCGCTCGCCAGATGGAAGAACGCCTGCAACAGAGTCGCGTCGGTGGATCGTCGGAGCGTCAACAGGTTCGCTACTGGTCGGCCAACTCGTCTGACGTCGACTTCGACAAGCAGGGTCGATTCGCTCTGCCGAGCGCCATTCGTGACTACGGACAACTCACCGGCGACGTCTTGGTCGTCGGCGCTATTGACCACGTTGAACTTTGGAATCCATCGACGTACGCGGAGAAAGTCAACGCCGCCGAGGAGATCTTTAAGCAGGGCAGTGACTAGTGACAGGAGCATCACAGCAGTACCGGCCGCGGACCACGCGCAGCCTGGCAATCGTGACAACGCGACGAGATACCTCCTCCGCACTCTCGCCCGTTGTCTCGATTGAAAGGCTGCGGATGGCCCAGGATAGTTATCACGAACCGGTACTCGCGATTGAGATCGTCGAGTTGTTGTCCAGCTTGCCCGCTGGCGTGGTCGTTGACGCGACGTTGGGTGGGGGCGGTCACGCGAGAGCCGTCCTTGACGCGGCACCACACCTTCGCGTGGTGGGAATTGATCGTGACCCCGACGCTCGTCTAGCTGCTGGCGAACGCTTAGGAGACGTCGCTGATCGCGTTCGCATTGTTGAGGCGACTTTCGCTGATCTAGCTGGCGTCGTCGCACAGAACAGTGATTTCCTTGGCGACGAAGTCGTCGTTGGCGTACTCATGGATCTCGGCGTTTCATCGCATCAACTTGATGAGACGAGTCGAGGATTCTCCTTCCGCTCTGACGCTCCCTTGGACATGCGAATGGATCCAACGAAGGGCGAGACGGCGGCAGAGTTCATAGCCAGTTCCACGCAACACGAACTCGCTCGGCTCTTGCGTGAGAACGGCGAGACGCGTTTTGCTGGCGCGATTGCTAAGTCCGTCATTGCTCGCTTGCCCATGACGACCAACGAACTCACCGAGGCCGTTGAAAGAGCCGTGCCGATGGCGGCACGTCGACGTGGACACGTAGCTACTCGAACATTTCAAGCGTTACGCATAGCCGTCAACGACGAAGAAGAACAACTTCGTCGTGGGCTCGAGGCGGCACTCGACACCGTCAATATCGGGGGCGTCGTGGCGGTGATCTCGTATCACTCAGGTGAGGATCGCGTCGTAAAGTCCTTCTTCGCTGAACAGCAAAGCGGGGGATGTCATTGCCCAATTGAGCTTGGCTGTGTGTGTGGCGCCGTGTCGCGGGTGAGCGTGTTCAAGGCCAGTGCCCAACTCGCGACGGCTCAAGAGATTGCTGCGAATCCCAGGGCGCGTTCCGCTCGACTTCGCGTTGCTCGAAAGGTGGCGCCGTGAGCGTCATCAGTTTTCCCCGCCGCGTCGACACGCGTCGGTCTCGGACCCGCGACACACCGCTGACGCGACCAGCGTCACACCGCGCTCGCGCACCGCGTCGCGCCGTCACGGCACGACGTTGGCGCGGCGCGTCGATCTCGCTCAAGTCCACCATCGTGGTCGTACTCGCTCTGGGTCTTTCGCTAGCGGGCACCATGGTCGAAGCCAATCGTCAGATCCAGATTCACGCGCTGCAGAATCAACTGCTGCAAGAACAGTCGAGTTACGCGGTGCAAGTGGGATCGTTGACCAATCTTTCTGCGCCGAGCCAGATCGCGACACAGGCCGGGGCGCTGCACCTGGTCGATCCCACCTCGGTAACCCAGGTACCGTCCACGTCTCTTGATGCGCCTTTGCCGCTACCGAAGTTTTTGGGTTACGCACCGGCAACATCAAGGACGCTTCGGTGAGCACGCACAACACCTCGACGCATAGTCGCACCCGGGTTCAACATAACGTCGCGCACGTTAAACCCCGAGGGCCCCGTCGCTTGGCCGTGTTGCGCGTCGCGATGGCGTTGGCCTTCACCGCCTTAGGCGTGCGGCTCGTGTTCTTGCAGGTGGTCAATCACGCGCACTACGCCAAGCTTTCCGTCGCCGAAGTTAAGACGGAATTGACGACGACGGCGCTTCGTGGAGGAATTTATGACCGTCGTGGTCAGACGTTGGCGGTATCACGACCAACGTCGTTGGTCATTGCGGACGACATGCAAATCAGTCACCCGGCGAGCGAGGCACGAGCGATGTCTCCTCTAGTGCACGTGCCCGTCGCCAAACTCACCTCGCTTCTCGCACAAAAGAACCACGGCTACGTCATCATCAACAACGCACTGGCTCTCACCGACGGCAAAAAAGTATCGTCGTTGGTCTTTCCGGGCATCGTCGTGCAGAACTCCTCGGTGCGCACCTACCCCGACGGCACGCTCGCGACGTCAATTCTCGGTGGCGTGAACGCGAGCGGCGCGGGTTCAGCGGGACTCGAGTACGAGTACCAACAGATCCTGGCTGGCCAGACTGGGATCACCCGTGAGTTCTTGTCGTCTTCTGGCGTCAGCATTCCCGCTTCACACTCGACCGTGATCAAAAAGGCTAAGCCGGGTGTTGGACTTGAGTTGACCGTCGACGCCTCCTTGCAGTACGTCACCGAGCGAGCGTTAGCGCGAGAACTCAAGTCGTCCAATGGCTTGACTGGTTTGGCGTTAGTGATGGACGTGAAGACCGGCGAAATCTTGGCTGACGCGTCGCTGGTGAACACGAAGACCACTGCGGGCGTGCTGGGTCCAATTTCTACGTGGGGGGCGAACGTTGGCGTTCCCGGCATTCAACAGACCATTAATAATCTTCCCTTCTCCCAGGCCTACGAACCGGGCTCAGTGTTCAAGGTCGTCACTTTCTCCGCGGCACTCCAGGGCGGACTTATCACGCCCAGCACCGTCTTTTCAGTGCCGAACTCGGTGGTCGTTGGTGGACGACTCTTTCACGACGCGGAGAATCATGGACTTTTGCACCTCACCGCTACCCAGGTGTTAGCGCTGTCGTCCAATATTGGAACGTACGAAATCGGCAAGACCGTCGGCGAAGTTGGCCTCCTCGCTCAGGTCCAGCGACTTGGTTTCGGCCAACAGACTGCCGTGAACTTCCCGGGCGAAACAAGTGGTCTACTCGTCAACGCGACGAACTGGTACGCGAGTGACCAAGCCGCGTTGCCGATCGGACAGGTTGACGCGGTGCCCGCAATCCAAGTGCTCGACGCCTACAACACCATCGCTAACGGTGGCGTCTTCGTCGAGCCAAAGATGGTACGCGGTTACGTCTACGCCAGTGGTGCCCTGAAGGCGACACCGCCAAGTGCGAAGCACGTCGCTCTCTCACCGAGCGTCGACGCGACGATGGTAAAGATGCTCGAACAAGTCGTACTCGCCGGTACTGGAACCAACGCGATCATTCCGGGCTACCTGGTCGCGGGAAAAACGGGGACCGCGACGATTCCCTACCCGGGACGCGCCGCGCTCTTAACGGGAACGTACAACGCCAGTTTCGTCGGCTTCGCGCCAGCTAACGATCCGGTCTTGTCGATGATCGTCGTCATTGAGCGTCCGACGACATCCATCTTCGGCGGCTCGGTCGCAGCACCGGTCTTTCAGTCAGTGATGTCCTACGCGTTGCACCACTACGGAATACCTTCGAATGGGGTTCAACAAAGGCCCCTCAAGGGAACCGGCGCAACGTTCGCGTCGAACGTGACGTGATGCAACTCGGCGACATCTTAGAAGACGTCGCGCTCGACATAGCGACGAGCAGCGTCGAAGTCTCTCGCGTGGAGATCGACTCGCGTGACTGTGTGGCGGGCACGCTTTTCTTCGCGATGCCCGGCGCTAGCCATCACGGAACGAAATTCGCCAAGGACGCGATGAAACGTGGCGCGGTGTGCGTCGTGTCGGACGTTGCGATGGAACTCGCCATACCCGTCATAGTGGTGCCGACCTCACAGTTACGCGCACTGTTGGCACACGCGAGCGCCACGATCGTTGGACATCCTGAAGCACGCGCCAAATTGGTGGGCGTCACGGGAACTAACGGCAAAACCAGCGTCACGACGATCGTGAGTTCGCTCGCGCGAGCGCTCTCGTGGAACGCGGCGAGTATGGGGACATTGACGGGCGCGCGAACCACGCCCGCCGCGCCCGAACTCTATCGAGCGCTGGCGCAAATCGTGGGTGACTTCGATCCCTCGACGCCCGACGCACTAGTCGCGATGGAAGTGTCGAGCCACGCACTTGATCAACACCGTATCGACGGTCTTCGCTTTTGTGTTGCTAGCTTCACCAATCTCAGCCACGATCACCTCGACTATCACGGATCGATGGAGGAGTACTTTGAAGCTAAAGCCTCACTCTTCACGAACGAGTACGCCAAGCGAGCGGTCATCTGGATTGACGACGCCTACGGCGAACGCCTCGCGGCGATGACGACGCTTCCCGTCACCCGGGTCTCACGCGACGACGCGGTTGATGTCACCACGTCACTCCAAGGTTCGACGTTTTTTTGGCGTGGCCACCTCGTGAACTCACCTCTCGTGGGCGACTATAACGTGGACAACGCGTTACTCGCGATGGCGATCATGAGCGTGCTGGGTGCCAACGACGTAGCGATTGCGGCGTCAGTGGGCGAGATTACCTCGATTCCCGGTCGCTTCGACGTGCTGTACGGCAGGGGAATCACGGTCATTGTCGACTACGCCCATACCCCGGAGGGACTGCAGCGACTGTTACGCGACGTGCGCACGCTGCAGCCAACGGGTCGCCTCATCACCGTCTTTGGTGCCGGCGGCGACCGTGACCGCGCGAAGCGTCCCGCGATGGGTCAGGCCGTCTCGAGCGCGTCGGACCTAACCATTGTGACCTCGGATAACCCTCGATCCGAGGTGCCAGATGCCATCATTGATGCAGTGATGTCGGGCGTGGTGCCCGGCGCCCTGGTCGAGCGTGACGTCGATCGTCGTCGGGCCATTGCTCGAGCTCTCGAGAGCGCGGTGCCAGGCGACGTGGTCGTACTCGCGGGCAAGGGGCACGAGTCGACCTTGACAGTGGGCGATCTCGTAGTGCCCTTCGATGACCGGGTCGTAGCGATGGAGTTGCTGAAGTGAGGATGCCATGTTGAGTTTGATGGAGTCAGGTGGAGTCGGTTTTCTCGTTGCGCTGCTCGTGACCCCTTTGTGGATGCGATTCTTGAACGCACGCTCGCTCGGTCAACAGATCCGCGAAGACGGTCCTTCGACGCACCACCACAAGGCCGGCACGCCCACCATGGGCGGCGTCGTAATTGTCTTTGCAGCCTTCCTGGGGTACTGCATGGGCCACGTGGGTACGTCGATAGTCTTCACCCGTTCGGGCGCGTTAGCCATCTTTGTCATCGTCGCGTCGGGGCTGCTTGGCTTCGTCGACGACTACCTCGCGATTCGAAACTCTCGCAACTTAGGGCTTAAGGCGATTGGCAAGTTAATAGGCCAACTCACTATTGCGGGCGTCTTTGCGGTGCTCGCCCTTACGTGGGTGCACACGTCCACCAATCTCTCGTTCACGCGTGTCACGTTTCCTGGCTGGAATCTCACGGGTGTCGGTTGGTTCTTTCTGGCGGTCTTTGTCATCATCGCCACCTCGAACGCGGTGAATCTTACCGACGGGCTGGACGGTTTAGCGGCGGGCTCGGCCACGTTCTGTTTTGGCGTACTCTCCATCATTGGTTACTGGCAGTTTCGCCACTTCGGCATCTATCACTTGCACTCGGCGCTCGATCTCGGACTTGTCGCGGTGGGTCTGGTGGGTGCGTGCCTAGGTTTTCTGTGGTGGAACGCCGCGCCGGCGCGCATCATTATGGGCGACACTGGTTCATTGTCCATTGGAACTGGTCTGGGCGCACTCTGTCTTTTGATGAACCTCGACCTCTTACTCGTCGTGATCGGCGGACTCTTCGTCGCCGAGACCGCCTCGGTAATTCTCCAGGTGCTGAGTTTTCGGATCTTCGGACGCCGGGTTTTTCGCATGGCTCCCTTTCACCATCACTTTGAGCTGCGCGGCTGGCCCGAGACGACGGTCATCATTCGATTCTGGATTCTCGCTGGACTGCTCGCGATGCTCGGACTCGGCATTTTCTACGGTGACTTTCTCAAGATTGCCAAGGTCGTCTAGTCGTGTCCGCGCGTCAACCGCTACGTGGATACCTTCAGCCGCTGCCCAGGGGGAGCGCCTCCGGGCGTATCTTGGTCGCTTTCACGACGGCGCTCGTGATCTACGGCACGATCTTTGTCGCCTCGGCGAGCGAAGGTCAGTCCGCGGCGAATGGCGGTTCGGTCTTTTCAGTCATGGTGCACGACGTGGCGTATCTCTGTCTCGGGATTTTCGCGTGGTACCTCGCGGCGCGGGTGCGTCTCGATCGTTTG
>DAIQOO010000004.1:8679-21968 GCA_036787845.1 Acidimicrobiales bacterium
GCTCGAACCGGACATCGGCACGGCGTCGGTGGTCTTAGTCATTGCGGTGGCTATGTTGGCGGTCGCCGGACTGTCACGGCGTCTGCTCGGGCGCGTCATCGTGTTGAGTGGATTCGCGGTCGGAGCCTATTTGCTGTTGAAACCGTATTCGGCGAGGCGATTCTTCTCGTTTCTCCATCCCAACAAAGATTTGTTGGGTAGTGGCTATCAACTCCTGCAGTCGCGCATTGGCCTAGGGGCGGGCGGCTGGACGGGCCTCGGTCTTGGACATAGCCGTGCCAAGTGGGGTCTGCTCCCTAACCCCCACACCGACTTCATCTTCACGATTATTGGCGAAGAGCTCGGGCTGATTGGCACCTTGGCCGTACTCGCGCTCTTCGTTGGGTTCTTAATGGTGTCGATGCGCATCGCGCAGCGCTGTTCGAATCAGGTCTATCGATTGGTCGCGGTGGGTATCACCACGTGGATCTGCGTGGAGGCACTGATCAATATCGCCTCAGTAGTGGGGTGGTGGGCGGTGACCGGCGTGCCGTTACCTTTCTTTTCCTACGGAGGAACGGCGCTGATAACTGAACTGGCCGCGGTGGGATTGCTCTACAACATCGCGCACGACCGAAGTCGCTCGGGCGACTTGACGATGCGCGAATACCAGTTGACGAACTTTCGCCAAACCATCGAACGACAGCGTCCTCAGCGACCGTCTGAGCGTGAGGCCGTGACGCGCCGCTACCGACAGGACCGCTAATGGGCGGCCCCGTCGTCATCACTGGGGGCGGGACTGGTGGCCACGTCTTTCCGATGCAAGCGATCAGTGACGCCCTGCGCGCGAATGGCCTTCTCGCGAGCGACCTGCGGTTCGTGGGGAGTCGTCGCGGTCAAGAGCGAGCGCTGCTCAGCCCCGGTGACGTCGCGCTGACCTTGCTGCCCGGGCGAGGAGTGCGGCGCTCGATGCGACCCTACGACCTCGCCGTGAACGTTGCGGCGCTCTTGGGTCTCGTCGTGGCGATGAAAACGGCATTTTTTTTGGTACGTCGCTGGCGACCATCCGTGGTGGTGTCGGTTGGTGGTTACGCCTCCCTCGCGACGGGCGTCGCCGCCGTGTGTTGGCGAATTCCACTCGTGCTCGTCGAGTTCGACGCGACGCCGGGTGCGGCACATCGCCTATTGGCGCATTTCGCCACGAAGCGCTGCTGCGCTTTTCCTAGCGAGGGAGAGAACGTTGTCGTCACGGGCGCGCCGCTGCGAAAGGTCATAGAAGACATCGAACGCTCGAATGAGTCGCGCGATTGCGCGAAGCGTGGCGCCACGCCGCCGATCGACGAAGGTCGTGGTGTCGTGGTGGTGATGACGGGATCGTTGGGCGCGCGCAGAGTAAACGACGCCGTGAGTGATCTCGCGTCAAGGTGGTCAACGCGTCGCGATCGCGCGCTCCTTCACGTGAGTGGACGCCGCGACTACGAGCACGTTCTTTCAAAGTCGCCCGTACTCGACGGTCTTGACTATCGGGTCATGGAATTTGGCAACATGGTGCAACTGTGGGCGATGTGTGACGTGGCGATCTGTCGTGCGGGGGCGATGACGATCGCCGAATTGACTGAGCTGTCGATACCCTCAATCTTGGTGCCACTACCGGGCGCGCCGGGCGATCACCAGACGAAGAACGCGCTCGCCGTCGTGGGCGGGGGTGGGGCAATCCTCGTGCCTGACGCCGACTGTACGGGCGAGGCGTTGGAGAGCGCGCTAGAGCGATTGATGGAACCAGAGGCGATGCTTGCGGCCGCACGGGGCGCTGGCGCTTTAGCCCGCCACGACGCCGCAAGCGCGATCGCCGACGTAGTACTTGGAATTCGAGGGGCGTCGTGAGTGTGTTCCAACCGCTCACGCGCGTGCATGTCGTGGGTGTGGGCGGCGCGGGCATGAGTGGAATGGCACTGTTACTCGCCGAGATGGGAGCGACGGTCAGTGGTAGTGACGCTGTCGCGTCATCCGTGCTCGACGAACTTCGCGTTCATAACGTGACGACGTTCGTCGGCCACCGGGCCAGCAACGTCGAAGGAGCTGCGGTGTTGCTGTGGTCACCGGCGATTGGACTTGACAACGTTGAAATGGTCGTCGCGCGCGACGCGGGGGTTGTCTTAGTACCGCGCGCAAGGGCGCTGGCTGAACTCTCCAGCATGAAGAGGGTCATTGGTCTTACCGGCACGCACGGCAAGACCACCGCGACGTCGATGATGGTCCAGGTGGCGCTCGCCGCGGGTCGTGATGATGGATGGCTTGTCGGTGCACCGGTCGTGGGCGTTGGGGCGAACGGTCACTGGGGTGAAGGTGACCTGATTGTTGAACTTGATGAGAGCTACGGCACGTTTGGCGAAGTGACGCCGTTCGCGTTAGGACTCTTGAACGTCGAGTCCGATCACCTCGACCACTACGGCGCGCTCGAGGTTCTTGAGGCGGCCTTCGGTGACCTTGTGATCAGAACGAGCGGACCAGTGGTCGCGTGGGGCGAGGACGCGGGCGTCGCGCGGGTGCTCGCCAACTCGCGCCACGACGTCGTGCTCGTCGGCACGAGCGATTCCTTTGAATGGCGAGTGTCGAACGTCGTGCTAGAGCGCCGGCACGCGTCGTTCGAACTTCGTGGCAAAGGTGAGCGTTTGGACGTGTCGCTTCGAGTGACGGGCGCGCACAACGTGGCCAACGCCGCCGTCGTCGCCGTACTCGCTCGCTCACTCGGTATCGACGCCGCTTCGATTGTCCAGGGACTCGCGAACTTTGTCGGGGCACCGCGGCGTTACCAGTTCCGGGGCGCCTGGCGCGGTGTTGACGTCTATGAGGACTACGCGCACTTGCCCGGTGAGATCGCGGCAACGTTGGCCGCCACGCGCGCCACCGGCTACGAACGCATGACGGTGGTGTTTCAGCCCCACCGGGTCACGCGAACGCTCTCGCTCGTTGATCAGTTCGCTCCAGCCTTTGTAGGAGCTCGTCACGTCGTGGTGACCGATCTGTATCGTGCCGGTGAAGCCAATCCCCACGGTGTCACTGGTGAAGTCGTCGCACGGGCTCTTCGTCGCTACGACCCGTCGCTCGATACCACGTACTGTGGCGAACTCGCACTCGTGCCCGGCGTCCTCGAGGGACTCGTCGAGGACAGCGACGTGATCCTCGTGCTCGGTGCCGGTGACGTCGGATCGATCATCACCTCTTTACCGGGTGGTCTCTCGTGAAGGCACTCACGGCGCTGATCGAACATGGGGGAGAGCGGGTGCAAGAACATGCTGCGCTCGGAGCGCGCACGACGTACCGCGTGGGCGGCAGCGTGCGAGCTCTGGTCACGTTGCACTCGATCAGCGACGTACAAGAGTTGGGACCACTCATGCGCTCGACGGGGCTTGCGCTGGTGGCGATCGGTAACGGATCGAATCTTCTGGTCGACGACGGTGAACACGAGGTACTCGCGGTAGTTCTTGAGGGTGAGTTCACAACGTTGCAATGGCGCGACGACAACGAGAGCGTGATCGTAGACGCCGGCGCCGGGCTCGCCTTACCCGTCGCGGCGCGTCGTCTCGCCCGCGAAGGCGTCGTTGGTTTCGAATGGGCCGTGGGCGTACCGGGGACCTTCGGGGGTGCCGTCGCGATGAACGCCGGCGGTCACGGCTCGGACGTAGCGGCGTCACTGGTGCACGCGTCGCTCTGGCACGACGACGACGTCGCGGACTGGTCGAAGAAACGCCTCGCCCTTGGTTATCGAACGAGTGCCGTGGGCCAAGGCGACGTGGTGCTTTCAGTGACGCTGCGCCTCACTCGAGGTAGTGCGAGTGAGGCAGAAGAACGCGTGCGCGAGATTGTTCGATGGCGCAGAGAACATCAGCCCGGGGGCGCCAACGGCGGGAGCGTCTTTCGCAATCCGGCAAATGATCACGCCGCGCGCCTTATCGAAGCGGCTGGGTGCAAGGGACTTCGTGAAGGCAGCGCCCAGGTCAGCGATAAACACGCCAATTTCATCCAGGCCGACGCGAACGGACGCGCGCGCGACGTGTTCACGCTGATGAATATCGTACGAGCGCGAGTGCTCGAGGAGTCGGGCGTGGCGCTCGTGAGTGAACATCGTTTCATTGGATTTGGGGTCACGCCGTGAGTCGCCGGCGCGCCACCATCGACGTCACGCCGACTCGACGGGTGCGCTCGACACCTCGCTCGAAGGCCACCTCGTCGTCGTCGCGTCAAAAGGCCACGCGCGAGAAGATCCCGCGTCGACGAGTGCGGCGTCTTACGAAATGGATGCTAGGAGTTGGGCTTCTGGTGACGGCCCTCGTGTTCGCGACGCAGTGGACCCTGCAGCAATCGTTCTTTCGCGTCCAGCACGTCACTTTCGTGGGCCTTCATCACGAGACGCCCGCCGCGGTGCTCGCGGCTTCGGGCCTTTTGAGCCATCCCGCCATGATCAACGTCAACGACGCCGCGGTCGGGCAACAACTCAGATCGTTCACGTGGATCAACTCGGTCACGGTCACCAAACACTGGCCGAATTCAGTGGTGGTGAGCGTGCAAGAGGGCGTCGGGGTCGCCGTCGCCTTCACGTCAAAGCACGTGCTCGAGTTCGTTGACGCCCAGGGTCGCGCACTCGGCGTCGCGCCGTTGAAGGAGGATCTGCCGACCCTCCAGTACGTGCATCCGACGAATGCAACGTGGCCCTTCGCCCGCGCGGGCCGAGCGAGCGCGTACGTAGCGAGTCAACTCCCTCGGGCCTTTGGCTCACAGGTCTCGGTGATCACCGAGGACGCGGGCGGCCTTGTCACGCTGAAGATGACGACGCCCGTGAGTTTTGTCCTTGGACCAGCAACCAATCTGAACGCGAAGTTCGTCGCCATAGCGTCAGTGATCGCGCACGGCACGCTGGTGCCCGGTGACGTCGTCGACGTGACGGTGCCCGACGAGTTGGCCGTCACCCCGCCGACGTCTCACTAAAAGGCGGCCATTTGACCATCATGTAGGCACTGACTAGCCTTCAGTGACTGTTCGCCATGCCGTCGCCGCGAAGGCGGTAACAATAGATGACAAAGCCAAGGGGAGCCTATGAGTCTCAATCAGAGCAACTACCACGCCGTAATCAAAGTAATCGGCGTGGGGGGCGGTGGCGCGAACGCGGTGAATCGAATGATCACCTCGGGACTGAAAAACATTGAGTTCATCGCCGCCAACACTGACGCGCAAGCCTTGTTGCTCAGTGAAGCAGATCTCAAGATCGATATTGGCCGTCAATTAACCAGAGGACTTGGTGCGGGCAGTGACCCAGAAATTGGCCGACAGGCAGCTGAGGAACATCGCGCGGAGATTGAAGAAGCTCTCAAGGACACCGACATGGTCTTTATCACCGCTGGTGAAGGCGGCGGTACGGGCACGGGCGCGGCGCCCGTCGTCGCCGAGATCGCCAGGGCGCTGGGCATTTTGACTATCGGCGTCGTCACCCGCCCCTTCTCGTTTGAAGGAAAGCGCCGCGCCACCCAAGCCGAAAAGGGCATTCAACAGTTGCGCGAGAAGGTGGACACGTTGATCGTGATTCCGAACGATCGTCTCCTCTCCGTGACCGCACCCGATACGTCAATGCTCGACGCCTTCAAGATCGCCGACGACGTTCTGTTGTCGGCGGTGCGTGGGGTGACGGACCTTATTACCGTGCCGGGCCTTATTAATACTGACTTCGCCGACGTCAACACCGTCATGCGCAACGCCGGTACTGCGATTATGGGCGTCGGCAGCTCTACGGGTGAGGGCCGCGCGGTGAACGCCGCACGCGCCGCGATCACGTCGCCACTTCTCGAAGCCTCAATTGACGGCGCCCGAGGCATCTTGATGAACATTGTCGGGGGATCGGGTGTCACGTTGAACGAAGTCACGCAAGCCGCCGAAATCATTCACTCGGTCGCGCACCCCGACGCCAACATCATCTTTGGCAGCGTGATCGACGATTCAATTGGTGAAGCGGTACGCGTCACGGTGATCGCCGCGGGCTTCGATCCGAGTGGCGTGAAGCCACAGGGCACGACGAGTCAGCCTTCTATGACCGAGGGTCCACGCAGCGACATCTTTACCTCCACGGGCGACGACTTCTTTGACGTCGGTGGCGATGACGACCTACCCAGCTTCCTCCGCTAGCGAGCAACTCAGAGAGCGTGTTCGCGCCAACGTCGAGGACGTGCGAACACGAATTCTCTCGACCGGCCGTGAACTCGCCAGTGTGCGCGTCGTCGCGGTGACCAAGACCTTCGGTGTTGGTGAAGTGGAAGCTGCGCTCGCATCCGGGTTGACGACCTTTGGTGAAAACTACGTGGACGAACTCTGTGAGAAACGACGCGCGAGCCCAGCGTCGAGCGCGACGTGGCACTACCTTGGCGCGCTCCAAACGAACAAAATCGCGCGCGCGATAAGGTGCGCCGACGTACTTTGTGCCGTAGCGCGAGAGAAAGAGCTCGAGCGTATAGCCGTCATTGCGCCAGAGAAATCCATCGACATCCAAGTAGACTTCACGGGCGAGGCGCGACGAAACGGCGCGTCACCACGCGAGGTGGGCGCACTCGTTGCGCGCGCTCGAGCGCTCGGATTGCGCGTGCGAGGTCTGATGGTGGTGGCGCCAATCGGCGACGTGCGGGCCCGTGAGGCGTTTAGAGCGACGTCAGCACTCGCGGACGAGTTCGGCGTAGTCGAACGCTCGATGGGTATGAGCGACGATCTGGAATTAGCCTGTGCGCTCGGCACCACTGAAGTCCGTCTTGGGCGCGCGCTCTTCGGTCCTCGGGTGGTCCAGGGCCGCCTGGCCTAACATAGTTATGGGCGCGCTTGCCAAGGAGACGTGAATGAAAGATAAATTACGAGGGTTTCTAGGATTCCTTGGCCTCGTGGAAGACGAGTACGGCGAATACGGCCCCAGCGCGTCACCGCGACCTTTCAGTGAACAACCCGACGCCGTGGAACCCGAGTGGTCGGCCCCGCCCGCGCACGCGCCTCGGACCTTTCCCACGCAACCAGCGAACCCTTCGCCCCTTCGATCGTCCCAGCCTTTAGCCGCCCCGCGACGTACGAACTCCATCTCGGTGCTGGACGGCCCCCACGGCCAGTCGCGCGTTCGTCCCATCGCTAATCCCAACGCGGCGCGTGGCATCTCACCGTTCTCTCAAGAACGTGACGTGGCCGTGGTGTCGCCGGAGACCTACGACGACTCACGGCGCATCACCGACCTGTTGCGCTCGAATCGTGCGGTCGTGTTGAGCACCCTTGACGTTGATCAGGTTCTTGCTCGACGTCTCGTGGACTTCACCGCGGGAACGGCGTACGCGTTAAACGCAAAGATCGAGATGCTCGTTCGTGGTGTCTACTTGATCAGTCCCCAGGGAATGCACGTCGGACCTGACGTGAAAGAGCAACTGAGAGCATCGAACTATCGAACGTTTGACCAGGCATGACCCTTATTCAGTTTGTACTTACCCTCTATATCTGGGTCTTGATCGTCGCCGCACTCTTGAGTTGGATTCCGAGCACCAATCATTCAGGTGGACTGGCCGCCACCAAGCGCGTCCTGACCAAACTGACCGAACCGGTCTTGCGGCCACTGCGTTCGATCCTGCCACGACCGAACTTCGGTGGTGTTGGTATTGACCTGTCGGTGCTCGTCGCGGTCATTGGTCTCGAGATCATCAAAGCGATCATCTAGCGTCAAAATTCACGGACGTGCAACGCCTCTGGCACTAGGGTGGCTGCATGGACAGCACAGATAACGCGCTTTCGGCAATTGACGCCATCGACACGGTGGCCTTTAAGGTCGGCCTCAAGGGTTATAACGTCGACGAGGTCGACGAGTTTCTCGAACGACTCTCCGGAGAAGTTCGTCAACTAAAGGATCTCGCTCATCAGCAGCGCCAGCAACTTCGCCAGGCCGCCGAACGCATCAGTCAGCTCGACGCCCGCGGAAGTGCCACGGGTCCCGTCGCCGCCGCGTCCGCCGCGTCTGCCCTGCCATCGATTCGCACCACTACCACCTCGGGGGCCGAGCAAGTCACCTCGATGATCGCGCTCGCGCAACGATTCATTGAACAGGCTCAGCAAGAAGCAGAAGCGAAGGCGCGCGAATTCACTGGCGCCGCCCAAGAGCGCGCGCGAGAGATCGTGACCGAAGCGCGAAGCCGAGCTGAAGATGAAGTCAATCGGCTCAATGGTCTCAAGCAACGACTCGGCGAAGACGTGGACACGCTGGCCCACCAGCTCCAAGCCGAACGAGCTCGTATTAGCCAGGTACTCGCAGAGTTCACTCGGTGGGTTGAGACGTCGTTGCAGGCGGGAGGATCGAAACCCAGTGCTGCAACCTCGAGTTTTGTGCCGTCGCCTTCGACACCATCGTCGCCTCCCAGCGTCACGCAAACCCGACCGTTGGCGACGCCGCCGCCCGCGCCCGCGCCAGTTTCCGCGCAGCCGACAATTGGCCAAGTTCTTAAATTCGATCAATCTTCTCGCGACGAACGGCAGTAAGTCCCGTTCCGACTGCTAGGGTCGGCGGGCACTTGTTCTTAGGAACGCGAGGAGTAAAAGCATGCCGTCGAGCGCAAAAACAATTAAAAGGGCCCCTACGAAGAAGGCGGCGCGAAAAAAGACGCCCGTAAAGAAGTCGGCAACAAAGAAGTCGCCCGCAAAGAGGTCGCCCGTGAAGAAGAAGGTGGCGCCAAAGAAATCGCCCGTGAAGAAGAAGGTGGCGCCAAAGAAATCGCCCGCAAAGAAGTCGCCCGCGAAGAAGGCGTCGTTGACGGCCGCGCAGAAAGCCGCAGCCGCAAAGAAGGCCAAGGTGCTGGCCGCGCAGAAGGCCAAGAAGGACCGAGAGGTAAAGGCCAAGGCCGCCGCCCAAAAAGCCCTTGCACGTCAAAAGACGTTGGCCGTGCAGAAGGCCAAGAAAGAACACGATCTCAAAGCTCGCGCGCTCGCGAAGGAGAAGGCTGCCGCGCTCAAGGCTCGGGCCGTAGCGGCACAAAAGGCCAAGAAGGAACATGACGCTAAAGCGAAAATCGCTGCCAAAGAACGTGAAGTGGCGCGTAAGGCTCGCGAAAAGGCCGCGATCGAAGCGAAGAAGCAGCGCGACATCGATGCCAAGCGCAAAGCGATTGAGGCGGAGAAGCTTCGAAAGCTTCGTGAGATCGAGCGCCGTGACGCCGAAGAGCACAAACGTCAGGAACGTCGTGATGCTGAAGAACGTAAGCGTCTTGAGGCCCTCGAGCGCAAAATGCATTCCAAGCCGTACGCGAACGACACTGCCTTCTTAGAGGAGTTGCGTGTTTTGTTGCTCGACACGCGCGAGACCACGAGTGCGCAGATTGCGATCAGTGAATCTGAAGCCAGCGAAATGTTGGTCGACCGCGAGCGCCTCGAATACGACGACGAGGACGGCAGCAGTGTCGCTTCGGACATCCAACGCGACCAGCTGAAGGAGTACGCTTCGGCGTTGCGTCTCAAAGTTAACGAAATTGACGTCGCGCTCTCACGCCTCGACGACGGCAGTTACGGTCGCTGCGACGAATGTTATGAACCAATCTCGCAGGCTCGTCTACGCGCGCAGTTGCCGGTCTTCACCTGCGTCTCGTGCCGCGCCAGCGTTTAGCTTTTCACCTCAACTTCACCGTGGTGTCGGTGGCTTTGGTCGTTACCGCGCTCGACGCCCTTACGAAGTTCTGGGCGCGTCACGACCTCTCGCACCACGCAGTGCACGTTTTCGCCGCGTTGACGCTCCGATTGCGTTACAACGCCGGCGTCGCGTTTTCGATTAACCGCTCAGGACCACTGATAACTACAATCGCCACGGTCTTGATCGCTCTCGCGGTCGTGGTTGTGGGACTCAACGCGAATCATGGGTTGTCGGCGCTGGGCTTTGGGCTGATGATTGGTGGAGGACTCGCGAACGTGATTGACCGCCTGGCCGCCACGCCACACGAAGTGACCGATTTCATTGCGGTGTCGTCATTTCCCGTGTTTAATTTGGCCGACGTCGCGATCACCTTTGGCTTTATCGTGTTAGTCGTGGTGGCACTACGGGGAGAAAAGCTGTTGGCGCGGTGAGCGAGTCAGACGGTCGCGACGCTTTTGACGGCGAAGTACTCGATTTAGTAATTCCCAGCACACTGGACAACGTTCGCGTCGACCGCGTGCTGTCGATGTTGACGGGACTCTCGAGGTCAGAGGCGCACGACGTCTTGACGAGTGGCGCGGTGAGCGTAAACGAGAAGGTCGTCGTGAAGCGTTCCATGACCCTCAATGAAGGGCAACGCCTCGTTGCCGTCTTGCCACCGCGTCCGAGCGACCACGTCACGCCCGACCCTTTAGTTGTCGTTGACGTCGTACTCGACGATGAGGACTTCGTGGTCGTCAACAAAGCGCCCGGCCAAGTCGTCCATCCCGGCGCGGGCCATCGTCACGGCACGCTGGTGGCGGGGCTTCTCGCGAATTATCCCGAACTACAAGCCCTGAGTGATGAGGGGCTCTGTGAGCCGTCTCGTCCCGGCATCGTCCACCGCTTGGATAAGGGAACGTCGGGGTTGCTGGTCGTAGCCAAGACGCCCGAAGGGTTCCTTGGGTTGAGCAATCAACTCGCCGAGCGCGTGATGGAGCGAACGTATCTAGGTATGGTGCAGGGCCACGTGAGCGAAGATCGCGGCGTCGTGGACGCACCAATCGGTCGTTCGACGCGCACGCCGACGTTGATGGCCGTGCGCTCAGACGGACGCCAGGCTCGAACGGGCTACGAAGTCATTGCTCGCGTAGAAAAACCACACGCGATGACCTTGCTGCGACTACGCCTCGACACGGGCCGCACCCATCAGATTCGAGTCCACTTGGCCACCATTGGCCACCCCGTCGTCAATGACCTTCGTTACGGACATCGTCGTGACAAGCGACTCGGCGAAGAGCGTTTCTTCTTGCACTCAACCACGCTCTCTTTCGCGCACCCTCGAAGTGAGGAGTGGATCACCACGATGGCCCCCTTGCCTGGCGACTTGGCGGCGCTAGTGCCAGAAGGCGTGGAGCTTTAGGCGACCTCGTGAGCGGCGAGGACATTCGAGTCGTCGCGCAATAGGGCCAGCGCTTCGTCCTCGGCGCGACGAACGCGTCGCACCCCAATGTCCATCTTCGTGGCGGTCGCCTGGAGGGAGAGGGGAGTGGCCCCATTCAAACCAAAACGCAACGTCAAGACGTCTCGCTGAAGATCGGTCAATTTCGACAGTGCACCGTGCAGCTGGTCGTTCATCATCGTCTGTTCGATGTCGCTTACCCAGTCGTGCTGGCTCGGCGCGACGAGGTCACCCAAGGTCGTGGTGGAGTCTGACGAGGCGGGCTGGTCGAGACTTGCGGTCACGCCCGCGAGACCCTTCAGGTTCTCGCGTTCGGCCTTGGACATGCCGGTCGCTTCGGTGAGTTCAGGATCGGTCGGTTTGCGTCCGAGAATTGAGGTCAACTCCGCGTTAGTCGCTTCGAGACGCTGGAGCTGCTCGCCGACTTCGAGGGGGATACGGATGGTGCGACCGTGTTGTTGCACGGCGCGCTGCAGCGCTTGACGGATCCACCACGTGGCGTACGTCGAAAACTTAAAACCGCGTTCCCAGTCGAACTTCTCGACCGCGCGCAGGAGACCAAAGGTTCCCTCTTGGACGAGGTCCACCATCTCAACGCCACGATCTTGGTAGCGACGGGCCCAGTGAAGGACGAGCCGCAAGTTGGCGGCCACCATCTGCTTTTTCGCCTCTTCGTCACCTGCGGTGACGCGCTTGGCGAGTTCGACTTGCTCGTCGTAGTTGGGCATGGGATAGCGATCCAGGTCGCGCATCAAGAGACCCAACATGTCGTTGGTATTGACCGCCGATCGGCGGGGGGTGGGGGTGGTAGTCACTGGCATCTCCTTGTCTGTGGGGGGCACAAAGTCGATGCGTCCTTGGTAGGTATTTCTCCTATGGGCGCCTTATTAATTTACCACTAGGCAAATCAGTTTTCAAGCCTCTGGTCTAAGAACCTTCTAAAAGGCTCGTGTTAGCCGCTGTGGGTGCGCGCGACGGGCTTGCCGCCACGGGCCTGGTCGACCATGTCGGCCAGCGTGAAGCTCGACAAGTGTTCGCGCATGTGATTGCCCACGTCGGCCCAGACGCCGAGCAACACGCACTGGCCCTCATGGTCGCAGGCGCCGTCTTTATGGGGCTCACCGAAGTCGCCCGCAGCGATCGGACCGTCGACGGCCGCGACAATCTCGGCCAAGGTGATCGATTCGCTCGTTCGGGCCAAAACGTAGCCACCGCCCACGCCTCGTTTGGAGCGCACTAGACCCACGCCTTTCAAACTAAGGAGGATCTGTTCTAAGTACGGCTGGGGTAGACCGGTACGTTCGGCGAGGTCGCGCACCGACGTCGGAGTGCCGTGGTTGTCACGAAGTGCGAGGCTTAACAGCGCTCGGCTGGCGTAGTCCCCACGTGTCGATACCCTCACGGCGCCATCCTATCTAGGGAGCGCTTGCTCTTCGAGGGAGCGCACGAAGAGCGTATTTGTCTGGCACACTACAATGGTGACAGAAACAAATACTGACAACGTGAAGGTCGATCCTGACGAGGTTCTCTCTCCCGGAGAAGGTGAACCGAGCGTCGAAGAAGAGGGTTCGGACTACATTAGCCAGCCCGCCAAAGTCATGCGTATTGGCTCGATGGTCAAATCGCTCCTCGACGAAGTACGTAGCGCCCCCCTCGACGAAGCGGGCCGTACGCGTCTGCGCGAGATCTACCAATTGTCGGTAAGCGAACTCTCGGGCGCACTCTCACCCGACCTCGCCGAAGAACTCAGTCGCATGGCAATTCCCTTCAGTGCGGGCGTGCCCTCAGAGTCAGAGTTGCGCATCGCCCAGGCGCAACTCGTTGGTTGGCTCGAGGGACTCTTTCACGGCATCCAGGCTTCACTGTTCGCCCAACAAGCTGCCGCGGCAGCGCAGTTGGAAAAAATGCGTGATCGTTCGCTCCCTCGCGGCGTGGGCGAACCACGGGCAGGTACGTACCTATAAGGGTTACGCGTGGAGGCGCGCCAGGGTATAACGTGCAAATCCCATCCGTGTAGTTTGCGGCAAGACCTATAGAAAGAGTTCGGCTGATGGCTGAGGGCTTCGTCCATCTCCACAACCACACGGAATACTCCATGCTTGACGGGGCGGCGCGCGTCGAAGAAATGGTCCTCGCCGCCAAGGCGGACGGCCAGCGCGCGATTGGCATCACCGACCACGGCAATCTTTA
>DAIQOO010000004.1:22068-34379 GCA_036787845.1 Acidimicrobiales bacterium
CCGCCAAGGCGGACGGCCAGCGCGCGATTGGCATCACCGACCACGGCAATCTTTATGGCGTGATCGACTTCTACGAGACGTGTCGCAAACACGACGTCACGCCCGTTATTGGTCTTGAGGCGTATATGGCGGCAAATTCGCGTTTCGATCGTCCTCCACGCCGGGGAAAAATTGACGACACCGGTGGAGATACCGAAGGTGGCCAGAAGCTCTATCACCACTTGACGCTGCTCGCGATGACGAATGACGGCTACCGGAACTTGCGCGAACTCTCCTCGTTGGCTTTTCTCGAGGGTTACTACTACAAGCCTCGCCTTGACTGGGAGTTGTTGGGGCGATACGCGACGGGACTAGTGGCGACGTCGGGCTGTTTGGGTGGCGTGGTGTTACAAGCGCTGTTGCAAGACGACTACCAAAAAGCGCTCGAACTCGCCGGGCGACTGCAGAGCATTTTTGGACGCGAGAACTTCTTCATCGAACTCCAAGATCACGGTTTGGCCGCGCAGCACCGGACGAATCCTCAGCTTTTACGCATCGCGAGTGATCTCGCGGCGCCTCTGCTCGCGACGAATGACTTGCACTACGTGCACCACTCGGACGCCGAGATGCACGACGCCTTGTTGTGCATTGGCACTGGTTCGCGCGTCGCCGACCCTGATCGTTTTCGCTTCGAGAGCGACCAGCACTATCTCAAGTCCGCCGCGGAAATGCGCTATCTCTTTCGCGAGGTGCCCGAAGCGTGCGACAATACGCTGCTTATCGCCGAACGGGCCAACGTGACGATTCAGTTCGACAACGACGCACTGCCCGAATTTCCTTTACCCGAGGCGTTCGTCGAAGCGTCCCATAAAGACGGCGCCACGAAGTACTTGCGAGAGTTGACGTACCGAGGGGCGAGTGAACGCTACGGAGAGGGCTTGAACGACGAGGTTCGCGCTCGACTGGACTACGAACTGGGCGTCATTGCCGACATGGGATTTTCGGACTACTTCTTGGTGGTGTGGGACCTCATCCGTCACGCTCGAGAAGAAGGTATCCGCGTGGGACCCGGTCGCGGGTCGTCCGCGGGCTGTTGCGTGGCGTACTGCCTACGTATTGTCGACCTCGACCCGTTGCGTTATGGATTGATCTTTGAACGTTTCCTCAATCCCGGACGTCGTCAAATGCCCGACATTGACATGGACTTCGACGAGCGCTACCGGGCCGACATGATTCGCTACGCCGCCGATCGCTACGGATCGGACCACGTCGCACAGATCGTGACTTTTTCAACGATTAAAGCGCGCGCCGCGGTTCGTGACGCGGCGCGCGTGCTCGGCTACCCTCCGCAACTCGGCGACAAGATCGCCAAGGCCATGCCGCCACTCGTAATGGGACAAGATCTTCCTTTGGCGGCGTGTCTCGCGCCCACGCCCGGCTTCGAAAGTCGTTACGGGGACGCCGCGGAGTTCCGCGCGCTCTACAACGGCGACGCGGAAGTACAACACGTCGTTGATGTCGCGAAGGGTTTCGTGGACAAACGTCGCCAGGACGGCATCCACGCCGCCGCGGTCGTGATCACGAAAGAGCCCGTGCTCGAGTACGTGCCCGTGCAACGTAAATCGAGTCCGAACGGATCATCCGACGGCGCGCCGATTGTGACACAGTACGAGGCGTCGGCGATCGAGAAACTCGGACTGTTGAAGATGGACTTCCTCGGACTTCGCAATCTCGCCATTATTGAACGAACGCTGGAACACATTCGTCGTCGCCACGGCGTCGAAGTTGACATCGACAACGTGGCCCTCGATGACCCCAAGGTCTACGACATGCTCCGACTCGGAAACTCGATCGGCATCTTTCAGCTCGAGGGCGACAAGATGCGTCAACTCATGCGCCGCCTGGCGCCCACAAGTTTTGACGACATTGCGGCGCTGGTGGCGTTGTACCGCCCAGGTCCCTTAAGTGAAAACGTCCACAATGACTACGCGGATCGAAAGAACGCGCGCCAAAGCGTCAGCTACGACCACCCGGACTTAGAAGAGATCCTTTCCGAGACGTATGGACTGATGATCTATCAAGAAGACATCATGCGCGTCGCCACGACGGTCGCAGGGTTCTCGATGAGCGAAGCGGACGACCTGCGCAAGGCCTGTTCAAAGAAGATCCGAAAGATGATTCGCGCACAACGTACGAAGTTCGTTGACGGCGCCGAACGACAGGGGTACGGACGACCACTGGGTGACGCGATCTTCGACAAAATCGAGCCCTTCGCCGACTACGCCTTTCCAAAGAGTCACGCGTACGGGTACGGACTCATCGCGTATCAGAACGCGTGGTTGAAGGCCAACTATCCCGTTGAGTACATGGCCGCGCTGTTGACGTCGTTTCGAGACGACAAGGACAAGGCGGCGGTCTATCTCAACGAAGCGCGACAGATGGGCATCACGGTGGGCGTGCCTGACGTGAACGGGTCCTACGCCGAGTACGCGCCCTCGGCGACGTCACCGGACACCATTCTCTTTGGCATGGCGGCAGTGCGCAACGTGGGTGAAGCGTTGGTAGAGAAGATCGTCTTTGAGCGCGACGAGAAGGGTCCATTCACGAGTGTGTACGACTTCGTTCGCCGCGTCGACCCGGTGGTCTTGAACCGTCGCTCGATGGAGTCGCTGATTAAAGCCGGTGCCTTTGACTCACTTGGCGTTCCGCGACTTGCGTTCCTTCTCAAGGTCGACGAGATCATTGAGGTCACGCTCAGTCGAAGAAAAGACCTCTCGCTGGGCATCACGACACTGTTCGCCGCCCTTAGTGACGGTACCGACAGCGATTGGGAGGGCACGCAGATCGCGTTGTCGGACATCGAGTTCGAGCGTTCCGTGAAACTCGACTTTGAACGCGAGATGCTCGGCACGTATATCTCGGATCACCCGCTCAATGAGATCGGCGCCAGCCTCAACGCGCGTACCGACGGTTCGGTAATCGAAATTCGAGAGAAGGTTGAAGAACTCGCGAGGAGCGGCAAAGCAGTGACGGTGGGGGGCATCCTCGCCGAAGTGCAACTTCGTCAAACCAAAGCCAACAAGCAGTACGCGCGCGTGGTTTTAGAAGACCTCGGAGGATCGATGGAGATCAACTTCTCGGTGGCCTCCTTTGAGCGCTTCAGTGGTTTCCTCGCGAAGGACAACGTGGTACTCATCAAAGTTCGCCTCAGTGACAACGACGAGGAACTTCGTTTCAGCGCCGTTGACGTGGAGCGCTTTCACGTCGATCGCGCGAGCGACGAGTTGCGCCTTTCGCTGCGGCCCGAGGACCTCACGCAACATTCCATCGCCACGTTGCGAGAGATTTTGACGCGTTATCCAGGACCTTCACCGGTCGTGGTGGACACTGGAGTGTCCGGAAAGGTCTTTAAACTCGGCCCGGCGTTCAACGTCAATATCCAAAGTGTCATTGGCGATCTTCGCTCTGAATTTGGCCGAAACGTCATCAAGGCCTGACACTGTTTGAGGGGGTCTGGAACTCCCGTAGAATGGTTCCCTATGGCAATGACAGTCACCACAAAAGATACGACTGCCCTCAGTGACGCCGAGCTCGCCGAAATGGCCGATCTCTGTGTTGACCGAGAGCCCAACTTTGACATTGGATTTCTCTCCAAGCAACGCGAGGAGTGGGTACTCGTGACTCACGTCCGCGAGGGCAACAAACTTCGCGGTTACTCCTTTTGCACGTTGGAGCGAATCGGCGGCACGCCGTCACTGCTGGTGGGACTGTTACTCGTCGATAGAAACGCCAAGTCCGACCACACCTTGAAGACGATTCTTCACGATCAGTTTCGCCGCGCGTTGCTCGCTTTCCCTGATGAGGACGTACTCCTCGGGGCGCGACTGATTTCGCCCGATGGTTACCGCGCGTTCTTAGGTCTCGACGACGTGGTGCCGCGTCTTGGGTATCGACCGACGGGTGAGGATCGCGCATGGGGACGACGTCTCGCTAAACGATTTGGATCTGAGAAGTCCATCGACGACAAGACCTTCGTAATGACGGTCAGCCCGGGACCAGTCAGTGGCCTCGACTACGTGGCGTCCAAGGGCGCTATTCCCGAAGGCGTTGAGACGTTCTTCAAGGGCCTCAAGCCCGAAAAGGGACAGCGTCTTGTTGTCTTTGGATGGGCGATGGCTGAATCGCTCGCCACGGGGAAACTTCCTAAATAAGCACTTAGCCCAGGGGCAACAGTCCCGTGCAGCTCTTGTAGCAGTGTCCGTCTAAGGGCCTCGATAGCGTCGTTAACACGTAGGCGGGGCGAAAACCGAGCGCGGTGGCGAGGTCTTTTCCCGCTAGCGACGTTCGCCGAGTCGATTCAATGGTGCGAATAGCGTGCGCGTCTTCACACAGCAGCCACACGTCGTCACCAAACCACCCAAAGCGCACCCACGTCGATCCATCGTCGGGTCGACGGAGCAGCTGAGGACCACGATCGGCCGCGATGAGCGCGACGCTCGGTCGCTCACCACGGAACTCCCAGTAGGGCGCACTCGGACCTCGGAACCCGAAAAGCGGACCGTCGGCGGGACTCGCCAACTGTGCGAGCCAGCCCCGCACTCGCCGACCCCGGTAGGTACCAAGACGTCTAGGTAGATCGGCGAGCGTGACTGCTTCGGGTTGGGCCAGATCGTCGCGCTCAATGTTCTCCGCCAGTTGACCCTCCACCACGTCAAACGCCGCGAGATCGGTTTCGAGATCGGCGGGCCAGGGAACACGCCAGCGCACGATCGCGTGACTCGCCAAGTCAACAATGGTCGTCGACTCCTTCGTCGATCCAAGGACCAGACCGTAGACCGTCGACCCACCGTTGAGGTCCACCGAGGCCCGCTGTGGCGTTCGCTCGATGAGACGCTTCGTCGCCCGCGCGGTGGGATCGCGATTTAAGAGAGCCACGGTGTGGTTGCCTTTCTGAGTTCCTGCTCGAGCCCGTCGACGTTGTCGACGGGCAGTTGACACACGCCACCGCGACAGACGTAGGCAAGACCCTCAGAGCGTTGTGCCAAAAGTGGTGAAGCGCCCGAGCCGGTGATCAAGACGGTGCGCGGCATCGCCATCGATCGTACGTGATGGGCCATCGCGCCCGGTTCGCCGGGGATAACGACTTCGACGCCCTCGAGCGCGAAACCGGCCGCCGCTACGAGATCGACGACCGCCATGGGATGGCTAACGATCAATGAACCCGCGAGTTCAACCAGTCGCTGGGCGACCACCAGTAGCTCGGCGTCGCCTCGACAGAGGGCGAGGCGCGCCAACGCGCGGGTCGCCGTGGCGTGCGCCGAGGGTGTCGCGCCGTCGAAGATCTCCTTTGGTCGCAGAGAAAGATCGTCCACGAGATCGCTCTGGCTAAAGACGCCTCCGCCTTCATGAGGCGTCGCCGCGCTCGGCAGCGTCCCGTCCCAGTAGTGATCGAGGAGGTAGCGCGCTGCTTCGTGCGCGTCACTGAGCCAGCGATCATCACCGCTGAGTTCGAACGCGTCGATCATTGCGTCGACGAGCCACGCGACGTCACTCGCCGTAGCGTGGGCTCGCTGGTGTTGGGTTCGCCACCACACGCCGTTCTTAAAGTGCGAGGACCGCAACGACTGCAGTAGGTCCAAGCCACGTGACTCGAAATTCTCGTCGTCACTTTGCAGAAACGCCGACGCCATCATGGCGTTCCACTCCAACACGATCTTTTCATCGCGACTCGGCTGCACCCTCTGTGCACGACGCTCGATCATTACGTCGAGAGCTCGACGCAACGACGACGGCGTGACGAAGGGTTCATCGTCGGCGAGTCGTGGTATCGACGCACCCTCAAAGGCGCTCGGTTCCTCTATGCGCCATCGCGCCAGCACGAGCGGAAGATCATCGTCGAGCGACGCCGCGCTGAGGACCTCTTGAACCTCATCGACGGTCCACACGACGTGAGCACCCTCAGCGCCGCCGGCGTCAGCGTCGAGCGACGACGCGTAGCCGTCGTGCACGCTGAGATCGTGGGCAACAAAGCCCATGGTGGCGAGCGCTACCTCGCGCCAAGCTGTCTGGTGCATAGCGAGACTTGCGCGCAGGTAACACCGGGTCAACAGCCCCTGATCGCTGAGCATCTTTTCGAAATGCGGAACATGCCACGCTTCGTCGACGCTGTAGCGAGCGAATCCACCTCGTAAGTGATCGAAGAGTCCGCGACGTGACATCGCGTCGAGGGTTCGCCTCACCGCGTCTCGCGACGCGTCGTCGTCAAACTCCAACAGTGCCTCGACGTAACTTGGACGTGGGAACTTCGGCGCGCCACCGAAACCGCCAATCTCGTCAACTTGTTCAACGAGTTCATCGCGAAGGCGCTCGCGCACGGCTCGTAGGTCAATCGCGTCCAGGTGAGGCGCGAGATGATCGACGAAGCGCACCTCGCGCGCGAGTGCGTCCGAGAGCTCGGAGGCCTGGCGTTCGATGACGCTGCGTTGCTGTTCCCACGCCTCGTGTAACGCGTTAAGAAGTCGAGCGAAACCTACCTGACCGCCCCGATCCTGTGGTGGGTAGTACGTGCCAGCCATGAAGGGCTTGCCGTCGGGTAAGAGAAAGACGGACATCGGCCAACCGCCGTGGCCCGCGACGAGTTGCGTCGCGGCCATATAAAGGGCGTCAACGTCGGGTCGCTCTTCGCGATCGACTTTGACGGGGACGAAGTAGTCATTCAAGAGCTTGGCGATCTCGTCATTTTCAAACGATTCGTGCGCCATGACGTGACACCAGTGGCACGCCGCGTAGCCAATGGAAAGAAATATTGGGCGGTCGCTTCGCGTCGCCTCTTCAAGTGTGTCCTCGCTCCAGGTGCGCCACAACACCGGATTGTCCACGTGATCCAAAAGGTAGGACGAACCGAGCTCGTGGCGTACGTCTCTTAGGAGCGGCATCGTGAACCCACTGTGAAACCTTATGGCTTTCGGTTGGACATGCGGTCAAGGTTGACGACCTACGAATCAGGCTGGACCGTACGACGGCGAGTGTCGAGTTATTCATCGACAACGCCTTGAGTAGCTGACTAATGAAGATGACGAAGTTCGCTTCGGCGAATCTTGCCGTTGTCAGTGCGCGGTATTGCCGTCACGTAACGAATCTCTTTCGGCTTCGCCCACGGACCTATGCGTTCACTCGCTACTGCGCCGATCGCGTCGTCGAGGTTGACGCCGTCGCCAACGACGAGCGCCACGACGCGCTCACCCCACTCGAGGTCGTTTTCTGAGGTCACGGCCACGTCGCGTACGTGTGGAAGAGTCACGAGTATGGCTTCGAGGTCTTCGGGCCAGAGTTTTTCTCCTCCGGTCGTGATGACATATCCCAATCGCCCGCGAACTCGAACCTTTCCGTTAACGACGTCACCGCCGTCGCCCGTGAGAAACCAGTCATCACGACCGTCGGGTCCAATGACGCTGGGTCGAGGCTCGCTGCGATACGAGCGAAAGAGCGTCGGCGATCGAATGGCGAGTTCACCATTCATGCTCGCGACGTCAACGCCCGCTAGTGGCGTGCCGTCGTAAACAATCCCAGAGCCTGTCTCCGTCATTCCCCACGTCGTGACGACGTTGGGGGGAAGATCGCCTGGAGGACGAGCGCCGCCTAAGAGCACTCGGTAGTAGCCACTGACGTCATGGCGCGCGAGTTGGGTTCGAACGAGGGAAACGTGGGTCGCGCCAAAGTCGGGGGCCTCGTCGATCGTCGTCGTGGAGGACCAGTAGAGCGTCGCGTCACTGAGTATCGCGCGCAGGAGCACCGCGAGCCCACCAATGTGGTTAGCGGGCAGACAGGGGAACCACACCGGACTCGTGTCAGCACGAAGTGTGCGCTGGGTGAGCTCGGCACTCGCACGAAGCGCGCCCCAGGTCAATTCGGCTGCCTTTGGCACGCCACTTGATCCCGACGTCAACATCACGAGTCCTACGTCGTCGTCAACCAGTTGGCCCTCGTCACGAGGTCGTCGCCCTTCAACGTTGAGCACGGCCGTCGCACCGAGCAAGGTGAGCTCCTCGTCTCGTCGTCGTGGCGACAGGCGTTGATCGAGCACGCAAAATGCTTCACCGGTCTCGACGCACTGACGAATGGCCATTTCGAGATCGAGACCGAGCGCGAGGTCGATCGCCAACAACGTGTGCACCTAGAGAGACTACGTGCGAGCAGGATGGGAGAGCGTGCTAGAAGGGTAGGTCATGGCTTCGCTACGTCACGAACGACGAATTATGGCACCGTCGACGGTGGTGTGGGACGTCATTCGCGGTCCCGACTCAATTACTGAATGGTTTCCTGGTGTGGTGTCGTGCATGGTGGAGGGGAATCTTCGCGTCATCACGTTGGCGTCGGGACTCGTGATGCCCGAAGAAATATTGGCGATTGACGATCTACAGCGGCGCTTTGTCTATCGCATCACGTCACCGTTGTACAAATTCCACTTAGCGACGATTGACGTTATCGCGCTGGGCGAGAATGACTCGCTGTGCGTGTACTCTACGACCGCCGAACCCGACGCGCTCGCGCTGATCGTTGCGGGGGGCACCATTGGCGCACTCGAGGAGATACGCCGTATCGCCGAGATTAGAGCGAAGGAGTAAACGTGGGACGAAAGATTCTTTTCATCACGACTGACCAACAGCGCTACGACACCGTGGGTGCCAACGGGGGGCAGCTCTCGAGGACGCCGGTGCTCGATCGTCTCGCAGCGCAGGGCATTCGCTACGAACGTTGCCAGCCGACGTCGGTGGTGTGTATGCCCTCGAGGGCTTCAATGTTGACGGGCCAGTTTCCCTCGACCCACGGCGCGTGGATGAACGGTGTGGCGTTGGCCGTAGACGCGCCGTCGGTAGCGGAAAGCCTTCATGACGTCGGCTACGCCACTGCGCTCATTGGTAAGGCCCACTTCGAACCGTTCATGGATCCCTTTGGGCGATTCGTGGAGAATGCTCTCGCCAATCTCGGTGTGCCCACCGTGGAACAACCATGGTTCGACGGTCGCCGAGGCGTGCATCGCGGTTTTGACTTTCTCGAATTCGCGACGCACGGCGTGATGGGTCCGTTGCACTACGCCAAGTGGATCCAGTCCCGTCACCCTGAGGTGATGGCGGGTTTCTATCCCGTCGTCGACACTGAATTCAACGTCAACGCGGCCGGCGGTGGCGACACCGGCGCGCCGCAGGTCAAGTTCAACGACGTGCCTCGCGAGTGGTACCACACCGATTGGGTGGCGGATCGAACGATTGCGTGGTTGGATCAACAACACGCCGACGCCGACTGGTTCTGTTGGATGAGCTTTCCCGACCCCCACCATCCGTGGGATCCGCCCAAGTCCGAAATGAGTCGCGTCAACTGGCGCCACGTGCCGTTGCCACTCAACTACCCCGAACAGCCAGCACTGCGTGAGCAACTACTCGATCAAAAGGCCCGACACTGGCGCGCGTGGTACGACGGGCGGGTCATTTCCAACTACGAGGCACCCGCGAAGTGGGTGCCAGCAACCATGACCGCGGACCAAGTGCGTGAGGTCAACGCCCTCAACGCCATCGAGGTGGAACTCATCGATGAAGCAATCGGACGCGTGTTGAAGAGCCTTCAGGCCAGGGGCGTCGATGACGAGGTCGACGTCATCTTTACTTCGGATCACGGAGAGCTCCAAGGCGACTTCGGGCTGCTGTTCAAAGGTCCCTACCATGTCGATGGTCTCATGCGACTCCCGCTCATATGGCGTCCCGCGCCGAAGTTGCAGATGGCACCCAGCGTCGTGCACGCGCCCGTGAGTCTCGTTTCACTGGCGGCGACGTTCCTCGATGTCGCTGGTCAGCCTGCGCCGCTGTGGGTTGAGGGCCACGCACTGCCGCGTAGTGACGAGGAGGCTCGCGCGCGTTCATTCGACGCTACGTTCACCGAGTGGGACTCGGCGCTCTTTGGTATCGACGTGCACGTACGCTCGGTCGTGACCCACGATTTTCTTTACACCGAGTACGGATCCGGTACCATGCACGACGGCACCGAGGGAGAGTTGTACGACCTCAACGACGATCCGCTCCAGCGCGTCAATCGCTACGACGACCTTTCATTCGTGAACGTTCGGGCCACTTTGTCGGAGCGACTGCGCGCGCACGAAGAGCGTCCGGGGGAGCGGGCGAGGCCCGGTGAGTTAGTAGCGCCGGTGTGACTTAAAGGTAGCGTGGACGTCATGGCTGACACCGTGATTAAAGGTCCACCGCTCGACCCGGTCGATGAGTTTCGATCCCAAGCGCTGCCCGCGTGGCAACGTGTTGGCGACTATCGAGACATCATCTACGAGGTCGCGGAGGGCATCGCGCGCCTCACGATAAATAGGCCAGAAGTTCGCAACGCCTTTCGCCCTCAAACCCTCTTCGAATTGGCGAACGCGTTCGAGCGCGCGCGCGACGACGTCACGGTGGGCGTCATTATCTTGACGGGCGCCGGACCAGACGCGTTCTGTTCCGGGGGTGATCAGAGAATCCGCGGTGACGACGGCTACATGGGCGACGACGACGTCGCACAGCACGGCGTAGGTCGGCTCAACGTCTTGGACCTTCAGATCCAGATTCGTCGCTTACCTAAACCCGTCATTGCCCAGATTGCGGGCTACGCCATTGGTGGTGGTCACGTGTTGCACCTTGTCTGTGATCTTTCACTCGCGGCAGAGAACGCTCGATTTGGACAAACGGGACCTCGCGTGGGTTCATTCGACGGGGGCTACGGCTCGTCCTTACTCGTGCGCACTATTGGCCTCAAGCGCGCCAAAGAGGTCTGGTTCCTTTGTCGCCAGTACGACGCGGCCCAAGCCCTCGAGTGGGGTCTCGTGAACACCGTGGTGGCACTGGACGATCTCGAACGAGAAACGGTCGCGTGGTGTCGACAGATTTTGACCCTCTCGCCGATGGCGCTGCGAATGTTGAAGGCCAGCTTCAACGCCGCCGAGGACGGGCTTGCGGGTGTCCAGCAGTTGGCCGGCGACGCCACCATGCTCTACTACATGTCCGAAGAGGGACAAGAGGGTCGAAACGCGTACGTCGAGCATCGAAAGCCAGATTTCTCAAAGTTTCCCAAGCGACCATGAACGACGCCCCCGGGCCACTTCAGCGCTGGGTCCTCGCGGCGCGGCCGAGAACATTGCCAGCCGCCGGCGTACCGGTCGTGGTCGGGGCGACGTTGATCAGACCCCTGAGCATCAATTGGTTGAACTCGGTGCTCTGTCTCGTGATCGCGTTGTGTTTACAAATCGGGACCAACTACGCGAATGATTATTCCGACGGTGTGCGGGGAGCGGACGAACAACGCGTTGGTCCATTTCGTCTGACCGCGTCGAAACTTGTCACGGCGCCGCGCGTTCGAAACGCCGCGTGGACGTTCTTCGCGTTGGCCAGCGTGGCGGGCGTGTGGCTCTCGTCTCGAACGTCGTGGTGGCTCCTCCTCATTGGCGCCACCGCGGTCTTGGCTGGATGGTTTTACACCGGAGGGCCAAAGCCGTACGGTTACTACGGCTTTGGCGAATTTTTCGTGTTTCTCTATTTCGGACTGGTCGCGACCGTTGGCACGACGTACACGCAACACTTAACGATTCCCACGCGGGCGTGGTGGCTCGGCGTTGCTACCGGTTTCATGGCGTGCGCGCTTTTGGAGGCGAACAATCTTCGTGACGTCGAGGGCGACCGGGCAGTCGGCAAAAAGACGCTGGTGGCACGCGTTGGTCGTGAACGTGGTTCTTGGCTTTACGCCGCGTGCGTACTCGGTGTCGTGATGGGTGTCGTCGCGGCCCGACAACTCGCCGTGGGTGTCGTCGCGATACTGGTCTACTCACCGGGACTACGTGTCGCATTTTCGAAGAGGAGCGGAAGAGAGCTGCTCGTGTTGTTAAAGTACTCTGCTCGAGCGCAACTCCAATTAGGTGCGTTACTCGCCGTGCTCCTCGCGACGAACAGTTACTGGGGCTGAGCGCGCGACAATCGCGGCAACGGCTGCGGGCTCTTCGAGGTGCGCGGCGTGACCGGCGTCCTTCACGAGTGACGAAGTTGAAATAGCGAACGTGTTCGCTATCTTCTTTGCTTCGCCGACAAACTTCAGATCATTCGCGCCAGCGACCACGAGTGCTGGCACTCGACACCCCTCGAGTTGCTTGCCGAGCCAGGCCTGTGTGCCAGTGCCCGAGTGGCGAAGCGAGTTGGCTAGTCCACGAGCGTCGTGACTTCGTGCGGCGCGCTCGAGAGGGTCGTCGGGCAGGGCCGCGAACATGGGCTGTGCGAGCCACTCGTGTAAAAAGCTCTCGGTACCAATCG
>DAIQOO010000004.1:34479-39082 GCA_036787845.1 Acidimicrobiales bacterium
GCCGCGAACATGGGCTGTGCGAGCCACTCGTGTAAAAAGCTCTCGGTACCAATCGCCTCGACGTGGTCAGCGAGAACGTCGTCCCGTTGACGCCGCGCTGCTCGTTCGTCGTCGTCGCGGATGCCGAATGTCGAACTGAGAAGCACGAGGCCCGTGAGTCGCTCGGGGAAGTGCAAAGCGAAATGCAACGCGACACGACCTCCCATTGAGTAGCCGCCCATCATGAAGGGTTGATCGGGCAACACCTCAGCGAGCAGCGTCGCGGTCTCGTCAAGGGAAGCGGAGATTGACGCGTTTTCTCCGTGACCCGGCAGGTCGAGGGTGAGGAGTTCGTAGGTTCCTGCCAGAATGGAGCGAAACGAATGGGCAGAGTCCTTGGTCTGGGTGAAACCGTGCAACCAGACCAGTACTGGACCTGAGCCATCACGCTGTAAACCAAGGAGCGACATTGTCAGGTAGCGTACCGAGCCTCAGCGAGGCGCAGGCCACGTTCGCGGCGACGCTCTTTGATGAGTGGGTTCGCTGCGGGCTGCGCGACGTCGTAATCTCGCCCGGATCGCGCTCCACGCCGCTCACCTTGGCCGCCGCCGCACGTCGTGAACTGACGTTGCACGTACGACTTGACGAGCGCAGCGCAGGGTTTTTCGCTCTGGGACGTGCGCTGGCGACCAAGTTACCCGTTGCCGTCGTCGTCACCAGTGGCACCGCGGCCACTGAACTGCACGCGTGCGTCGCCGAGGCAGATCTTGCCTGGGTTCCCTTGCTCATCGTGACGGCTGACCGACCTCCGGAGCTGCACGGCGTCGGCGCGCCCCAGACGATCGAGCAAGGGCACCTTTACGGCGCGATGGTGCGTCATTTCGAAGAGCCCGGCGTCGCTCGCATCGACGCGGCCAGCTCTTGGCGACCTCTCGCGCAGCGTCTGTGGTACTTCGCCAGTGGCGACGTCGCGCCCGCGGGTCCCGCGCACCTAAACGTCGCCTTCGTCGAGCCGTTACTCGCTGAAGTACTCGAACTCCCAGAGCTTTCGACCGAGACCGGTCCACCGCGCAAGGAGCGGGACCCGTTGCCCGACATCGCGACGCTGAACGTCGCCGGTCAATCGGTGCTGTGTGTCGTTGGCGCGGGCGTCACGGCCAACGACATCGAAGAGTGCGTAAAACTTAACTGGGTCGTTCTGGGTGACGCCACGGCACAAGGATCACTACCTCACTTTGACGCACTGCTTCGCTCGCGAGAGTTTTCTTCACGCGTGCGTCCAGATCTGGTCGTGCGACTCGGGGGATTGCCGGCGTCGAAGGCACTCACCGAGCAACTGCGCGAGTGGAGAGCTAAAACGGTAAGCCTCAATGGCGCCGGTCCGGTCGCTGATCCCGATCAACTGATCCAAGACGCGTACTCGGGCTTACCCCATCACGACTTCGCGCCACTCATCGCCAGCAGCACCTACGCGACGATGTGGCGTGTCGCGTCCCAAGAAGTGTCGACGTGGTTGGAAACATTTGACGGTGACGAGGGCGCGTTGAATGAACCGATGGTCGCGCGCTTGGTGGTGGCGTCGAGTAACGCGTCGGGTGCGTCGCTCATTATTGGTTCATCGATGCCCGTACGCGACGTCGAGTGGTGGGCACCGGCGCGGAGAAGCATGACGTACGCCAATCGTGGGGTGAATGGCATTGACGGAGTCGTCTCCACCGTGCTTGGTGTAGCTGCGGGAAGCAGGGCGATTGGGCTCGTTGGGGATCTCACGATGCTCCACGACGTGTCGGGACTGGTCGACGGACTCGGCGACGTAGGGGGCACGTGTGTCCTCGTCGTCGTTGACAATCGTGGCGGCGGCATCTTCTCCTTTCTCGCGCAATCGACGAGTCTAGAAAGTGAGCAATTTGAACGGCTCTTCGCTACGCCACGACCTCACAACCTCGAGGTTGTGGCTAGCGCCTTCGGTCATAGCGCGATGACGGTGACGACCGTGAACGAACTTCGCAACGCCATCGACGAGGGTCTTTCGTCAGAGGGTCTGAGCGTCGTGGTGGCGAGGGTGCCTTCACGTCAGGACAACGTCGTTCTCCACCAAGAGTGGAACGACGCCGTCGCGAACTTGGTGACGCGGAGTGGCGCGTGATCGCGTCGATTCCCGCGTCGTTGATCGTCGCAATTCCTCTCGCCATTGCGGCAGGTCTGGTCTCATTTCTCTCCCCGTGCGTCTTTCCGCTGTTGCCGGGCTACGTCGCGTTTCTCAGTGGCACGACGGGACAGATTGAGGGACGCTCCGCCAAGGGGAGGGCTTTCGTAGGCTCCATTGCCTTCGTCATAGGTTTCGCGCTCGTGTTCATCAGCTTCGGCGCACTCTTTGGCGGACTGGGCGGCGAGTTGAAGAGCCACGAGCGAATCTTGGCCGAGATCTTCGGGGTGGTTACGATCGCCCTGGGCCTCTTCTTCGCCGGCTGGTGGCCCTCAAAATTGCTACGGCGTGACGCGCGCGTGCATCGTGTCCCGAGGGTTTCGGTGCTTGGAGCGGCGGCTCTCGGTTTCACCTTTGGACTTGGTTGGACGCCGTGTATCGGGCCAACGCTCGCGGCGATCCTTGGACTCGCGGCATCGTCCTCGGGCGCGACCGCCCTGAGGGGATCGGTGCTCGCGTTTTTCTACTGTTTGGGGCTTGGCATTCCCTTCGTCGTTGCCGCGCTCGCCACTGAGTGGATGGCGACGGTTTCGACGTGGCTTCGTCGCCACGCGAAGGTCATCGGAGTTATCGGTGGGGTAATGCTCATTCTCATTGGCGTGAGTGAAGTGACGGGTTGGTGGCACTCGTTCGTACTTTGGCTCCAAACGCACTTCCCCGCGTCCAACGCCCTGTTGTAACGAACGAGCCTCGTAGACTGACGCGCATGGATGTTCGAGATGACTGGCTCTTTCGCGGCCTTATTCACCAAACCACCGATGACGAGGTATTCAATCGACTGAGTGCTGGCTCAGTCACGGCGTACGTTGGGCTCGATCCCACGGCGTCGTCGCTCCACCTGGGTCACCTCTTTCCCCTCTGCAACCTGCGTCGTCTCCAGTTGGCGGGTAATCGTCCGATTGCCCTCGCCGGAGGGGGGACGGGGCTCATTGGTGACCCGAGCTTTAAGGATGTCGAGCGGCCCCTTCTCACGCGTGAGGTGATCGACGCCAACGTGGCGAGTATCGGCGAACAGATGAGTCAGTTTCTTGACTTTTCGCCGAGTGCGGGCAAAGCACAAGCACTGTTGTTGAACAACGCGCAATGGTTAACTACGGTTGGTCTGACTGATTTTCTACGTGACGTTGGCAAGTATTTCACGGTCAATCAAATGATGGCGAAGGAGTCGGTAAAGAGCCGTCTGGACCGAGACGACGTCGGACTCTCGTTTACTGAGTTCTCCTACATGCTCTTGCAGGCGTACGACTTCTTGCGACTGAATCTCGACTACGGCTGCACGCTGCAACTCGGGGGATCGGACCAGTGGGGCAACATCACGATGGGTACCGAACTCGTTCGAAAGGCAACAGGAACGTCCGCGGACGGTCTCACTTCGCCGCTGTTGTTGCGCGCCGACGGAACCAAGTTTGGAAAGTCGGAAGGGGGCGAACAAGTGTGGCTCGACCCCGCGCGAACGTCTCCTTTCAAGATGCATCAGTTCCTGCTTAACAGCGATGACCAAGTTGCGACTGCACTTCTTCGTTGGTTCACGTTCCTCGACCACGAGACGATTCTCGAACTTGACGCGGTGACGAGCAACGCGCCCCAAGAGCGTCGGGCGCAGCGCGCGCTAGCCAACGAGGTCGTGGCCATGGTGCACGGCAGCGACATAGCGGCGAGAGCAGAGCGTGCGGGAGAGGCGCTGTTCTCTGAGTCAATTGCCGAACTTGACGAAGCGACGTTGCTCGAAGTCGTCGCTGACGCACCGTCGTCGACGTGGTCGAAGGAAGAGTTCGCGAACGGCGTCGATCCAGTGGATCTGCTGGTGCGTTGCGAGCTCGCCACGTCAAAGGCCGAAGCTCGACGTTTTCTTGACCAAGGCGGTGCGTACGTAAACAACGTTCGCCTCGACGCCACGTCGCTCGTCGGTCTTGGCAGTACCTTGCACGGTCGTTACTTGGTCGTGCGACGAGGGCGCCGTCAGCTGCACCTCGTGGTCGCGGCGTGATTCGCACCCTTGGCGCGCTACTCGCGGCCGGTCTCGTACTTTGTGCGTGTGGTTCTATCAGTAGCGCCGCGGCGATGGAGAACTGGGTTGTACAAAGTGGCTACCTCTCGTCGGCGTCGGTCTTGATTCAAGACGCGAAACACTCAGTGACCGCGTTAGCGAAACCTTCGGAGTCGAGCGTCAATCTTCACACCGTGTGTGGTGTCTTGCTCTTAGACACTGAAACGGCGAACGCTTCGTTGCCGACGCCCGACAAGCAGGCGGATACGCTGTTGTCAACGGCGTACACAAACTTGGGCGCGGGCGCGAACGAGTGTTACGGCGCCGCGAACAGTGTGGTTAAGCGCGCACTCGCGCTCAGGTCATTGACCAATGGCGTCGCGTATCTCTCCGAAGCATCGGCGCGCATCGCGAGTGCGTCGACGCCTTAG
>DAIQOO010000161.1:0-3216 GCA_036787845.1 Acidimicrobiales bacterium
CGGGCGTCGGAGGAAGTACCGGCACGTTCTCCGCGTCACAGTGGCGCCAAGACCTGGGAGAGATCCTCAATCGGGTATCGGAGGGCGAACGGCGGATCTCGATGGCCGGTTTTGGATTTGGCGGATCGCTAGCGCTGGCGGTCGCGGCGAACGACGAGCGTATTCGCGGCGTCGCGACCTTCGCGGCACCCGCGCACTTAAAGCCTTGGAGTGGTTCGCCCGAAGAGATCCATCGGGCGGTTCAGGTCGCCGGCGTCGTCGGCGACGAGAAAGAACTGCTCGCGCCTGACGAGCTCTACAAAGATCTTCTCGGCATCGATCCAATGGCGGCGATCGCCGGGTTGCCGCCACGGCGTCTCTTGATTGGTCACGGCACCGACGACGTGGAGGTGCCTGCTTCTGACGCACGTGACCTGGTCGCCGCGGCCGAAGGTCGCGCGGAGCTTCGCCTCATTCAAGGCGCTGGTCACCAGCTTCGTGCCGATCCCCGGATGGTGGCGACGTTGTTAGGTTGGCTCGACCGGCACCGCTAGAAGCGCGCGTTCAAGGGCGTGACGAATATCGCGAGCAGCCGATTCGGGGTCGCTCGCTTCGGTAAGAGCGCGTACAACGACGAAGTGGCGAAGTCCGGCTTCGACCAGGTGGGCCACGTTGGTGGCGTTGACGCCGCCGGTGACGAAGACTGGTCGAGGACTACGGGCTTGGGACTGCACTGCGTAGTCGATGCCCGTGCCGAGTCGTCCGAGCTTGGTCGGCGTGGGCACGATTGGCCCGGCGCTGAAGTACGTCGCGTCGCTACGAAGCGCGGTGTCGAACTCGCTTAACTCGTGCGTTGAAAGACCAATAATGGCGTCGGGGCCAAGCAGCGCTCGGCACCGTTCGACACTGACGTCGTCTTGGCCAACGTGCACACCATCCGAGCGTGCGTCGAGGGCCAATTCTGGTGAGTCGTTCACGATGAACGGGACGTTGAAATCGCGACATATCGGCGCCATCTGGCGCGCTTGGACCAGCTGCTCGGTTGTGGAGCGAACCTTTTCTCTTAGTTGAACGACATCGACGCCGCCGCGCAGGACGGCGGGCAGGAAACTCTCCATATCGTCGCGGATCCCTACGCAGAGATAGAGGCGATGATTCGAGAGGTGGAACACGACGATCACCTTAGGGCGTGTGTTCTATTTAGAACCTCGCGTGTCCTAAGTGTCATGTCACAGCTCGTCCGTACTGTCAAATACGTGCAACCCGTGGTGCCGTCAACTCTCGTCACTTCGGCTGGTCCTTTCGTCTCACGCACCGGTCAAGTGCTTTCACGCTCAGTTGCGTTCCAATTTGCTCTTGATCCCACGGACGCACAACGCATCCTCTTCGCGAAGTGCGCCGGAGCGCGTAGGTTCTGTTTCAACCACCATCTAGGACGTGTGAAGGAAAACCTGGATCTTCGCGTCACTGAGCGCGCAACGACGATTGAGGCCGATCTAACGCCCAGTCTCTCCTGGTCGTCGTTCTCCCTTATCAACGAATTCAACGCGTGGAAGAACGGCCAGCTTGAGAGCTCACCGATGGCCGACGACGGCGAGCGCGGCTTGCACTGGCGCAGTGAGATTCCCGAATCCGTATTCGAGTGCGCCAGCTCCGACGCGGCCCAGGCTCTGAAGAACTGGTCGAGTTCACACACTGGTGTTCGTCGAGGCGCACCCGTGGGATTCCCACGGTTCGCGGCCAAGGGTCGATCCATACCAAGTTTTCGCCTGCGCAACCGCGCGAAGAAAGGCGCGATGCAATCGATCCGATTCATCGACGCCTCACACCTGCACCTGCCCAAGATCGGTGTCGTCAAGGTGCAGGGCTCGACCCGCAAGGTTCGCCGCATGATCGAGTTGGGTAGGTTTCACGTCTACTCCGCGACGATCAGCGCGCGGGGTGGGAAGTGGCTGGTATCACTCTCTGGCGTAGCCGCCGAGTTCAACCGCGAGCAACGTGCACCCAAAGGGCGCCATCAATCGCCAGTCGGCGTCGATCGAGGGATTACCTCCCTCGCCATCTGTGCCGACGCCAATGGTGCACCAATAGCCGCGTTCGAGGGGGTGAGAGAATTACGCAAAGCCGAGCTGCACCTAATCGCTGCCCAAAAGGCCCTCGCCAGAACCACGCGAGGATCCAAGGGATGCAAAAAGGCCAGAATTCGACTCGAACGCCGCCACCGAAAGGTTGCTCTCACCAGAAAACATCTAGTCCACCAAGTATCGAGTCAACTGGTGAGGACGTGTCGCACACTGGTGATCGAAGATCTCAACGTCGCGGGTATGACGAGAAACCGCCTTCTGGCGAAGTCGATCAGCGACGCCGCCATGGGTGAGTTACGTCGCCAGATCGAGTACAAGGCACGGTGGTACGGGGTGGAGGTGATCGTGGCGGACCGGTTCTTCCCTTCGTCCAAGACCTGCTCGGGCTGTGGTGCATGCATAGTCGCGCTCACGTTGTCCAGTCGGATCTACGTGTGCGAGCACTGTGACCTCAGCCTTGACCGTGATCTCAACGCGGCGATCAATCTGGCGCGCTGGACGCCAGCGCTGGTAGCAGCACGCAGTTCTACCTGACCTTGTAGGGTCTGCACCGCGAAGCACGCGGGAAGAGCCGTTCGCCACCCGTACAACCCTCGAAAGAGGACAGGGCCCTGGGACGGAACCGGCAAGTGGTGATCCGAGTGGATCACCATCCGGACGGTGAGCAAGTACTGATCGTCAGGTCAGTCAAGGCGAACTGGTGTGATCGAATTAGAACACACGCTATTAGAAGTTGTTCTGCCACGTCTCGCGCGTCACATCGAGGTGGGGCAGAATGGGGCTATGCAGATTCCCGCCAAGACCGAGTACGCGATTCGTGCGCTCTTGACGTTGGCGGCGAGTGACGTCTCGGTGAGCGCCGATCACTTGGCCCACGAGCAGAACCTTCCCGCCAAGTTCTTGGGCGCCATCCTTTCTGATCTACGTCGAGGCGGGCTCGTCACCAGCCAGCGCGGACCTGAAGGTGGTTTCAAATTGGCCCGAGACGCGGACCAGATCATGTTCGCCGATATCTTGCGCGTGGTGAGTGGTCCAATGGCGGGGGTGAGAGGCATGCGCCCCGAGACGCTCGAGTACGAAGGCGAAGCTACGCATCTGCGCGACGTGTGGGTAGCGGTACGCGGCGCGTTACGCGAAGTGCTGGAACACGTCA
>DAIQOO010000162.1:0-3204 GCA_036787845.1 Acidimicrobiales bacterium
ACCGCGTCGCGGAGCAGAGCCGCGACCTCGAGGGGCTCCAGATCAAAACCATCCAGGAGGACTGATGTCACACAACGCTGGCAAAATGAATCGAGACATCGAGCGCGTAGCTAAGACGCTCAGTGTGCTCCCCAATCGAACCATCGTCGAGCTGGTGCGACGAGCTGGCAAGGCTGAGTCGCCGTATCGCTCGGGCGATCGGGTAACGGTGTCGCGAGGATCACACACTGACCCCACGGCCAACGCCGTGGCGAATCGTCTCGACAGCAAGCGCCCGGAGACTGATCTGGTCTACGAGGCCGTGAAATCGATGGCGGTGAACCTGAGCAAGATGGCCGACCTGGCCGTGAGCATCGAGCAGAGCGCCAGGTTCGTCCTGGAGGTCAAGGAGCGCTCTAAAGAGGCTCAGGTCGTCCATTGCGGGGCGTGTGGCCGCGAGGTAGCAAACACGTCGAATGATCGGCTTCGTTCGGGGTACTGCCCCAGGCATTACATGGCGTGGCTGCGAGCTGGCAAGCCCTACCGACTCTCGTTTGAGATCGAGGTGCGAAACTCACTCGAAGCGGCGCATTGAACCTACGCGGGCGCGCTGTGTGGCGATTGCGGGCGCTCTTTCAGACCGGGTGGTGTGACGGGCCCACTGTTGCGCTACCAAATATTGCGCTCGATCTTGTGGTGCCACTCGTCGGCCTCGTCGGCAAGCGCAATTAGGGCATTACCCAATTCGCGAGCGTCACCATAGAGGAGAGTGACGTTCGTCGTCGTGTCGGGCGCATCTTCATCGGCAATGGTGAGTCCAACGTTCGGAACTTGCTTGTTGAATGCGTGCATATCTGTGCCTTCGTACGTGATAAACGCTTTCACGATCACGGGCTCACCGTCTCGTGAAGTATCAGTACCGGAAATTGATTTCTCTGTCATGACCTCATCCAAGCACAGTGACGCGACTTGGTCGCGGTTGGCCGCTCTTCATGACACCGGGTTTAGCGACGGCGTCGAGTCGAGCGGCCCAAGCGAGCGTCGCGGCCACGGCACAGTCAATCTTGTTCGGGCTGTCTGGGTACTCTTTGCTAATTTGAAGGCCCGAGCGCGAGACAGTGCGGCGCGCGCTCAAAACGTGCTCTGTGAGCCGATACGAGCCGTCGTGCGTCATGTCACCGTTGCTCACGGCCTCTTCAAATGCGGCGAGTGCCCTGACCATGATCGAGGGACGGTTCGACCAAAAGTGAGTCGCGTGACTCGCGCTGGCTTTCACCTTGAGCCGTTTCGAGAACTCTTGCTCCCAAGTGCCGAGTTGCGACTGCCACCCGCTCGGGTCGGCGTAGAAGCCGACGACCTTGAATCGTTTGAAGGCGTCGCGCACGGCGGCGTCGATCAAGTCCTCGGGCGCTTGCCAATCGTATTCACCCTCTCGCGCTTGCCAGCACCCTAAGAGCTCCACGTAGCCGTCAGCGACACGTACGGCGACGAGGGCCGTCGCGTCGGCGTTGCCGCGTGCACGACCTCGTGAACCGTCGAAGCCAATCGTGATCATGTCGTCATCTTTGAGAGGCTTCGATCTGTCCAGACACGAATGCCACTGGTCCGAACGAATCCACGCGTCGTCGGCACTCGCCGGTTGATTCAGGTAGTAGCGACGGGCGTCGCTCGGGTGCGTACCACCGTCGAGCACTTCCGCGGCGAGGCGGTCAATGTCGATCCACGGTGAATCGACGTACAACTCAGCGAGGGCTGCACGAAGTTCGACCGGATCGCCAATGTCCTCGCAGTGACCAATCGGTTGCCACGTGAGCACGCCGTCACCAGCGTGCGTGCCGGCGCGAACTCCCTCGGCGTACGTGTGCGTCTGCTCGGCGACTGATTGCTGACCGGCGACCCACATATTCGAGGTCTCTAACGACCGTGAGGCCGTCTTAGCGACGCCACGACGCAACGTCTCAGCGAGCCGGTGACCGCCGTTCGCGGCGATCCAAAGATGCGTCTCGTCGAGCACGACGGCGGTCGGCCTTAGTCCCTCTTTCGAGGGTGCGCGAGCCGTACTCGAAGTGAGTTTGCCATTGCGCGTTCTAATGCGAGTGAGACCGGCGTCGAGCCCTGGAATCTCGGCGAGCGCGACGTTGTTTTCGAGCATAGAAATCGCGAGTCCCATCGTTGCGTCCTCGGCCTGATCCTGTGAGAGCGCTGAGAGCTTCACGTCAGGGCTCGGATGCCTTCGCATTGACGGTGAGCCGTCGTCATTCCAACAGTCGAAGCGAACGGGACCGGCCAACTCGCAACACGCGAGCGCGGCGGCCATTGGACTCTTGCCCGCGCCCTTGGGCAATACGATCTGACCGCGACGCCATAGGTAGTTGCCGTCCTCGTCGAGCGCGTACCACCACGCCACGAAGCGAGCCTGTGACTTGCGCCAGCGCCACGGCTGACCGGCGTTGTCGCCGTCAGGTTGCGCGAGCACGACTTCGCTCCACGCGAGCACTTCGGGACCGCCTGACTGGACGCTCTGATCATGCGGCCAGCCCCCCGGCAAGCCGTCGTCGGACCATTCGAGGCGTGAAAGAATCTCGGCGGCGCTCACGCAGACTTTCGATCCCATCGAGCTCGGGCGAGACCGATTGCCGAGACCGTCGCAGCGCGCGAGGCGTCGACGGCGCTGGTGTCCGTGTCGGCGAGGCGGAGGGCGCGCAAGAGCGTTGAAAGGGTGGCACGATGCTGCCGTAATTCCGAAATGATCGGGTGTATGACCATCTGGTGTTGCGATCCAAGAACCGTTTTTGGCTCCCCAATGAGCGAGTGCTCGAGGTCGTCGATGAGATCGGCCTCGCGACAAGCGTCTTGCAAGATCCTGAGATGATCGGCTCGCAGTTCGCCCGTACGCACAATCGCGCGCCACAAAATCAGGCCACCGCTGGCGAGTCCCTTTGGTGGCGTCGGAAATCTGGCCTTAGTCAAGCGAGAATCCCCTCACGCGCAAAACTGAGGGCCATGCGCATAGACAACGGCCAGCTAGACGGTACGATCACACGACGTACCTGGTCAGGGGGCTCTCCCCCACCCCTTAACTCAGTACGACCCACCGTTAATCGGGCCGAACGGCGCGTCACCACGTGTCTCCCGTCGCCGCAACGCGAGCGGTGAGTTCGTCGATGACCCGTGACGCCTCATCTTTAGTCAGGTCGTTCATCGAGTCGATCGACACCACCCCAA
>DAIQOO010000163.1:0-3031 GCA_036787845.1 Acidimicrobiales bacterium
GGATTATCCATCGTAATGGCCGATAATGTTCGTTATGTAAAGTTAGAAAGAAACGTTCAATAACGGACAGTCTCTCCACTTTTCACTAATACCCAACTCCACAAGCGTGCCAGATAGTTTCGTAGTACCCATGCACGCGAATATCACCCTAAAGCCGCGCGATCTCGCCAAAGTAGTACTTGCAGCGGCGTCAGGTGGCTTCGTGGGGACGTTGCTACGTGATCTCTTGACGCGCCTCGAACACATTTCGTCACCAACGCTGGGTTACGTCGATTGGACGCACGAGATTCCATGGGCGTTGCTCATCATCAATTCCCTAGGTGTGTACCTAGCGACCCGCCTCTTGCGAGGCCCGTTGCGCCACCACGACCCCAATGACTTGACGCGTGTGCTCGTCATCACCGGTTTCTTTGGTGGTCTTACCTCGTACTCGGGTCTTTTCGTCGCTCTGGGGGCACTCTGGCACGTCTGCGTGGGAGGTTCCCTGATGGTGGCCTTTGGCGCGGTGATCAGCGGCGTCATCGCAGGATGGTTGGGACTCATGCGGCGGACACGATGACATTGCTCTTGGTCTGCCTCTTTGGCGCTCTGGGCTGTGCGGTGCGCTATCTGCTCGAGTACGCGGTCCGTCGACACCACCCTACGAATCGCCCATGGGCGACGGTAGCGGCGAACGCGTTGGGTTGCGGTATAGCTGGTTACGCCGCCTACCGGCTCGTCGGTTCTGCTGACGTCCACCTGCGCGACGTCATTCTGACTGGATTCTGTGGGGGATTGACGACCTTCTCCTCGGCGTTCGCCGTTCCCGCGATGCTCCAACGCGAACATCATTGGGGTTACTCGCTGACTTTGCTCGTCACTACCCCACTGCTGTGCGCCGCCTTGTTCGCCGCGGGAATGACACTCGCCCACTGACGACGAAGAGCGATGGCCCGCGCGCGAATGGGCCTTGGAGATTCAAATCTTGATAGGTCCCTGTTCCGCTTCGGAAAGTCCAGAAAAGTCCGCGGTACCCTTCGGTGCAGTGGGCATCAGTCCCGCCGCGATCAGACCGACGATCAATATAGCGACGCCGGCGTAAGGGGCCCATACGGTGGGCGCCGTCACTTTGTAAATCGCACCGTAGATGGCCGCTATGGTCACAAGTCCCCCGACGAGGCTCGCCAGGTATAGTTTCCACGTCTTGCCACTGTCTCTCAGCCCCCGGAGTGCTCCTACCGCGATGAACAGGTAGATCACGGCAATAGCGAAGCCACCGAAAGTGGACATCCAACTGAACATTGACACGTACTCTGGCAAGTGCGGAATGGCGAACGACGTCGTCCAAGTAACGAGTGCGATAACCACCGCGTACGCGAAGAGAACGAATGCACTTGCTCCCGAGGGCGTGCCGTGACGAGAGATCTTCGTCAACACCGACGGCATGCGACCGTCTCTCGCCAAGGCGAAGACACCACGCGACGCCGACACCGCGCAGCCAATCAACACCGCGATCATGTCAAATATGACGACGAGCTCAACGAGTCGGCGAATTCCCACCCCGGCGAAGCCGCCCGCGGCCTTTGGACCCGCCAACGTGAAGAGCGGCGCGCCAGCGTTCTTGCCCAACGCGCTCAGGTTGAAGTGAAAGCCGGAGATCTGCGCAAAGGCGCCAATGACGTAGAACACACCTATGACGAGCACTGAGGTCAGCACCGCTCGAGGAATGTTTCGTTCGGGTCGATCCGTCTCCTCGGCGAGATTCGCCGACGTTTCGAATCCGGTAAAGAGCAAGACACCGTACAGCACACCGAAAAAGACGCCCTTCCAGTGCGTGGGAGAGCTACTCACCGAGAAACCAGACGCGACGTGGTGCACTCCCCCGCTCTTGATGATCACAAAGATCGAGAAAATTAAGACGACGGTCACGGAGATAAGCGCCAACGCGAGTTGCACCCGCGTCGACAACGCGACGCCCAAGTAGATAATCGACCCCACGAGGATGAAGAGCAGCAAGTTCCATACGAAGTAGGGCAACGGCGACTTGTTGAACTCACCTTGGATCGTGTCATGGATCGTGCCGCCGATCATTGGCAGGATTCCCGCACCGAGCGCCAGCATGCCGACGTAGTACAGCCATCCAGCGGCCGTACCCACTCGCCCACCGAGTCCGTCGGTGACGTAGTCGTACAGCGATCCCGCCGCTTGTATCTTGCGCGTGTACTGCGCGACGATCCAACCAAGACCCATCACGCCCACCGCGGCGATTAACACCGCGAGTGACGCCGCGTTGCCCGCTCCACTTCCAGACGCCGCCGTAATGCCAACGACGAGTGGCACCAAAAACGCGATTGAAAACACGGGACCCATCAGTCCTACGGACTGCGCGATCGTGTCGATCAGCGTCAGTTTTCGTTTTCCACCAAGCGTCGTCTTCGACGACGTGTCATCTGTCATGTTCCCCCCAGGATCGTGATCGTCATGCCGCGGTACGACGGCGATCGATAAACCGTATTGGGTCAAACGACCGGCGTCAAGTACCTTCTGGAGGCGACGCCCAGTTGACGAACGAGATACTACGGAAGACTGTCCTGCGCCTTCAACCTCGGACGAACTGAAGCGAGGTAGATAACCGATGCGAACAGGTTGAGCCAGATGAGCAGGACCGCCCAAAGAGCCTTGCTACTGCCCGCTTTCCGAAATGTAGTGGACGGCGTCAGCGCCGCGTCGAGAATGCAATACAACGGAAGGAACGCCACAACGACGAGAACCAAATCGAGCACTACGTTGACGGGGGTGAAAGACATCCCCACTGCCATCATGACGGGTCTCCCGGTCGGCTCATGCCGTGACTGTACCGCTTAACGATTCCAGTGCCAAGCGTCGAAGACCTCAGCAGCCTAGGACGTTGTCCACCTTTTGACCCGTCGACAACTACGCAATCAGTCTTTGATTTACTCGGAGGAGCCGAATGCCATAATCGCGGCGAGCTCCGCGTCACTCAGTTCTCGTGGCTGGTCGCCGCGGGCCACCTTCTCACTTTGGACATAGT
>DAIQOO010000164.1:0-3029 GCA_036787845.1 Acidimicrobiales bacterium
CGCACCATGTTGAGCAGTGGCGACGGAATGAATCGCTTTATCAGCGCTGATTGATGGCGCAGGTGCGCCAGGTCCCGCACGTCAGCCTCGTGTTGGCGTTCGAGCGCGTCGAATTTTCCCACAAGAATCTCGTGCTCGGCCTTTAGAGATTCGTGGCGTTTCGTTTCGTCGTGGAGTCGATCGGTGAGATCGACGAGGTCACTTGACAGGCTCTCGAGCGACCGCGTGCCATCATTACGCACCGCCTTAACGACGAATTGATACGTCTCGGACTCGCGATCTTCGAGGATCGCCGCGAGCACTTGGTCGTCGACGTCGCTGCGTTGCACCCCAATTTCGGTGCCAAAGACGGGTTGCGTCACGCGGCACACTTCCACGGCCACGAGGCCCGCCTTCTTCACTAACTCGAGGAGACTCTCCTTGGTAAAGAAATAGATATGCGTTTGATCGAGAAGTCCGCTCTCGGAGTAAGGAAACGTGCCCTTGATGAGCGCGATCTTCACGTCGGCGTGCGCGATGTTGGGCACTGAGATCACGACCATCCCTGACGGCTCGAGATGCTTCGCGGACTCGCGCAATGCGTGAAGGGGGTCCTTCAAGTGCTCCAAGACGTCGCCAAAGAGGATGGCGTCGAACTGCTCACCTGCTAATTCGTCCCATAACACGTCGTCGTCGAAGTCGCCGACGACGACTCGCTCGAGCCACTGCATCGCCGGAGAGACAACTTTCGAGTCAATCTCGACACCCACGACGCTGCAGCCCTGGCCGTGCAGCATTTCGCTCATGTGGCCTGAGGCGCAGCCCGCTTCGAGGACACGCTTATTGAAGCCGATCATGCGCAGCATCACGGCGTGCGAGTTGTTCTCGTCATCGGGGTTAATGGGCGCGTGATAGTGCGAGAGCATGGAAAAAATCTAGTCGTCCATGTTTCAGGTGCCAAGGCCCGTACGAACACGGCCTTGTAGGTGCCGATGCCCAGCACGCCAGTGCCAGCGCCGACATCGTTGCTCACGGACCGGGACCCGAGGAAATGCTAGAAACGGTATTTACTTCGAGTCTTTTCGACGGTGGGCGAGCTGACGGATCAAAGTGATTCACAAGTAATCAGAGCGGGGGCGCAGTGATAACTGAAACGGCAGCGACTCCGGCTCGGGTACGTGGCGCGTCGCAGCACTTTGACGTTGTGATCATTGGCGCGGGCATCTCTGGCATCGGCGGCGCGCATCATCTCATCGAGCAGTTCCCGAGTAAGAGCTTCGTCATTCTCGAGGCACAATCAGGTTTCGGTGGCACTTGGCGGACGCACCGTTACCCCGGGACACGCTCGGACAGCGACCTCTACACCTACGGCTACCGCTTCAAACCATGGACCGGTCCGCCACTCGCCGAGAAAGACGCGATTCTCAACTACCTCGATGAGGTCATCGACGAGGACAATCTCACGCAACACATTCGTTACGAACACACCGTGCGGTCAGCGCAGTGGTCGAGTGAGAACAAGATCTGGACACTCATCATCGAGCGGGCCGACACGGGCGAACGCGTCCAGTTCAGTGCGAACTTCCTTTGGATGTGCCAGGGCTACTACCGACACTCGGCGGGTTACACGCCCACGTGGGAGGGGATGGAACGCTTCTCCGGTACGTTCGTGCACCCCCAGACCTGGCCCGAGGACCTCGACTACAAGGACAAGCGCGTGATCGTGATCGGCTCGGGCGCCACGGCGGCGACGTTGATTCCCGCGATCTCCAAAGAGTGCGCCCACGTCACGATGCTGCAGCGATCGCCCACGTTCTTTTTCATTCGACCGAACGCCAATGAAGTTGCCGACATGTTGCGCGAGCTCGATATCCCCGACGAGTGGACCCACGAGATTGTTCGACAGAAGATTCTCTTGGACTTTGGACTCATCACGCAACTGGCGCTGGACTACCCCGATCTGGCACGCGAGGAGTTGCTCAAACCGCTCAAAGAAATACTCGGTGACGACTTTGACATCAAGACGCACTTCAACCCGACGTACGAACCGTGGCAGCAACGAATCGCAGTAATTCCCGACGGTGACTTGTTCGAAGGCATCAAGGACGGCAGCGTGTCGGTCGTGACGGACGAGATTGACTGCTTTGTCGAAACGGGAATCAAGCTCAAGTCCGGAGCGCTCTTGGAAGCTGATCTGATTATCACCGCGACTGGTTTCAATCTGAGTGTTCTCGGTGACATTGACGTCACGATTGACGGTAAGCCGCTCGACTTCTCGCGCACCATTACGTACCGCGGCATGATGTTCACGGGCGTGCCGAACTTGCTCCAAGTCTTTGGCTACTTCCGCGCGAGTTGGACACTACGGGTGGACCTCATCGGCGATTTCGTGTGCCGACTGCTCAAGCACATGGAGGATCGCGGAGTCGCGGTTGTCGCGCCGCAACTTAGACCAGAAGACCTCGGCATGAAGTTGCTGCCGTGGGTCGATCCCGACGATTTCAACCCGGGCTACCTGACGCGAAGTTTGAACCTTCTGCCCCAACAAGGCGACCGAGACCCGTGGCAAAACGGTCTGGCCTACTGGGTCGAAAAAGAGTCGTTGCCGATGGCCGACCTTGACGACGGTTCGCTGCGGTACAGCTAACCGCGTTGCCTTAGAGGTGTGCGAAGCGTCAGCGAAGATGTTCTAGAACCAGTGGATTGACCACGTGGGTGGGCACACCCGCGGCGAAGTTCGTGATCTGGTCGAAGATGTCCGTGAAGTGAATCTCCCATTCGTCGGTCGAGACGTACCCGATGTGCGGCGTACAGATGACGTTGTCCATGTTCAATAAGGGATCCTTCGTATCAAGCATCGGCTCGGTCTCGAAGACGTCGAGTGCGGCCATGCCAGGGCGGCCGGCGCGAAGGGCGTCGACGAGCGCGCCGGGCTCGATCAGTTCAGCGCGACTGGTGTTAACGAGTAGTGCTGATGGTTTCATTCGATCAAGATCACTTCTCGTAACAATCCCGCGCGTAACGTCAACGAGTCGTAGGTGTAACGAGAG
>DAIQOO010000005.1:0-1993 GCA_036787845.1 Acidimicrobiales bacterium
CGGGCGCGACTGATGGCGACGTTAAGGCGATTCCTCGAGAACAAGAACTCCGGTCCGCGTGGCATATCCTCACTCGAAGACGTGGTCATCGTAAAGAACACCACTGGTGCCTCTCGGCCCTGAAACTTGTCGACGGTGCCCGCCTGGACGCCCTCGAGACCTGGCGTCAGGTCGAATCGCTGACGAAGCAGTCGTACCTGGTCGTTGTAGGGCGCCACGACCATAAAGTCCTCGCTGCCAAGGGGCGCGGACACGCCGTGCTGATTCGTCCACGGCGTGCCAATCATGGCGGCAATCTGCGTGGCCACGATCTCTGCTTCTTCCTCGGACTCGGTGGAACGACCCGCGTGGCGTACTTCGAGCCAACGCAATCCCGTGCCGAACTCGGTCGTCTGGAGCGCGCATGATTCGTGGCTCGTGAGGCGCCCTTCATAGATCTGGTTCGAGATGAACTTGCAGATCGACGGATGCATGCGACGGGTCTCTGCGATGAATACGCCCTCGTCCTTTGGAATCGTGGCGTGTTCACCGAGCACGTGTTCAAGAACACTGGCGCCCGAACCTCCGGGGTGCTCAGCTTGCGAAACTTGACTGAGTTGCAATGGATCGCCGAGCAAGATCAGGTTCCTCGCCGCGTTAGCCGAGGCGACGGCGTCCGCGAGCGAGAGTTGACCAGCTTCGTCAATCACGAGTACGTCAACCGGAAACGGGCGCATCCCGGAGCGAGAGAACAGCCACGTCGTGCCCGCGATCAGATTGAAGCGTTCGTTCTCCGCCTCTTCGTTCTTGGTCGAGTAACGCACGCCCTCGAGCGCACCCTCTTTCGGCTTCGCTTTACCACGAAAGATCTTCAAGAGCTCTAGATCGCCATGATCAAGAAACACGTTGTACGTCGCGTCCAAAAGGTTGTCAATCGCGGCGTGACTCATCGCGGTGATGCCGACGCGTTTACCTTCCTTGATCAATTCGTAGATCACGTGCGATCCGCGGTAGGTCTTCCCCGTTCCAGGGGGTCCCTGGATCGCCACGTAACTCTCGTCGAGATGTCCGACCCACGACAGTGTCGAGGCGGGGTCGTCACGAAACACCCCCTCGAGTGGACCTTCACCGGCGGTGAATCGCGGGCGTTCTCTCGCGAGCAGGGCCATCGACACACGACTCGCTGGATCGTTCTCATTCGGGTTGAGGATCTGCTCGGCTAGATGGATCAGCACGCCCGGCTTTCCGCGAGGAGAAAAATAGTCGTCGACGGTCATCACTGACGGCATGCCACCTTGTTCTTCGTGTCGCTCGCGCCATCCCATCTTCAATTCTCTTCGAGCGAGGTCGACTTCGGGCAGGTAGCCGTACCCTTGCTCGACGCCAACGCCCGTGTAGAGCACTCCGGTACCGCGCTTGAAACTCGGATCCACTGCTTGCGCCGGCCACGTGAACACCGCGTTCTTCGAAGCGACACCTTTTGCACTCCGCGTCTCTTCAAAGCCCTTGAAGCGCAGGTTGGCAATGAAGTCACGATCGTCGTAGAGCTCAGCGAAGTCTGAAGCCGCTTGGGCAAACTTGGGTGTCGTGTTCGCCGATCGCTCGCGTCGCCAGTAGTTCAGCAGGTCGCCCAAGAGCTCTTCAGGGCTGCGCTCACCAAACTTTCGAAGTCCTTCAATCAATTCGTCAGTGTCCCGAGGTTCTTCTTCGACGAGAAGGACTGCGTCGCGCCATGAACTATCGCCAGAACGCTGTTGGAGCAGCCACTCACGCAGGGCCAACGTAGCGGCAACGTCGTCTTCGTTGTAACGAGCGATCGCTTCGAGTATCTGCGGATCCTTGCTCACCATGTAGTGCTCGTACTCAACCACCGCACCGGCGCCCTGCTCGATACCCCCTCGGCGCGTAAAACCCGTTAATCGCTCCACGTACTTCAAGCCGTAAGACTCGGTACCTACCCGTACCGCGTTTTTCGCCACGACGTAGAGATCGACAAAAAGCCCCGTGTCGACCA
>DAIQOO010000005.1:2093-5277 GCA_036787845.1 Acidimicrobiales bacterium
GGGTGTTCTCGTGAGCTGACCTGTAGGGCCGCTTGGCGAGAGAGCCGTCGCAGATTCTCGTCGTGGACGTTCGCCACGGGCGTCTTTCGACTCGCCAGTTCCACGACCGTTCGTACGCCCACTGACTCGAAGGCGTCTCGTTCGCTTGGGCGCAAGTTCGCGACGTACACCAACGAATCTTGCGATCGCCACTGATCCTCACAGAGGTCTTGAAACTCGCAGTACTCACAGTGATCGCACGGCAGAGGCTCAGTGTCGTTGATTTCGTCTTGATTCAAGAGCACCGTCAACTGACGACGAAGTCGTCGCCAGTAGGGACGGTACTGATCGACCAGTAGCGACTCTTGCTCACCCGAACCGAGCCAGAGGTGCATCTCACGAGGGGCTCGACCCGTTAAAGCCTCGAGCGCGTCGGCGTAGAAGCACAGCTGCAAGACGTGTCCAGGCTTGCCTTCGGACCGAGTGAGTTTTGCGTCAATGGGCTCATAGGAGCAAAACTCGTCGCCCACGCGCTCGACACGAACGAGGAAGTCCGCAATACCCCGTATGCCCTCTACGACAAAGGGCATCTGATAAATGACGTCGTAACCCTTGTCGAAGGGATTACCGATACGCGCGACCCACTGGGAAAAGGTCTCGTCGGCGTTGCGCCCCGGCACTTGGTAGACCGAGCGACCCTGATTCTCAAGGTCTAAGAGACAGTCGTATTCGTGACTCGCGCCCTTCGTGATCAGCAGTTCAGCAAGCGAGCCAAGTTGACGCGCTTCAATGACGAGTTGTCCCGCCTCCGCTCTATTCCTAAGAGAGAGAAAATGAGCACACTCCAACCAGGCGGTGATCTTCGATGGGGTTAAAAGTCGCTCGACCATTCACTCTCACTGTAGGTTTCAAACCACTCGGTTCTTGGCACTCCCCTACCTTGACGTAGACCTGTGACAGTCCAGGCGCCGTCGCTACAAACGCGCGAGAGCTTCTTCGATGGCTTGCAGCAATTGCTGTCCTTGAGCCTCGCGCGCGACTGGCCCCGAAGCACCGGGTGAACGGCGACGCGCGAGCGCGACGCCCGGATCAAAGAGCGGCACGAACCGTTCAAATGACGGCGTCGCAACCACGAGTTCCACGAGAGTGCGATTCGTGGCGAGCGCCTCAGCGACCAGTTTTCCTACTTGCTCGTGGGCTTGGCGAAAGGGCATGCCTTCTCCTACGAGTTCTTCGGCTAAATCAATTGCCACTAAGAGATCGTCGTCGGCCGCGATCTTCGCGACGTCGGCATGAAAGACCATCGAGCGGTAGGCGCCGTTCATCGCCCGCAGCACCAAGAGGACCTGTCGTACCGAGTCGAAGAGAGGCTCCTTGTCTTCTTGGAGATCTCGATTGTAGGAAAGTGGAAGTCCCTTGAGCACGACGAGCAGGCCCGTCAAATTCCCGACCAGTCGTCCGCTCTTCGCGCGTGCCAACTCCGCCACGTCGCTGTTCTTCTTTTGGGGCAACATCGACGAGCCCGTCGTGAAGTCGTCGCCCAGGGAGGCGAAATTGAACTCCGACGAAGTCCAGAGCACCATCTCTTCGCCCATGCGAGAAAGGTGCACGCCCAGTAGCGCCACGTCAAAGAGCGTTTCGGCGACGAAGTCACGATCGCTCACCGCGTCCATGGAGTTCGCGAACGCGGCGTCAAATCCCATCAGCCGCGCGGTGAGCGATGGATCGATGGCCAGCGACGTTCCCGCGAGTGCCCCCGCACCAAGTGGTGACACGTTAAGACGCTGTCGTGCGTCGAGAAGCCGGTCGACGTCACGCAGCAGAGCGAACGCGTGGGCGTGCAGATGGTGGCTCAAGAGGACCGGCTGCGCGCGTTGGAGATGCGTGTAGCCCGGCAGGTACGCGTGTCCGTTCTGGGCGCCCACGTCACGCAGCGTTTCCGCGAGTACGACAACAGTTCTGGCGATCTCACTGATCGCGTCGCGCGTGAAGAGCCGAAGCGTTGTCGCTACCTGATCGTTGCGACTGCGTGACGTGTGCAACTTTGCGCCCGTCGTGCCGGCGAGTTCCGTGGCACGACGCTCGATCGCCATGTGGACGTCCTCGTCGGTGGCATCACGTACGAACGATCCGTGTTCGAACTCTCCAAGTATTTCGTCGAGCACGGCGAGCAACGTGGCGCACTCTTGTTCGCTCACGATCCCCGCGGCGGCGAGACCTTGAACGTGAGCACGACTGCCTTCGATGTCGTACTTATAGAGGACGTGATCGAAGGAGTAACTCTCCGAGAGATCCCAAAGTGTCTCGTCCATTTCGACCGAGAAGCGACCGTTCCACAGTGTCATGGCGTTGAAGGCGTCGCGTTCTTCGCGCCTTGGCGAGCGGCCCAGGTCTTGACACCTAAACCGTAGATGTGCACGAATCCTTCGGAGTCGCTATGGCGAAACGTGTCCGCCGCGTCGTAGGTCGCAAGTCCGTAGTCGTACAGCGCCTTGGGACTGCGCCGTCCCACGATACGAAGAAGGCCCGGCGCCTCGAAGAGCAGACGAACGTCGCCCGTGACGTGACGTTGCGTGTCGGCCATAAAGGCGTCGAGTGCTTCTTTGAGTGGCGAGAACCACATACCGTCGTACACCAGTTCGGCCCAGCGTCCTTCAAGACGAGCCTTTTCGTGGTGCACGTCGCGCTCGAGCACTAGATCTTCTAGGTCAGCGTGCGCGGCGATGAGCGCGAGAGCCCCGGGACACTCGTACACTTCACGACTCTTGATGCCGACACGGCGGTTCTCGACCATGTCGAGACGACCGAATCCCGTCGCGCCAGCGCGCGCGTTGAGTACGGCTATTAGTTCTGCGAGCTCCATCGACACGCCATCCAGCGCGCGCGGCACCCCGTTATCGAAACTCACCGTGAGTTCGACGGGTTCAAGGTTGGTGACGCGGGTCAACGTGTAGGGCTCTTCGGGAGGTGCGGCCCACGGGTCTTCAATGGCGCCACATTCAATGGCGCGTCCCCAGAGATTCTCATCGATTGAATAAATCTTGTCTTTGGTGGCCTTGATGGGAATTTCCCATTTCATGGCGAAGTCGACCGAGTCGGCGCGTGTCATGCCCCAGTTGCGCGCGGGAGCGAGCACCTCAAGATCGGGGGCGAGTGCGTGCGTGCCCACCTCAAAGCGCACTTGATCGTTACCCTTACCCGTGCA
>DAIQOO010000005.1:5377-16013 GCA_036787845.1 Acidimicrobiales bacterium
ACCGACGTGTCGAGTCCTCCGCTGTAAGCCAGTACGACTCGCTTCGTCATTTCTTTACTCCCTTGACCTTTCCATTCGTCGCGACGGTAAGACCAGACAACAAGCGAAAATCGTTGGCCAGTGACTCTCCCCCATGCTCCTGCGCGGCGATGACCAAAATGGTGTCATCACCGGCGACGGAGCCCAGTACGCCACGAAGCGCACTGCGATCAAGTGCCGAGGCGACCACGTGCGCGCATCCAGGAGGAGTCCGCACGACAACCAGATTGACTGAGCTCTCCACCGACACCACCCACTCGCCCATCATGCGACGCAGATGATCGAGCGGCGCGGGCGCGAGCTGTGGAGAAGCGGCCAACACGATGCGCCGCGTCCCATGTTCGTCGCGAACCTTCACGGTGCCCAGTTCTTGGAGATCACGGGTCACCGTCGCTTGGGTGGCGGCAATGCCTTCCTCGCGCAGTCGCGTGACAAGCTGCGCCGCCGTCGAGATAACGTCATGGTCGATCAACTCACCTATTCGATGTTGACGTTGGGTCTTGGTCATAGCTCTCCTTTTATCCAGCGCAGCACGCCCACCATCGCCGAGCGACGGTGAAAAACCTGTCGCCAGACACGAGAGTGCTCGCCGTCAAGTACTGCGTTGGTAATCTCGTCGTCCCGGTGCGCGGGCAGACAGTGCATGACAATTGCTTCGGGCTTGGCGAACTTCATCAAGGTTTCGTCGACACGAAAGCCGACGAGGTCCTCTCGCCGGCGCGCCGTCTCTGCCTCCAAGCCCATGGAGACCCACGCGTCCGTGTACACGACGTCGGCACCCTTCACGGCCTCTTCGGCGCTGTCGAAGAGTGCGAGTGATCCGCCGCCTTCGACCACGAAGGGGTCCTCGTCGCCGCTGTGGGTCAATTGATACTTCGCCGGCGCGCCGACGCGTACGTTCACGCCAAGACGTCGTAGGGCTACCGCTAGGGACCGCGTCACGTTCGTCGCGTCACCCACGTAGGCGACCTCGAGTCCCGCAAGCCGCGTGACGTCACCTTTGGCAAACTCGTCAGCGATGGTCAGCACGTCGGCGATTGCCTGCGTTGGGTGAGCCCCGTTACTCAAAAGATTGATAAGTGAGAGTTGATCATTCGTCGCAGCACGCATACGCGCAAAGACCTCGTGACGGCGAATGCGTAGCGCGGCGATGCCGTACGTCGTACTAATGGTTCGCGCGACGTCCTCGGCGGACTCGCGACTATCGAGGCCGATCTCTTCGTCACTGAAGAACGTGGCGTAGCCGCCGAGCTCGTGCACGGCGGCCGAACTCGCGGCCCTCGTGCGAAGACTCGGGTGCTCGAAGATCAGGGCGACGCCTTGACCCTTAAGGGTTTCGTCATCGAACGGCGAGGTCGCCAGAGTGTAAATCGCGGCGAGGTTCTTGTCGCTGAGTTGAGCGATGGAAATGAACTGTCGCGTCACGCCAGCACCTCTGTCGTAGCCATTGATCCGTCGAGTGCGCGGCGAAGAGCGTGCGGCGCCGTGCCGTTCGCTAAGACGACACGTTGCGCCCCGCCTTCTAATGCGTCAAGGGCCGCCATCATCTTTGGCCGCATCCCGTCGCGCGCGGCGCCCTCGTCGATCAGACGTCGCACGTCGCTGCCAGTGACCGACGAGAGAGTGGAGTGATCATCGAGGGGATCGGCGCGTAGTTGCTCGACGTCACTCAATAAAATCAGCGCGCTCGCGCCGATCGCCGCTGCCAAGGCACCCGCGGCGCTGTCGGCGTTGCAGTTGACGAGATCGCCTAATTCGTCGACCGCAACAGAACTCACGACCGGCGTCAGTCCTTTGGCCCACAGCGTCGCGATTATTGTCGCGTCAACCTTGGGTGACGCGCCCGCGCGACCCCAAGGAGCACCGAGCGCCGTTGCTTGAAACATCGAGTTGTCCGCGCCCGAAAGACCAATGCTCGGCAAACCGGCGTAATTGAGAGCTGCCACGAGACGCACGTTTACCATGCTGAGAGCCATCGCCACGTACTCCATGGTCGTGTCGTCGGTGACGCGCAGTCCGTCGAGGAAGTGACTAGGGAGCCCAACGGCATCAAGGAGCGAAGCGATCTGTGGTCCCCCGCCGTGAACAATGACGACGTTCGAAGATGCTTGGCGCAGTGACGTCACGTCACCTGCGAGTGCGCACAACACCTCAGAATCTGGACCGAGTGCGTCGAGCGCGTGACCCCCGATCTTTACGACGTAGCTCGTCACGGCGTCACTCCCACCAATGAAAGACCCAGCGTCTCGTCACGCCCCGTCGCCACGTTCCACGCCTGCACGGCTTGTCCGGCGGCGCCTTTACCGAGGTTGTCGAGAGAGCTCATCGCGAGTAGCCAACCAGTGCGCTCGTCCACCCGTGCGCTCACGAAGCAGAGATTGCTGCCGAGTGGATCTTTCAACGTGGGCGCCTCGTCCGTGACGACAATGAAGGGATCGCTGGCGTAGGTATCGCGCAACAGCGCCAGCGCGTCCGAGGTCGTTAGTGACGACGAGGTCACTCTTCCGTACGCGCTGACGAGCATGCCGCGACTCGTCGGAATGAGATGAGGCGTAAAGAGCAGCGTCGCGCCAATCTCTTGTTGGATCTCTGGGGTATGTCGGTGGGACAACAGTCCATACGCTTCGGCGTTGCCCGACAGGCGCGAGAACTGCAATCGTTCACTCATCGCTCGACCGGCGCCCGAGGCGCCACTTAATGCGTTGACGACAATGAGGTCGCGTGCGATGAGTCCTTCATCACAGAAGGGGCCAAGCGCCAGAGACGACGCGGTTGGGTAGCAACCCGGAACGGCGAGCAACGTTGCGCCCTTTAGTTCATCACGATGTCGTTCGACGAGTGCGTAGACCGACGACGACAGCAACTGCGCCGCGCCGTGGTCGTGGCCGTACCACTTCGGATAGTCACTCGCCTCCTTTAGGCGAAAGTCGGCCCCGAGGTCGACGACCTGCACGTCGCGATCAACCAGCGCGGGTACGAATTTTTGACTCTCGCCGTGGGGTAGGGCCAGGAATACCACGTCAAGGTCAACTTCATGCACGCGGGCCGAGTGCTCGATCACCAGCGTCGGGTAGAAGCCCGCGAGCGCGGGCACCAGATCGCCCAGGCGCCTTCCCGCGTTGGTCTCACCCGTCGCAAGAACGATCTCAAGGTCGGGGTGGGACGCGGCGATTCGCAATACTTCTGCACCGGCGTAGCCGGCCGCTCCCATGACCGCGACGCGCATATGACATTTTATGCACACGGAGTAACAAAAATGCAAATTCTTGCCATTCCGGCTAGTCTGCTTGCATGTCACGACGCGGTTGGACGTACTTCTCGGCGATGGCGATCATCTGGGGCATTCCTTATCTCTTGATTCGCGTCGCGGTGCGCCAACTCGACCCCGGTGTATTGGTCCTCGCGAGAACCGCTCCGGCAGCACTGTTACTCGTCCCCTTCGTCTTGGCCCAACGTCAGACGCCGTCTCTCATAAAGAACTTCAAGTGGATCGCGATCTTTGGGGTCGTTGAGTTCGGGGTGCCGTGGTATCTCATGGCCTCGGCGGAGCGACACATCACGAGTTCGCTCACCAGTCTCTTAATCTGCTGCGTGCCGCTCTTTTCAGTTATCGGACAGCGGATTCGGCGCACCGAAGACCACGTGGCGCCACGGCGTTACCTGGGACTCGGCATTGGCGCGATCGGCGTCGCGTTCTTAGTGGGTTTAGATCTTCGCGGTGGCACAATTACGTGGATAGCAATGATGATGGTCGTATGCGTGGGCTACACGATTGGGCCGATAATTCTTGCCACGAAGCTAAAGGACGTCGCTGGAGCAACGGTGGTGTTAGGCGCCACCACCTTCGTCGCCCTCTGTTGGATCCCCTGGGACCTTGCACATTGGCCAGCCCACGTTTCGGGTGAGACCGTGGCGAGTGCCGCCGTATTGAGTGTCGTCTGCACGGCCGGAGCATTCCTCGTCTTCTTTGAACTCATTAAAGAGGTCGGGGCAACGCGCGCCACGGTCGTCACTTACGTCAACACCGCCATTGCAGTGGTGTTGGGTATCGTTGGACTCCACGAACCACTGACCGCCGGGATCTTGGTTGGATTCCCGCTCGTCATCGTCGGTTGTGTCTTTGCGACGAGTAGTGGGGCGCCGCGCTCGGCGCTTAACTCGGTGAGTACTGCGCCGAGACCCTAACGACGTCATCCACGAGGAGCCACAACGAACCCGGAGCCTCAACGAGAGTGACGTCGTCATCGCTCTCGAGAGAAGAGTGATGCGTCACGCTCACGCTGGTCATGGGCGGTGACGCCACTTCACTGACCGCTTGCCAGACCGCGGCGTTGTTTACGTGTCCCACGACGTCCAGATCAGCCGCGCGCAACGGCCATGGTTGGCGCTTGGCGCCCTCTGGAATCGACGGCGTGGCGATACGCCCCGAGACTTTGCGCTCTCGCGCCGATTCGCCGTAGGCCTCGAAGAAGCTCTCGCCGACCCGCACGGGGTATCCAGTCGGGTCAATCGGCACCCACAGACCCGCCGCCTCGATCACGATCTCTCCGTCGAGCTCGACGTTCGTTCTTCGTTCGGCCCACGCCGCGCCGACACCGCCGCACCACGTGGTGAGCGCGACTCGATCGAGGTAACGGGGCCACCTGGCGCCCGCCACGAGTCGAAGTGACGTGCGTCGAACGACCCAGGTATCACTCGACTCAACGCCCGTGTCGTTCCAGTCGTCGGTCGCTACGTCTTGGAGGAACCGCGCGATGCCGTCGAGTCGAAGGAGTCCCTTGACGTTAGCGTCGCCGAGGCGGATTAGAAAGTCCTCGCGAAAGCGACGACCCCGATCAGTGAGGGGAACGAACTCGAACACGGTGATGTCGATGGTACCGCTTAACGAAGTACGGCACTCAGCGTGAGCGCAGCCTCGATTAGGACACCACGACTCTGAGTGACCTCTCGGTCGCTCAACGTGCGTTCGCTCGAGCTAAGTCGAACGTTGAAGGCGAGGCTCCGCGAATCCTCCGCCACGCCCGGACCCTCATATACGTCAAAGAGGGTCACTTCTTCTACGAGTTCATCGGCGTGACGAAGCACGTGCGCCAAATCCTCGGCGTTCACGCGTCGAGGCGTGACGAACGCGAGGTCGATCACCGCGCTTGGATAGCGACTCGGCACTCGAGCGAGCGACGTGGCTCGAAGGGTCTTTACCGAGTCGAATAGAACGTCAAGATCAAGGTCAACGAGGCCGAGACGTCGTAGCGGCGACGAGGTCGTCACGGCATTCACGAGTTCTTGGTCGACCTCACCCACGTGACCAACGAGTGCGCCCGACGCGCGGTCCACCAACGCGGCGACTCTCGTGGGATGTAGTCCTCGGGGCGCTTCGGCGATTGAACGTACCACCACGTCCTCGAGTCCGAGGCGACGGGCCACGACACCCCACAACGCGGTGGCGCTCGTGGCGTCGTCATCGGGTCGCCCGAAGACTATGGTGAGGCGCTCGTTTTCTGATGGCAGGGCCAACGTCAGCGTTCCTCCGGCGCCACCTCTCGTCATACGGGGCTCGGTTGTGGCGCTGGGGTGCACGAACACCACTCCGAACTCGCCCAGCACCACGTCGCCAAGTCCACGCTCGTAGTTCTTCGCCCACGCTCGAACGAGTCCCGTGATCATTGTGGCGCGCAGTACGGATTCATCCGACGCCAGTGGGTTCGTGACGCGAACACGCGCTAGGTCAGCGTGGAGCAAGTCGAAGTCCGCGTCACTGCCGAGCGTCGGCGTCCACGCTTCGAGAACACCTAGGTCAATCACGACGTCACGCAGGTGACGTCGTGCGCGCTGGCGTTCGCTCAGCCCACCGACCTCGGGCCAGACGGGAGAATGCCGGGGTAGTCGGCGGTAACTGTATAGCCGTGCGATCTCTTCGATGACGTCTGCTCGGCCCTTTGCACCGTCACGGACGTCGTGACGGCTGCTGGGCGCCGTCACGTCGAGGCCGCTCTTGGAAGATTTCAGAATGAATCCCAAGCCCATCAAGATCTCCTTGACGTCGTCGTTGGGAATCTGAACGCCCAGGAGTCGCTCAATGTCACCAGCTCGCAGGGAAATCGTTGGCGGCGTGGGAATCGATCCCTTCACGTCCATTGGATCTTTGAGCCACTGCACGTCGGGCACGCTCTCGCGCAGTACTGCGACGAATCGGGCCACCGCTCGTAGGGCCAACTGTGGATCCACACCACGCTCGAAGCGATTCGACGCTTCGGTGCGAAGCCCGTGACGCTTCGAAGATCTCGCGATCGTCATTGGGTCAAAGTAGGCAGCTTCGACGAGCACGTCCGTTGTGGCGGCACTGATCTCACTGGACGCCCCGCCCATGATGCCCGCCAAGCCCAAGACTCGATCGTCGCCGTCAACAATGACGCAGTCTTCGCCAGTATCGCCAAGACCTCGGCCACTCTTGGCCAATTCGCGCACTACGCCGTCAATCGTGGTCAGCGACTCGCCCGGGCGTGCCCGTCGAGCTCGCAATGTTCGTTTCGACACCTGTGCCGCGTCGTAGGGGTGCGTTGGTTGACCGAGCTCGAGCATCACGAGATTTGACGCGTCGACGACGTTCGATATTGCGCGCATTCCCGCGCTTTGTAGTCGCTGCACGACCCACGCGGGAGAAGGCCGAACGCTCACGTCGCGCAAGACCGAGACCGTCAGACGACCACAGAGATCCGGATCGTCGATGCCAGCACTCGCGAACGAGTCACTCGCAACTGATGAGTTCGTCGTAGCCAGTTTTGGTGAACGCAACGTGCGTCCCAGTCGTGTCGCAAGGTCACGCGCCACACCCTCCACACTCCACGCGTCAGGGCGATTGCCTTCGACTGAAATATCGAACACGACGTCCGGCGTGATCTGGAGTGCCTTCAATAGGCTTTCGCCAACGTGCGGATCAATCAAGTCGTCCAGCACCATGAGACCTTGGTGATCGTCACTGAGCTCGAGTTCACGCGACGAACAGAGCATCCCGTGCGACGTGACGCCGCGCATGGTGCGCTCGGCGATTTCGAATCCGCCGGGCAACACCGCACCCACGGGTGCTAAGGGGACGTGGTCACCAACCGCGAAGTTCATCGCACCACAGACGATCTCTAGTGGCCCGTTTCCAGTGTCCACCACAACCAGTCGAACACGATCAGCGCCCTCAATGGCCCGGATCTCCTCGACGCGCACGACGACCACGTCCTCGAGACCTTCTCCTACGTGGTCGACGCCCTCGACGACCAAACCCAAGTCATCGAGAATTGGGCGCAACTCGTCGGGCGACTCAGCCAGATCGACGAACTCCCGCAACCAGTTGAGAGAGATCCTCATGAAAACTGACCCAAGAAGCGAGTATCGTTCTCGATCAGTGCGCGCATATCACTGAGTTCGTGACGCATCTGCGCACAACGATCAATACCAAAACCAAAGGCAAAGCCACTCCACTCCCCGGCGTCGATACCAACGGCGTCGAGCACGGCGGGATCTAACATCCCGCACCCGCCGAGTTCGATCCATCCCGTGTTCGAACAGGTACGACAACCCGATCCACGACAGATCGTGCAGGTCACCTCGAACTCGGCGGACGGTTCGGTGAATGGAAAATATCCTGGGCGAAGACGCGACGAGATGTCGGGTCCAAAATAGGCGCGAGTAAACGTCTCAATCACGCCGGCCAAGTCCCCAAACGTGATGCCCCGGTCGACGACGAGTCCTTCAATCTGATGGAACGAATAGAGGTGGCTCGCGTCGGGCGTGTCGCGCCGATAGCAGCGACCGGGCATCACAGAGTGGATCGGCAAGGAGTTCGTCGCCACGGCGTGCTCCATGAGGTGTATCTGCGTGGGTGAGGTGTGCGTGCGCAGTACGACGGTCTCTGGTTCACCGAGATCGACGTAGAACGTGTCCCACAAGCCGCGCGCGGGATGGGCCGGCGGAATGTTCAGAGCTTCGAAGTTGAACCAGTCACTCTCGACCTCTGGTCCGTCGGCGACCGTGAAGCCCATACCGACAAAGACGTCTTCAAGCTCACGTTGGGTGAGGGCGACGAGGCCGGGATGCCCCACGCTCAAGGGCCACTGAACGTCACGAAGAACGACATCACCCAGATCGAGTCGATCAGCTTCGAGCGACGAGGCGCGCGCATCGCGAGCCAAGTCGTTACGGCGTTCACCAAGCGCAGCCTCAACCACGCGACGCGCCTCTTGCAGTTCGGCACCGGCGGCCTTGCGCTGTTCTGGTTCGAGCGCGCCAAGTGATTTTTGCAACGAAGAGAGAATCGAGCGCTTGCCCGTCAGCGTCGCTTCGGCGTCGCGTAACGCCTCGAGGCTCTCGAGCGTGGCGATGGTCGCGAGTAGCTCCGCGGTCTGCTCGGCTAGTTGAGCGAGTGGTGAAGAGGACATGACGTTTAAAGGTTAGGTGGTGGCGCCACGGAAGTCGTGTCTTGGCGACGCCACATCGCCTCGAACGCGATCAACGATCCAGCGACGCCCGCGTTGAGCGATTCACTCTCGCCGACCATATCAATGGTGATTGACCCTCCACAGAGTGCCACCGTCGCTTCGTCAAGTCCAAACGCTTCGTTGCCGATAACGACAGCGAGGGGCGAGGAGTAATCGACGTTGCGGTGACTCACTCCCCCGCGCACCACTGTCGCGAGCACCGTGGCGCCGCGCGAGCGAAACGACGCCAGCGAGCTTTCGAGTGGACCACAGGCGATCGGGATGTGAAATATCGAGCCCGCCGTGGCGCGAAGTGTCTTTGGGTTAAAAGGATCAACCGACTGACCAGTGAAGACAACGCCCGAGGCGCCAGCAGCGTCCGCGGAGCGAATAAGTGTGCCCGCGTTGCCAGGGTCTCGCACGTCGTGGAGAACGAGAATAAGTCCAGTGCAGTCAATGTCGTCGACCGACACGAGAGGCAAGCGCACCGCCGCTAGAACCGGCTGGGGCGTCGCCGAGTCGGCGACGCGCTCGAGCACGCCGGGCGCCAAGGAGAACAGTCGCACGCCTTGAGTACTGGCTTTCGTCTGCAAATCACGCAGCGTCGCCGCGTCGATGTGCTCCTCGTCGACGTAGATCGCTTCGAACTCTATTGGCGAGTCCAAGGCGGCGTGTACGAGGTCGGGTCCCTCGAGCACGCACGTGCCTTCACTCCAGCGCAGTGAGCGCTTTTGTACGAGACGTCGCAGCCGACGAACTCGCTGGTGTGACGACCCCAACGCCTCGATCAGCGTGACCTACTTCGTGAGCGCGTCGTTGGCCTGGGCGACAATAGCGCTAAAAGCACCCGAGTCGTTCACGGCCAAGTCCGCCAGCATGCGCCGGTCAACTTCGATGCCCGCGGCGTTTAGTCCCGCAATGAAGCGGCTGTAGCTCATACCTTGCGCCCGGGTTCCCGCGTTGATCCGCTGGATCCACAGTTTGCGCATCTCGCCCTTGCGAGCGCGACGGTCTCGAAAAGCGTAGACCCCAGCGTGTTGCACCGCTTGGTTCGCGCTACGAAAGGTACGGCTCCGGTCGCCGTAGTAACCCTTCGCCTCTTCAAGAATTGCCTTGTGGTGCTTCTTGGCGTTAACGGCCCTCTTCACTCTTGCCATCTCGCTACCTCTTTCCTATCTCGTTCTCTCTACAGACCAAGCATGCGCTTGACGCGCTTCTCTTGGCCTGGTGCGATCTCCGTCTCACGTCCGAGGCGCCGAGCGCGAACGGACGACTTCTTTTCCATGATGTGACCACGGAACGCCTTGCGCCGGCGCAGTTTCCCGCTGCCTGTGATCTTGATGCGCTGCTTCGCGCCACTGTCCGTCTTCATCTTTGGCATCTCAGCTCTCCTCTAGCGAAACTTCCGCGCCCGTTGGCGCGACTTCTTGACCCGCAACTACTTTCGAACTATCCACACTCTTCGCCTTGGATTTCTTGTCCGGTCCGAGCACCATGATCATGTTGCGACCATCGAGCTTGGCCGCGGATTCGACCTTCGCCACGTCTTCGAGCCGTTCAACAATGCGATCGAGAATCTTCTTGCCCAACTCGGGGTGAGCCGACTCGCGACCACGGAACATGATGGTGACCTTGACCTTGTGCCCTTCGCCCAAGAACTTCTCAACGAGACGCGTCTTCGTAGCGAAGTCGCCCGCACCGATCTTTGGTCGGTACTTCATCTCTTTGATACCCACGTTGAGGGTCTTTCGGCGCGACTCCTTGGCCTTTTGAGCCTCGTCGAACTTGAACTTGCCGTAATCCATAATGCGACATACGGGTGGTTGTGCCGTCGGCGCGATCTCCACTAAGTCCAAATCAAGGCTTCTGGCCAACGTCAACGCGTCGCGCGTTGCCATCACACCACGTTGATTTCCCTCTTGGTCAATCAGGCGAACGGTCTCAACACGAATACGATCATTGACGCGGTGGTCTCCAGGCACTGTTGCGATAACTCACTCCTTGCTCTACGCGACACCCTGGCGGTGTCGCCACGGCAAGCGAGGCGCAAAACTCCTGGGAACCCGGACGCACGTTAGTGGCCAGGTGGACGTTGGCACTGCCAACCTCGCTTGCTGAACTGCCCAACTACG
>DAIQOO010000005.1:16113-20280 GCA_036787845.1 Acidimicrobiales bacterium
GCCATGCTCAGTGCGGGCGGAGCGCGCCTGGGCGAACACGTTGATCTGTACCGCAGCGCCTTGGCTGAAGTGCAACAGGCCTACGTACGCGCCACGACGTCGTCAAACTGACGAGACAAATGGCACCGTGGCGAGCGGTAGTACGAAGCGCACGCCAAGTCCACCGAGCAAACTTTGTTCCGTGGTCATCGATCCGCCCAGTGACTCGGCGATATCAGCCATGATGCTCATGCCGAGTCCCGAACCTCCGGTCTCACGCGAACGAGATTCGTCGAATCGCTGAAAGCGTTGGGGTCGCACCCCGTAGACCGGTAGTCCCGGTCCCCCGTCCGCGATAAGTAAGACGGCGTTCGAGCCCGAGACGGCCAAACTGACGTAAACGGGCGCGTCTGGTGACGTATGGCGCAGCACGTTGTTCAGTGCGTTTGTTAGAAGCCGCTCGACGAAGTCCGAGCGAGCGTGAAGGGCGACGCCGGGTTGGACGTCACTACGAAGGGAACGCTGAGGATGTTCAAAAGCAAACTCCAGGACTCTGGCGCCCACCAGTTCGCTGACGTCGATAAGTTGCTCCGCGTGGTGCGGGACCTCTCGCACTTGAGCCAGTAAGAGCAGATCGCGCACCAATACCTCCATGCGCTCCACTTCTCGTTGTACGCGGTTCACGGCGCGATCTTGTTGTTCCGCGCTGAGCTGACCACCGGCCATCAAATCGCTGTAGCCCTTCACGACCGTCAAGGGCGTCCTAAGTTCGTGTGAGGCGTCGTCAATGAACTGTCGCATCGCCGTCGCGCTCTTGGTCTCGATCTCAATCCTCTCGCGCAGCGCCTCGACCATTACTGCGAGCGCCCCTCTTAGTTCTCGTAGGTCGCGACTGCCTTCGCTCGGCGGCACCGGTCCAGCGTCGTCACCCTTCGCCACGTCACCGGCGTAGTCAATGAGACGCTCCATCGAGACGAGGTCTCGGCGCATGACTTGACGTCCCAGGAGTAGTCCGATTAACGCGATCACCACCGCAGCACTCGCCACCAACAGCGCCAGGTGTTGGTTTTGTTTAGTGATGCCTGCGGTGGACCCCGCAACGACGAGATAGTCACCACCACCGATGTTGAGTGAGCGAATGACGAATCCCGGAAGATTGCTCTCGGACTGAACGATGGATAGTGAGTTTCGTACGTTGGCGAGCGTGGGTTGGTGGCGAAGTGACACCGTACCGCTGGCGACTTCGGTGACGACACCCGAAGGGGAAATGACGTCGAGGGTCAAGTTGTAACTGTCGCGTTGCACGACGTACAGTGCGTTGCTGAGGGCGGTATTTGCGTTGCCCAGTCCGCTATCTACGACGGCCTTAATCTCTCCGTCCAACGTCGCGTACTGTGCTCTCGAGCTCATGGCGACGGCGAACCAACCCACGGTCGTAGCCACCAAGAACGTCAACAGAACCAGGAGAAGGGTGACGCGAGTCGCGATCCTCACTGCTGAGCGGCCTGGTCCACCATCTTGAAGCCCACACCTCGGATCGTGGTAATCGGCGCAAAGTCGTCACGGTGAACCTTGCGCCGGACGTAAGAAATGTAGGTATCGAGCACCGACGTCTCAGAGTCGAAGTCAATATTCCATACCTCGCGAAGTAGCTGTTCGCGCGTCACCACCCGATCTTGGTGTTCGAGCAACACCTCGAGAAGACGGAACTCCGTTGCCGAGAGTTCAATGCCTTCATCGATATAAGTCACTTCGTGGCGATCGATATTCATTACGAGAGGACCGCACACCAATACGTGGTCGTCGTTGACGTCGATGCCGGTGCGTCGGAGAATCGCCGCTACTCGAAGCAGCAACTCTTCGATGTTGAATGGCTTTCTGACGTAGTCGTCAGCCCCAAAGCGCAGTCCCTGTTCGACGTCGTCGCTCGAGTTTCGCGCCGTGAGCATCAACACCGGCGTCTTCGTGTCGTGCGCCCTGAGCTTCTCCAAGAACTCATAACCGTTCATGGTGGGCATATTGATATCGACAATGCACAAGTCCGCACTGCGCCGACGTAACTGGTCGAGACCATCAGCCCCGTTGGTGGCGCACTCCACTTGGTATCCGACGTTGCCCAGGGCGTCCTTGAGAAGATCGCGAACGCCAGGTTCATCGTCAATGATGAGAATCGTCGTCACGGTCGAATCACCATAAGGCGAGCGTACTGTCTGGCGCTAGGACCCATGGAGGGCTTTTTGAGCAAGTTTCACAACATTTCGACAGGTTCTTCACACCTCTTTCCGAGATTGGCTCGGTACCCTAGTTACATGAAGAAGTTCCCTTCGAGAGGTCTGGTTGCCCTCGGCATCACGGTTACCCTGATTGTCGCCGCGCCGCTCGCGGCCTACGCCGATAAGAGTCCTCGTTCCCAGAACACTTCGGCGCAGAGGCAGTACCAACAACATGAGAAGACCTACAAAGAAGCGCGTAAGGCGATTGAGACGTCGTTCCAAGCCGCTATCAGCATTGCCCGGTCCACGTACTCCCAGGCCATCGCTGCAGCGACGACGTCCGCACAGCGCAGTGCCGCAAAACAAGCGTTGGGAGTTGCCATCATTCAAGCGGCCGCGTTTAGAAGCCAGGCGTTAATCACTCTCGGTAAGCCACCACTCAAGCTGGCGTAAGTTCTATCCCCGAAGCGCCGCGCCGAGACCGAACATCACGACGCGTCGTATCTCCCTTTTAGCGACGACTCTAAGAAGACGCCGTGATTGCGACAATCTCGTCGCGGCCACGATGCCCCACGCGACGCTCTCCCACTACCAGGGTGCCCACGTCGATTGTTCGCGACCCGTCACTAATTGCGACACAGTGAAAGTACAGTTGCTCGCCAGCATCGCTCACCACGACGCCATCGCCGCGTTGGTCATCGAAGACTTCGACGACGCCAATGAGTTTCACGAGCTCGCGATTGACCCTTGGCGAAGCACGTTGACCATTTCGAGCGCGCTCTGTGCCGCTTCGCGGCCCTTGTTGGTCGGATCTGACAGCGACCGCTCGAGCGCTTGTTCGATCGTGTTCGTCGTAAGGACGCCGAAAATTACCGGTACTCGCGTACTCAGCTGCACGTCTTGTATACCTCTCGCGCACTCTCCCGCGACAACGTCGTAGTGACCGGTATCACCACGAATGACCGCACCCAGAGTGATCACCGCGTCGTAGGGTCGATCGGCGTCGGCGTAGGCCAACGCCAACAGGGGCAGTTCAAAGGCGCCAGGTACCCAGCCAACTGACACGTCGCGCCGGTCGACACCGGCCTCGTTGAGCGCGTCGAGCGCGCCGTTCAACAGGCGAATCGTAATCGCACCATTGAAACGCGCGCAGGCAATTGCGACGCGCATTCCCGTACCCACAAACGATCCCTCGAGATTCTCCCCCACGCGCGCGCCAAGCGCTGCGGTCTTTTTGGGATCAAGGGCCATGTCCTTACTGGATGTCATCGAGACCTTCGAGAAGGTGGCCCATGCGCTCGCGCTTGGTACGCAAGTAGTCAATATTGAACGGCGTGGGACGGCTCTCGAGGGGTACGCGTTCGACGATGTTAAGACCAAAGCCCTCAAGTCCACCGTATTTGCTGGGGTTGTTGGTCATAAGACGCATGGTCGTCACCCCGAGGTCGACGAGGATTTGTGAACCGATGCCGTACTCGCGCGAATCAACCGGCAGGCCCTGGTCGAGGTTTGCGTCCACGGTGTCGCGACCTTCTTCTTGGAGGGCGTAGGCACGAATCTTGTGACCTAGTCCTATACCCCGGCCTTCGTGGCCCCGCAAGTAGACGACGACACCCGCCCCTTCGGCAGCGATCTTGGCGAGCGCAGTGTGCAATTGAGGGCCACAGTCACAGCGCAACGATCCAAGCGCGTCACCAGTTAGACACTCTGAGTGCACGCGCACTAAGAGTGAGGGCACGTTCTCGATGTCGCCATACACGAGCGCCATGTGCTGTTCATTATCCAACACACTCTCAAACACGTACGCCTGAAATTGTCCGAATTCGGTGGGCAGCGTGGCTTCAGCGACGCGACGCACGAGCTTTTCGTGACGTCGTCGGTGACGAATGAGGTCGGCGATGGTGACAATGGGCAACTTGTGACGCTCAGCGAACTTCATCAGTTCGGGAAGTCGGGCCATGTCGGACTTGTCAGC
>DAIQOO010000005.1:20380-29014 GCA_036787845.1 Acidimicrobiales bacterium
CGTCCTCGGCCGCCATGATGAGGTCGCCCTCATTCTCGCGGTCCTCGTCGTCGACGACCACCACCATGCCGCCACGGCGAAGCTGCTCAAGCGCCTCACCGATCGTTGATAACGCCATTAGACCTCCACGTCAATACGTATGTCGTCGCCCACCCGACGTACGTCCATAATTCGACCCCGTCGCAACGCATCCATCGTAGGGGTCGAGAGACCGCTCAGTGCCGCGAGTGTTTCGTTGCTCCCTGCGAACGCCGCCGCTTGGTACCAGACCACGTGGTTCACGAGTCCCGCGTCGAGAAAGGCGCTCGTCGTCGTGGGCCCTCCTTCGATGAGCAGTTGTAACACGTCGTGATGGCCGATTTCATCGAGTACGAATCCCAGATCACCGGAGAGTTCCAGGCACGGTCGGACCTTCGCGTTCTTGGGTGCTTTGCCGAGCACGACGCGCAAGGGCTCGATGACAATGTCGTCGAGGCGCGCCGTCAAAACCGGGTCGTCGCTCCTTACGGTTCCGGCGCCCACCAAAATGGCCTGGCTTTGTGCGCGCAGCACGTGCGCGTCGCGGCGCGCCTCGGGCCCCGTGATCCATTGGCTCGAACCGTCGGCCATCGCCACGACGCCGTCGAGTGTGCTCGCGATCTTGGCCACCACGTACGGACGTGCCGTGACACGATGCCAAATGTAGGGAGCGAGTTGTGCACGGACTGCGTCGCTCTCGATTCCCACTTCAACGTCGACGCCCGACGCCTTCAAGAGTTCAATACCCCGGCCAGAGACTCTTGAATCTGGATCGACGATGCCCACGATCACCTTCGCTACGCCCGCGGCAATGATGGCTTCAGCGCACGGGCCGGTCCTTCCGACGTGTGCACATGGTTCAAGTGTGACGACCATCGTCGCGCCGCGCGCGGCGTCGCCGGCTCGACGAAGTGCAGTGATTTCAGCGTGCGATTCGCCCGGCGCTTGGGTGTGGCCCTCACTCAAAATGACGCCGCGATCGTTCACGATCAGTGCCCCGACCCAAGGATTAGGTGGCGCGTGAAGACGGGCCTTCTCACCTTGAGCGATCGCGATGGACATTAACTCTGAGGGTGAAAGCTTCATTGGCGCCCGTTATACGCCGCGGCGCGAAGTTCGCTCGCGGCCTTGAGCGGATCACTCGTGGCGAAGATCGCCGAGCCCACTACCAAGACGTTCGCGCCCGCACGAACGGCGATCGGCGCGGTCGTAACGTCAATGCCGCCGTCGACTTCGAGGTCGAGCGCCAGGTCGTGGTGGTCAATTTCTCGACGGGCAATCGCGACCTTGTCCATTACTTCGACGATGAAGGACTGTCCACCGAAACCAGGAAAGACGGTCATCAGTAGTAAGAGATCGATGTCGCCCACGAAGGGCTCGACCGCGCCAAAGGGGGTATCTGGATTGGCCGCCAGTCCAATGCGTAGTCCAAGCGCTCGAGCGTCGCTGATGAGTGACGCCGTATTGCCTACTTCTACGTGCACGGTGCAGCCGTTGGCGCCCGCACGCTGAAAGGACTCAAGGTAGCGACCCGGGTCGCTCATCATGAGATGACAGTCAAAGAACCTGGAACTGTAACGGCGAAGTGAAGAGACGACGGGTGGGCCGAGCGACACGTTGGGTACGAAATGTCCGTCCATAACGTCAACGTGCAGCCAGTCCGTTTCGGCGTCGATTTCTTGCACTGCGTGGCCCAGAACACCGAAATCGGCCGCCAGGATCGACGGCGCGATGCGAATCTCGCCCACTGGGCCAGCGTCAATCACCGTCACGCGATCAGCCTAGAGCGTCGCGTGTGCGTCACGACCACTTGAGACCATTTTGCGTGTTTCGTCGACCGATCCACCACGACTCGGCGCTCATCGTTCTTGAGCCTTCGGGACGGACGTCGTCGAGCAACAACGCACCGTCAATCGTGCCCATCACGACCTCACCTTCAAGGAAGGACACAGTCCCTGCGGCCACTTCCCGGAGCGAAGCGTGCGCCGACACGACGCCGAGGCGCTTGTCGTCTATGACGACATACGCCCCACCGAGACGTACAGTGCGAAGCAGTTGCACTGTTGCCACCCCAGAGGTGAGATGCAACATCTCCTTCGTTATCTTTTCGGCGTACGTGACCTCGCCCCTCTGTTCTTTCGGATTCTCGAGCAATTCGCGAGAGCTGAGTACTTCGACAAGCGCGGCGGCGCCCAATTCCGCCAACTCCGCGGTGAGCACCTGGGCTGTCTTGTCGCCCACTTGAACGCTGCGCTCGAGATGGACGGGACCGGTGTCGAGTGACGGCTCGAGGGAGATAATCGAGACGCCGGTCTCTTCATCACCGGCGAGAATCGCGCGCTGTACGGGCGCGGCACCGCGCCACCGCGGCAAGAGCGAGAAGTGCACGTTCAACATTGGCGCACGTTGCAAGAGTGGCGCCGGAATGATCACGCCGTAGGCGACCACGACGCCACGCTCCACGTCGAAGTCATCGAGAGAAGAGAGTCGGTGGCTCACCGTGAGCCCGAGCGCGAGGGCTGCTTCCTTCACGGGACTCGCTACCAGGTCGCTGCCACGCCCGCGCCGCCGGTCGGGACGAGTAATGACGAGCGCGACGTCGTGGCCAGCATTCACCAATGCGTCGAGTGAGGGAACAGCGGCCTCGGGTGTCCCGAGGAAAGCGAGACGCATCTACTCGCCAAGCAGTTGATGTAGCCCGTCGTGATCGTTACGCGCGAAGGTGAGTCGTCGCTTTCGAAGCACTTTCTTGGCTTCCTTCTTCTGCTCCTCGCTCAGTCGCTCGATAAGAAGGAAACCGTCTAGGTGATCAACTTCGTGTTGAAAGATACGACCTTCGAACTCGTCGGTCTCGACGTCGAGTTCATTGCCGTCGAGGTCGTACCCACGAAGATGCACCGCGTTGGGCCGCACGATCTCCCAACTAAGGCCCGGGACCGACAGACAGCCCTCTTCGTACGTCCACTCACCCGACGTTTCCACGATGACGGGATTGACGACTACGCGCGGGCCCTCACCCTTGTCGTAGACGAAAAGGCGCTTTTGTACGCCAATCTGATTAGCGGCGAGGCCCACGCCGGGCGCCTCGTTCATCGTTTCGATCATTGAGTACGCCAGTGCGGCAATCTTGGCGTCAATGTCCTCAACCTTCGTCGTGACCGCGCCTAGAACCGGGTCACCGTAGGTCCGAATTAGTAACGTGCTCACCCCCCTACGCTACCGTGCTGCAAATGTTCGGCCTTTCGCGCGCTTCGGCGCGCCACGACGATTCGCGACGTTTATTAATCAACGGCGACGCGAAACTTCGTGGTGGGACGCTCGACGCGTTGAAGTGCGCTCGTCAGGGTTGCCACGTCTGGCGCGCGAACTTCGTAACCCGACGGTGACGGGTGCACGCTCACGGATTCTTCTCGCAGCCCCGCAACGAACTCCTCGGCTCCGTCGCCGGACACCTCGGCGCCGGCGCCGTAGGGACGAAGAGTTAGTAGCTTCGCCGTCGCGACGTCGTCTTGAATAAGAACATCAAAGTCCGCGCTGACGAGACTTTGCACCACACCGTCTTCGCCTCGTCGGGTCTGTAGCACGACGTGACCGCGAGCTTCGCGGCGTGAACCTACTAATCGACCGGCCTTTGCGACGGCAATCACGGCCGCGCGCCGCGCGGACGCGCGAGGCGCCAAAAGATATTGGTCGAAGTCGACGAAGACGACAAGGGCGCAACGACGAACGCGCTGCCACGTTGCTTCAGTGCCGACGACCACTCTGGCTAGCGGCACACCGAGATCGGCGCCGGCCGTAATCTCGCTCACCGGTTGAGCGAGCTGCGCACTGACGTCACGCGCCAACGTCGTCACGCCCGCGCGCACTCGCTTTAGGTTCGTCGATCCACAATGCCGACAGAACCGAGCACGACGTTCGTGACGCGCAGCGCACGAGAGTTCCTCGCCCTGTTCTTCTTCGGCTTGGTCACAAATAACACACCGTACGAGTTCGCCGCACTTCACACACGCCAGCAGTCGCCCGCTGCCGAGGCGCTGGAGGATAACGACGACGGCGACGGGTTCGTCGGTCTCGAGCGCTCGATGGGCCGCGTCGACGACCATCCTCGAGAGCACGCCGTCACGAGGGTCACTCGATCGTCGGTCAACGACGTCGACCCGCGGCCAACCAGCGACGAGGTCACCTTCCTTTTGGTAGCCGCCCCGATCGAGCAGGGCCGGAGAAGGAAACACTGACGTGCACCACAGTGGCGCCGCCTCGCGTCGACAGCGCTCACGAAGCAGCGTCACCGCCTCCCACGTAGGTGCCGCGCTCGAACGATACGCCTCGTCGTCGGCGTCGATGATGACACAGCCAGCGACGTGAGGTACCGGTGCCAATGCTGTTCCGCGAGATCCAACCACGACGGGCCAGCCCGCGCGCATTCGGTTCCACTGCTCGTCGCCCGCGGCGACCGCACACCCGCGTTGTTCGAGGCGCCCTCGAAGACGACTCGCCCACGCTTCGGTGGGCACCAGCACGAGCAGTGAACCTTCTCCGACGCGCGTGGTCTCGTACGCGCCCAAGATCAGTCCAATTGGATCGGTGGTTGGCGCGAGTTGCCACACACCAGGATCCACGCGCAGCGCGGACGCTTGCAGTGCCGTCGATAGTGCCACCGCAGGCGGCACGCTCGGCAGCGACGTGACGATTCGTTTGGGTGACGCACTCAAGAGAAAACGCGACCATGATCCGTACCATCGTTCGCTCGCCCAACGAAGCAGCTCCAGCATGGACGGGGGTGGGCCGAGACCGAGCAACTTCTTCACGGTCTTTAACTCTGGCGACGGGTTCGCGTCATCAATGACCCAGCCACGCACCGAGCGGTGATTGAAGTCCACCCGCACTCGATCTCCCAGACCAACCGGACTCGTGGTGTCGAGTAGGTAATCGAAGGGACGATCGACCGCGGCAACGTCGGTGATGATGCGTACCGCGCGCGCGGCCACTAGGTCAGCGACAGTTCCCGGCGCAGATCATCGAGCCGGGGCGTCTGCTCCCAGGTGAAACCTTGGTCACTTCGTCCAAAGTGGCCGTACGCCGCGGTTCGTTGATAGATCGGGCGTCGCAAGTCGAGGTCGCGAATTATCGCCGCGGGGCGCAGGTCGAAGATCGCGTCCACTGCCTTGGCGATCTTGGACCGGTCGACGCGCTCAGTGCCAAAGGTCTCCACCAGCACCGACACCGGTCGCGCGACACCAATCGCGTAGGCGACTTGCACCTCACAACGCGCCGCGGCGCCAGACGCCACGACGTGCTTCGCGACCCATCGAGCGGCGTATGCCGCTGAACGGTCGACCTTCGAGGGATCCTTGCCCGAAAAAGCACCGCCGCCGTGTCGGGCCATGCCGCCGTAGGTGTCCACGATGATCTTTCGCCCCGTCAGACCCGCGTCGGCGTGAGGGCCACCTAGGACGAACTTGCCCGAGGGGTTCACGAAGATGCGCATTGAGGATGTGTCGAGATCGGTGGGCAACATCGGACGGATGACGTGTTCGAGGACGTCGCGTTGAATCGCGTCGTGGGCGTAACCGTCTTCGTGCTGGGTCGAGACGAGCACGGTGTCGACGGCGACCGGTTGGCCGTCTTCGTAGGCGATGGTGACTTGGGTCTTTCCGTCAGGTCGCAGGTAGGGCACTTCACCGGAACGGCGTACCTGGGAGAGGCGCATCGAAAGACGGTGGGCCAACCAGATGGGCAACGGCATGAAGTCGTCGTTATCGCTACAGGCGTAGCCGAACATCATTCCCTGGTCACCCGCACCAAGTGCGTTCAGTTCATCCTCGCCGCCGGTGCCGCTTCGCAACTCCAGCGCGACGTCGACGCCACCTGCAATGTCGGGACTTTGCTTGTCGAGTGAGACGAGTACCGCGCAGGTTTTTCCGTCGAAGCCCTTCGCCCCGTCGTCGTAGCCAATGTCAAGGATCGTGCGTCGCGCGGTCGCCGAAATATCGACAATGGCGCTCGTCGTGATCTCTCCCGCGACAACACAGAGGCCCGTGGTCAACAATGTTTCACAAGCGACGCGCGCCATGGGGTCTTGGGTGAGGATCGCGTCAAGTACCGCGTCAGAGACCTGATCGGCGATCTTGTCGGGGTGTCCCTCGGTAACCGACTCCGACGTGAACAGCGTCCGGTCGCTCATGGGATTCGATGAGGTAACAATGCAGCAACCCTAGTCAAGATCTCCCACGAGATTGCTTCTTTTGAGCGAAGTGAGACACGATGGGCCCCTTCGCTCGCGTCGAGCAACAAGACCTCATTGGTCGCGTGCTCGAAGCCCGCGCCAGGCGCCGCCACATCGTTGACAACTAAGAGATCAACGCCCTTTTCTCTCAGCTTTAGAAGCGCATTTTCCATCACGTTGGTCGTCTCGGCAGCGAAGCCAACGATTACTTGGTCCGTGACGCGTTGCGCGACGAGTTCAGCCAACACGTCGGGCGTTGGCAAGAAGTGAAGCTCAGGTAGCCCGTCACGCTTCTTCAACTTCTGTGGCGCAGCCGCCAGAGAGAAGTCCGCAACGGCCGCCGCCATGATCACGCAGTCGCTGTCGGGCGCTCGTTTCATCATCGCTTCGTACAACTCAACTGCGCTCTCAACTCGGACGACGTCAATGGATCCCGCGGTATCGAGGGTGAGGGGAAGCTCAACGGTCGACACCAACGTGACGCGCGCCCCCATTCGACACGCCACCTCCGCGAGCGCGTATCCCTGTCGACCAGAAGAACGATTCGAGAGGTAACGAACCGGATCGATCGCTTCCCGCGTCCCGCCGGCACTAATTAACACCCGCACGTCACTGAGAATGCCCCTATAGCCACCCACGACTCGATCGACGAGTTCGGCGATGCGCGCTGGCTCCGCGAGGCGGCCGGTGCCCTCGTCACCTCCCGCCAAATGTCCAGACTCTGGTTCGAGAACCATCACGCCGCGTCGACGAAGCGTCGCGAGATTCTCTTGCACTGAGGGTTGTTCCCACATCTCGGTGTGCATGGCTGGACAAAGTAAGACCGGCGCGCGAGTCGCAAGCAAGGTTGCCGTAAGAAGATCGTCCGCGAGACCCATGGCGTAGCGAGCGATGAGATGCGCCGTGGCGGGCGCAACAACGATGAGTGAGGCGTTGGATCCCAAATAAGTGTGCGGGATTGGCGTCGCCTCATCGCCAAAAAGACTGGTGCGAGCTGGTTCACTCGCGAGGGCCGAGAACGTCTCAGTGCCCACGAAGCGCGTGGCGTCTGGGGTAAGAATTGGCGCTACGTGGTAACCCCGGTCGCGCAAAAGGCGAAGTAGTTCAACGGACTTATAGGCGGCGATGCCGCCTGCGACGCCTAGAACAATGCGAGGTGTCGACGAATTAAGCGTCGCGGAGGGCATCGGTGAAGGCGTCCAGGTCACTGTTGGCGTCCTGGCGAGCCTGTTCCACGGCCTCGGCCTGAAGTCGCTCGTTCTCGAGTTCTTCGACCGTCGGGCGGTGAAAAAGCAACTTGCCTTCGTAGAGCTCTTCCATAGCGAGCGACAGCGACTTGTTCGACAAGGAGGTCACTTGTGGTGGGATAAGGGCGCCGTGGCCTGATCCGAGGCCGTTGTAGTACTCGTTAATCTCACGGGCCCGAATGGCGGTCACCGCGACGAGGGTGAACTTCGAGTCGCCAACCTTTTCTAACAGGTTCTCAATGGGCGGATCGACGAGGGTGGGGCGTTCAGCCATTGCAGTTAGTCCTTTGACGAGGGATCCCGCCGAAGCTGACGGAGTTCCTCCAGTATAGAGAGGATTTCCTCGCTCGCCCGCTCTAGGTCATCATTGACGATGACGTGCGACGCTAGTTCGTGACCCTTTTCTAGCTCTTCGGGCGCGCTGGAAAGGCGATTGGCGACGTGTTCGTCGTCGTCGCCACGCGTTCGAAGGCGCTCTTCGAGGCGTCGCATCGACGGGGGCAGGATCAAAAAGACCGGTGACTCGGGGTATCGAGCACGTACCTGTCCGGCGCCTTGTACCTCAATCTCTAACAACACGTCAGTGTCGTTTGGCGCCGCGGGCACGGGCGTTCCATAGAGATTGCCCTGAAACTCGGCCCATTCGAGGAACTTTCCCTCACGAACTGCCTCTTCGAATGTCTCGCGATCGACGAAGTTGTATTCGTCACCGCCCTCACTCGCTCGCGGCGCGCGTGTCGTCCAGCTACGGCTCAACCAGAGGTGGTCATCGGTGTCGACGAGCCGGCGCGCGAGTGTACCTTTTCCGACACCACCGGGACCGATCAGTACGACAATGAGCGGATCAGCGGACAAGAGCTCGAAACAGTTCAGCGCGCTGCTTGGGACCGAGACCTCGAATTCGACGAGTCTTGGCGATCGACGCACTCTTCATAATGCGCTCGGCCTTCACCTCGCCGATCGCCGGCAACGCGCTTATCAAGTCGTACGCGCGCATCTGGGCTACGCACTCCTCACGAGCCGCCAAGGCGAATAATTCATCAAGCGATAGTTCGCCCGACTTTACGAGCCGCTTCACTTCAGCACGTCGCCGTCGATTCGCCACCGCGAGACGTGAAGCTTCGACACGCTGTTCCTGCGACA
>DAIQOO010000005.1:29114-34060 GCA_036787845.1 Acidimicrobiales bacterium
CGCGCCCTGCAACGCTCGTCCCTCTTCGTTCGACGTCGCTGACAAGACAAAGACGCCGCGTCCGCTCAACGACGCCGCTTCGAAGAGTGGCGCCAAAGCGTCTACGCCGAGATAGGGATGGGCCGTCACCGCGTCCACCGCGAGAGGGGATCCGTCGCGTAACCAGGCTTGCGCGTACCCCTCATTGGTCACGCTGAAGTCTCCGCGCTTGGCGTCAGCAACGACCATCAGCTCAGCGTCGTGGGCCTCACTAATTAGGCGCTCTAAGACGCGATAACCCGCCGAGCCGAACCGTTCAAAGAAAGCGACTTGTGGTTTGATGACCGCGACGACGCCAGTCACGGCTTCGAGGACCGCGAGCGAGAAGAACTCCAACCCTTCCACGTTGTCGGAGCGATCCCAGGCGCCAAGGAGTGCGCTACTTGGGTCGACGCCAACACAAAGTGGACCGGCTTCTCGTAAGCGATCGTGTAATCGAACACCGAACGTCTCAGCCATGCGCCACTCCTATTAGTTCGTTGATGGTCCCCACTCGGTGACGCGCCATCCATTTGAATAGTTCGTCTTGCACGATCCACGGGGCTCGGGGATTGGCAAACGTCGCCGTGCCAACTTCAACGGCACTCGCGCCCGCCATCAACATCGCCACCGCGTCCTCGCCTCCACTCACTCCCCCAACGCCCACGAGGGGCGTATTGAGAAACGCGTCGCGACATTCATACACCGCACGAAGCGCCACGGGAAGAATGCCAGGCCCGCTTACGCCGCCTCCAATGCTGCCGAGCGTCGCTCGACGCTCTTCGACGTCGATGACAAGTCCAAGGACGGTGTTCACGAGCACCAACGCACTGGCGCCGGCGTCAATAGCGGCGCGGGCGACCTCGAGCAACGCAGGAGTATTAGGACTTAGCTTTACCCACAGCGGCACGCCGGCGACGCGCGAGGCCTCAACAATTTCACTCGTGGCGGAAGGCGAGTGAGCGAAGATCTCTCGTCGACTCTCCAAGTTGGGACAGCTCGCGTTGACTTCGAGCGCGACAATTTCAGCCCCGCGCATCGCCATCGCGGCGTCGGCGAACTCCGCAACCGTTCGTCCCCAAATCGAACCAACGACGACCGCGCCGCGCTGACGAAGGGCCACTAAATCCACCTCACGCCAGTGCGTGACGCCGGGCCCAGCGAGTCCAACCGAGTTCACCATGTGCTCACCCGACGCGCTCACTCGTGGTGCGGGATTACCCTCCCACGCAAAGGCCGCCAGCGACTTCGTCACTACGGCCCCCAGTGTTGCAAGTTCGCCGTATCCCGCGAGTTCGTCGCCGTGACCCGCGGTTCCGGAGGCCGTGAGGATCGGCGAGCGCAGCGACACTGCACCGACGTTGGTTTCGAGACTCGTCATGAGTGCAGCTCTTGCAATGATCGAACACGCCATCCTTTGGCGCGGGTGTCGGCAATGCCCTTCGCCGCGGCGAAGCCGGCGCTGAGTGTCGTGACGCACGCGACCCCGTGGCCAACACACGCGGTGCGAATTGCCGCGCCGTCAGAACGTGCGCTCGAACCCGAGGGTGTGTTGACGACCATCTGTACGTCTCCCGACGCGATCATCTTCACGGCGTCAAAGCCCAAGTCGCCAAGACCGACCTTTCCGACCAATGTGTCGACCGTGACGCCGTGTGAGCGCAAGTACCCGGCCGTGCCGATCGTCGCGGCAAGTTGAAAACCCAGGTGCGAGAACTGGCGAGCGAGCTCGAGACCGGCGACCTTGTCGCGATCGGCCAGTGACATGAAGACCTGTCCCCCGTCGGGCAGTCGGGTGCCGGCGGCGAGTTGGGACTTAGCGAACGCGATGCCGAAACTCTCACCGATGCCCATGACCTCGCCCGTTGAGCGCATTTCGGGGCCGAGCACCGTGTCCACTCCGGGAAAACGACTGAAGGGCAAGACGGCTTCTTTGACGCAGACGAACGTGGGAACTGGCGTCGAGTGCGGCACCATTCCCTCAGCGCGCAGTGAGGCGAGCGAGTGGCCCATCATGACGCGAACCGCTACCTGGGCCAGTGCAACGCCGGTCGCCTTGGCGACGAAGGGGACGGTGCGACTGGCGCGAGGGTTCGCCTCAAGAACGAAGACTTCGTCGTTTTTCACTGCGTACTGCACGTTGATCAACCCAATGACGCCAAGCGCGTGGGCAATCTTTTGCGTGTGTTCGTGCAGTGTGGCGATGACCGCCTCACTCAAAGTCTGGGGTGGCAACGCGCAGGCCGAATCGCCCGAATGCACGCCAGCTTCTTCCACGTGCTCCATGACGCCCGCCACGAAGACGTCGCCGGCTTCGTCGCGCACGGCGTCCACGTCGACTTCAACGGCGTCTTCGAGGAAGCTGTCAATCAAGATCGGGCGACTCTGCGCGACGCCGCCTTCTCTGGCGAGCGAACCGTGCGCGCTCGTGAGGTCGTGCATCACGCGCTCGAGCGACGCGTCGTCGTAGACGATCTCCATCGCCCTTCCACCGAGCACGTAACTCGGACGAACCAAGACGGGGTAGCCCACGCGCTTGGCGATGACGCGCGCTTCGTCGAGTGAGCGCGCGACGTCACCGGGTGGTTGGCGCAACTCGAGCGAGGTGCAGATTTCGGACCAGCGCTGGCGGTCTTCGGCGGCGTCGATGGACGTGACTGGTGTGCCGAGCACGAGCGACGGGTCGAGCGAGTGTGAAAGTTTCAACGGGGTCTGTCCACCCAGCGAGACGATGACGCCAACGACCTTTGCTCCCCCTTCGCACGCCGCCTTTTCGGCCGCGATGACTTCAGCGACGTCCTCGGGTGTTAGCGGTTCGAAGTAGAGCCGGTCGGACGTCGAGTAGTCAGTTGAGACGGTCTCGGGGTTGCAGTTGACCATTACTGTTTCGAAGCCCATGTCGCGCAACGCGAACGACGCGTGCACGCAGCAGTAGTCGAATTCTATTCCCTGTCCGATGCGATTTGGCCCCGAGCCGAGAATGATGACGCGATCGCGTGAGGACGACGCAACTTCGCTGGTGTCTTCGTACGTGCTGTAGTGATAGGGCGTCGACGCTTCAAATTCAGCAGCGCAGGTGTCGACGGTCTTGAAGGTCGTCGCGACCCCCTTGGCACGGCGAAGTGCGGCTACCTGCTCAGCCGTCATCTGTGTGAAGAGGGCTATCTGCGTGTCAGAGAACCCCGACTGCTTGAAGCGACGCCATCCCCGCGAGTCCAACGACGCGGGCACCAGGCCGCCCTTGAGTTCGCGCTCTAGTTCGACGATTAACGAGAACTGGTGAATGAACCAGACGTCAATCTTCGTACGCCGGGCGACCTCATCTATCGTGGCGCCGCGCCAGAGCACTTCGTGCAGCGCGAAGAGTCGCTCGGGCGTGGGGACGACGCACCGCTCCCACAGTGCATCGTTATCAAGTTCTGCAAACTCTGTCTCGGAACCAATGGCAAAGCCCACTCGACCCTGTTCGAGAGAACGAATAGCCTTCTGCAGCGACTCAGAAAAGTTGCGCCCGATCGCCATCACTTCGCCCACGGACTGCATTCTGGTGCCCAAGTGGGGCGAGGAACCCGGAAGCTTCTCAAAGGCCCAGCGAGGGATTTTGATGACCACGTAGTCGATGACCGGCTCGAAACTGGCTGGCGTGACCCTTGTGATGTCGTTTTGAATCTCGTCCAAGGTATACCCGACGGCCAAGCGCGCTGCAATCTTGGCGATGGGAAATCCAGTTGCCTTCGAGGCCAGCGCGCTCGAGCGTGAGACACGTGGATTCATCTCAATGACCAGGCGTTCGCCGGTCACGGGATTCACCGCGAACTGCACGTTCGATCCGCCCGTCTCGACACCGACACGGCGTATCACTCGAAAGGCGTCGTCGCGCATTGCTTGGTACTCGACGTCGGACAGCGTTTGTTGAGGAGCGACGGTTATTGAATCACCAGTGTGCACGCCCATCGGATCGACGTTTTCGATTGAGCAAATCACGACACAGTTGTCGGCGTGATCGCGCATCACCTCGAGTTCGAACTCCTTCCACCCGGCGACCGATTTCTCCACCAAAATCTCGCCAATGGGAGAGGCGGCGATGCCCTCTCCCGCGAGGCGCAAGAGCTCTTCGTCGTCACTCGCAATACCCGTTCCGGCGCCACCAAGAATGAAACTCGGTCGAATGATGATCGGCCAACCGATCGCGTTCGCGATCTCGAGCGCGTCTTCTACCGAGTGCGCGAATCCCGACTCGGGAACGGCCAAACCAATTTCCTCCATGGCCTCTTTGAAGAGTTCACGGTTCTCGGCCGTTGCGATGGCGTCGGGTCGAGCGCCAATGACCTCGACACCGAGACGCTCTAACGCACCGCGACGCACGAGCTCCATGGTCAAATTGAGTGCAGTCTGGCCGCCTAGCGTCGGCAAGAGTGCGTCGGGTCGTTCACGCTCAATAATGTCAATCAGGACGTCCGCGTCGAGTGGCTCGATATACGTTGCGTCCGCGGTCGAGGGGTCCGTCATGATCGTGGCGGGGTTGGAGTTGACGAGCACCACCCGATATCCCTCGGCCCGCAGCACTTGACAGGCTTGGGTGCCTGAATAGTCGAACTCACAGGCTTGGCCAATCACGATGGGACCAGAACCAATCACCATGATCGACGAGATGTCGTCGCGGCGCGGCATCAGTGCACTTCCAAGACGTTCGTGCGAAGCAACGATTCGAAGCGATCGAAGAGGTAGCGCGCGTCGTGCGGCCCTGGTCCGGCCTCGGGGTGGTACTGGACCGAGAAGCAGCGTTCATTCTCGGCGTAAATGCCTTCGATGACGCCGTCGTTCAAGTTGACGTGGCTCACGACGGCGCTGGTCAGCGAACCCGGCACCACGGCGTAATTGTGATTCTGTGCCGTGATCTCAATCTTTCCGGTCGCGAGGTCCTTCAC
>DAIQOO010000005.1:34160-36142 GCA_036787845.1 Acidimicrobiales bacterium
GAGAACACGGACCTTCCCGAGCATCGCGCGTTGATCGTAAGGCGTGTTGGTCGCTCGACTCTGGAGCTCGTCGCGGCGCACCGTCCAACGTTGGCCCGGATCAAACACCACGACGTTGGCATCCTCACCTGCAAGCATCTTGGCGCCGTGAGCACTGTGACGCGGACGAACGTCATCGACTCGAAGTTGCGCCACGCGGGCCGGTCCACGACTGAGTAGAGAGAAGAACGTCTCGGGGTTCGCCTCTTGAGCTCCCAGCGCTTCGTAGGTTAACGAGGCCGCGTGCTCGAGACCCAACATGCCCGCGGGAGCTTCGTCGAAGGGCAAATCCTTCAGCTCGGTGGCGTGAGGAGCGTGATCAGTCGCGACGGCGTCAACGAGTCCGTCAACGAGGGCAGCGCGAAGGGCCGCGACGTCAGTAGAGGCACGAAGCGGCGGGTGCACCTTGAAGTGTGCGTCAAAAGTTTGAAGGGCACTTTCGTCCAGCGTGAAGTGGTGTGGCGCGACCTCGCAAGTAACGCGAAGACCTTCACGTCGCGCCGCCACCACCATCGCCACCGAGCGCGCGCTAGAGAGATGCAAGAAGTGCACCGGACAGCCGGTGAGACGAACAAGTTCAAGGTCGCGCAACACCATGAGTTCCTCGGCGAGCGCCGGTCTTCCTACGAGGCCAAGTCGTCCACTAAGTGCGCCTTCGTTCATCGACCCACCGTTCGCCAACTGCTCGTCCTCACAGTGCTGGGCGAGGCGAACACCGAGAGGTTTGGCGTACTCGAGCGCCCTACGCATCAGTGACGGGTTCTGAACACCAATCCCATCATCAGTAAAGATCCGCACGCCGAGTGCGGCCATTTCAGCCATTGGCGCGAGAAACTCACCGCGTCGGCCTTGGGTGATGGCGCCGGCGACGGCGATGTCCAGGGGCGTACGGGCACCACGATCCAAGACGTAGGAGACGAGCGCGGCGTTATCGAGGGCCGGCTCGGTGTTGGGCATCGCGACTAGGGCGCCAAAGCCGCCCACGGCGCCGGCGCGAGCGCCTGATTCGATTGTCTCGGCCTCTTCATGACCGGGTTCGCGCAGGTGCGTGTGTAGATCGACGAACGCTGGTCCCACCCAACAACCTTCGACGTCGATCTCGAGAGTGCCAGCGGGCGCGCTCACGTTGGTGGCAACCTCAGTGATGTGACCGTCTTCGATCAGCACGTCTCGAACGTCGCTCGACGACTCGCCCACCACCAAGCCCCGACGTAGTACGAACGTGCTCACTACTCTTTTCCCTTAGATCCTGCGACGCTCAAGTAGAGCACGGCCATTCGAATGGGCACGCCGTTGGCCACTTGACGTTCAATGACCGCGGCTTCGAGATCGGCGACCCTGGAGTCAATCTCCACGCCCCGATTCATGGGTCCCGGGTGCATGATGATCGTCTCGGGGCGCAACGTTCTTGCGCGTTCTACAGTCAGTCCATACGTCGACGTGAACTCGCGCAACGTTGGCACGAACGAACCGGAACCTCGCTCACGCTGCAAGCGAAGGAGACCCACTACGTCAGCCCACGCCAATGACTCGTCGAAGTCAGCGGCGACGCTCACGGGCCAACTCTCGACGTCGACGGGCAGCAGCGTGCCCGGCGCGGCGACACGTACTTCGGCGCCCAAGGCGACGTAGGCGTCGACGTCGCTTCGCGCTACACGGCTGTGGCGAAGGTCACCAACGATCAAGATCTTGAGGCCCTCAAAGAGTTCTGAACCGGATTCGCGCCCTGAGGTTCCCTGTCGTTCAGCGAGTATCTGGCGAACAGTAAAAGCGTCAAGGAGGCCCTGCGTGGGGTGTTGATGTTGACCGTCGCCACCGTTGATCACGCGCACGTGCGGGACGTAACGGCTCACCTGCAAGGCGGCGCCCGAGGACTGGTGACGCATGACGACCGCGTCGATGCCGAGCGCGTCAATCGTGCCGATCGTGTCGCGAAGTGACTC
>DAIQOO010000055.1:0-4147 GCA_036787845.1 Acidimicrobiales bacterium
CAAGGTACCGAGGGCTATGTTGACCTCGCGGAATCCTCGGGTAATGATGACCTCGTGAGCATCAACGGCCTGGCGGCTGGCGGTTCGAGTGCCTTAGATGCTGGTCGAGCCGCGTCCAAGGGGGCCGGAAAGGCGTTCTCGAACGCGGACTTCGGTCCTTCGACGCCAAATCCCACCAGGATCCTCTGTCTGGGCGTCAACTACGCCGAGCACGCCATCGAGGGCGGGCGTGAAGTGCCGAAATGGCCCGAATCCTTTGTACGCGGCGCCGGGAGCGTTATTGGCGCCTACGACGACCTCGTCAAGCCCGCGCTCAGCGAACGCTTTGACTACGAAGCCGAACTCGCGATCGTGATTGGCAAGGGCGGTCGTTACATCAAGGCCAAAGACGCCTATGAGGCGATTCTTGGCTACAGCGTGATGAACGATGGCTCCGCGCGTGAGTGGCAGCGTGCCGCTACCCAGTGGACACCCGGAAAGAACTTTGACGGCACGATGCCCATTGGTCCCCACGTCGTCACGGTTGACGAGGTTGACGTGACGGACCTGGCGATCTCCTCCACGTTGAACGGCGAAGTGATGCAGTCAGCGCGAACGTCCGACATGATCGTCAGCGTCGCCAAGACCATCGAATACTTCTCTTCGTTCACGACGCTGTGCCCAGGTGACGTCATCGCTACGGGCACACCCGGCGGCGTCGGCTTCGCTCGCACACCGCCGGTGTGGTTGCTGCCGGGCGACCTCATTGAGGTCACCGTTGAAGGCGTTGGCACCATTTCGAACCGCGTCGTTGCCGAACACGACGCACCGACGGACTGGCCCTGGATGCCGCTTGGGGCACAGACGACGTCGTTCTAAGAATCTGCAGTGTGCAGTCAATGGATACAACAAGTGGGGGGTTTTATGAGGGGAATGTTTTTAACACCATCGGGGGGAACCGCGACGGTGCGACTACGGAAAAGCGTCACCTTGTTGTTAGCGCTGTTGTTGGCGTTGGTAACGATGGCGATCGGATTGCCGGGCGTGAAGGCGGGAGCGTCGAGCTCAACGCTGACGATCGCCACGGTGGCTCCGTTCACTGGGGTTGACGCAGTTCTTGGGCCAAAGTACGCCACCGCGTGTCTTGCCGCAACGCAAGAGATCAACAAGGTGGGCGGCATTATGGGCCACCAGGTCAAGTGCAAGACGGTGGACACCCGTGGTGACCCGGCTGACGCAGTGCCGGCCGTGCGCCAGATGTACGCAACGACGAAGAACCTTGCGTTCGTTATCGGTTGCACGTCAGACGAGGCCTCAACGGTCGTGCCAATTTTCGGCGCCAACAACACGGTGTCGATGTGCATGACGGGTGAGTCAGAGTTTGACGCCGTCAAGTTCCCGTACTTCTTCCGACTCGTACCACCAGACGCCGCTGACGCGGTGGCAATGGTCGCGATCGCTCAGAACAAGGGATTCAAGAAGATTGCGCTGGCCTTTGGTAACGACGCTGGTTCGCAGACCTTCGTGGCGCCCGCACAGGGCGCTATCGCGAAGGCCGGCATGACAGTGGTCGCCAATGAAACATTGGACATCAGTGCCACGTCATTCCAGACCGAAGCACAGAGCATCGTAAGTGCTCACCCCGACGCGATTCTTATGGAAGCGCTTGGCGCGGCGGGTGTCGCACTCTTGACCGAGATCTACCAACTCAATGGAAACAAGATGATTCCAGTGATTGGTACCTCTGCCATGATCGACCCGACGTTCTTCTCGGGCGTGACCGGTGCGATTCCAGTGAACACGTTCATCGCGAACTTTGACGCGGACAACCAGGTGTCGTCAGTCGCGACGCCGGCGTACCCGTTGTTCAAGAAGTTGGTATTGGCCCAGTCCGGCAAAGTCAAGGGCGTTGGTAACTTCTCAACGTTGTTGGCCGCGAACGGTACGGTCCACCTCTACGACGCCATCAACTTGGCGTCGCTCGCGATGGTGATGTCGAAGTCAACCAAGGGTTCGGTCTACAAGAAGGACATCTTGAAGATCGCCGACGGCGTGTCGGGTGCCACTGTGGTGACCTCCTACGCTGCCGGAGTTGCCGCACTCAAGGCCGGTAAGAAGATTCACTACCAGGGCGTTGGTGGCTACTACCTGTTCGACCCCTACCAGACGTCTTATGGCGCCTTCCAGGATCAGCAGTACACCGCATCAGGTAGCACCAAGTCGGTGGGTGTTCTCACCTCGACGCAATTGGGCAAACTGTAATTCCGTTGTAAATCTGTGGCACATGATCACGGCAACTGACACCACGTCAGTTGCCGTGATCATGTAACACAAAGAAGTGTCACCGATTCACTCGTCAGCACCGAGAGATCGGAAGTGGGAATGCAACAAGTCGACTAGTCAAAGCCGGCAGAAGAAGTTTCTGCTGAAGTCTGATTTCAAAAAGGAATTTACTTGAGCGTCTTTATGCCTTCGTTCGGATTTGGACTCATCACCGCGGCCGTGCTCGCGATCGCGACGGTGGGTTTCACCATGCAGTTTGCGGTGACGAACGTCCTCAATCTGGCCTACGGATCCGTCATGATAAATAGTGCTTTCGTCACCTACTGGGTGAACCGGCACGGAACATCGATCTGGATATCACTCTTCGCCGGCGTTTTTTGTGGGGCCGTCGTGTCGTGGTGTCTCAATAAATTTATCTATACGCCCTTTCAGCGCAGAAATCTCGTGCCGATCACCGTCGTGATCGTCTCGCTCGGCGTTGACCTCGTAGGAACGTTCGGTCTACAAGCCATCGTTGGCGGCTCGTTCGTGACGTTCAACATGAGCCAAGGTCACGAGTTCCATATCGTGGGAATGCTCCTCAGCGAAGTTCAGTTGATCATCTTTGCCATCTGCGCGGTGGTCTTGATATCGATTCACTGGCTGTTGAAGTACACGCGCATGGGCAAGGCCATGCGCGCCACGTCCGCCAATCCCAATCTGGCGCGCAACAGCGGCGTCAAGACGCGCTACATCATCTCGATGACGTGGATTATCTCTGGTGCACTCTGTGGACTCGCGGGAACCGTATTCGCGATGAACTCTGGTGTCTTCGAGGCGACGAGCGCGCAACTCTACATCGTGCTGCTCTTAGCGGCGATGTTCTTAGGCGGACCTGGCGAGCCCTACGGCGCAATGCTGGGCGCACTGACGATTGGTCTGGCGACCGAAATTAGTGCCGCCTACATTCCCGCCGACTACAAACAAGTAATCGCCTTCCTCGTGCTGCTCGGCATGTTGGCGTTTCGCCCTTATGGACTCTTTGGAAGCGAGAAGACTCTCTGATGCCCTCCTCGATTGGCTTCTATCTCACGACCGTGTTGGTCTACGGCGCGGTCGACGCGTTGGCCTGTCTCGGATTGAACATGGAATTTGGTGTTGCCGGCATTTCGAACTTTGGCTTCATTATCTTCCAGGCCGCGGGCGCCTACACGGCGGCGGTGCTCTCGATGTCGCCGTCGGCGGCGACGAACGGTGGCTTTCAACAGTACGTCTTGGGATGGAATCTGCCGTTTCCGTTGCCGTGGATTGGCGCCACGCTCGTTGGCGGGCTGCTCGCGCTGCCCTTCGTGTTCTTAGTCGGCAAACGGTTGCGTGGTGACTTCGCCGCGGTAGGACTACTGGTGTCAGCGGTGTTGTTGAACCTTCTGGCCAAGAACTACATTCCCTTTTTGAATGGTTCGGCCGGCATCTCCCTTGTTCCAGCGCCGCTACAGAATTTCTTCAACCCCCAAGGTCTCGTTTACCAGTTGGCCTACGGCCTCTTCGCGACCCTGCTGGCTGTACTCGTGTACTTCCTTCTTCGTCGAGTGACGGAGTCACCATACGGTCGTTCACTTCGCGCGATGAGGGACAACGACATCGTCGCCGACTCATTGGGTAAGAACCTTCGTGGACAGCGCACCAGCATCCTCGTGCTCGGCGGCATGATTGCCGGTCTCAGTGGCGCGGTGTTGGTCGGCTTCATTAGTCTCTGGGCGCCCGGTGCGTGGGGCTACGCCGAGACGATCGTGCTCTTTGCCGCCATCATCATTGGCGGCGCGGGCAATCACAAGGGCGCGGTCTTAGGGGCACTGTTGGTGCCGCTCGGATTCGAAGAGATCACGCGCTTCCTGCCGCCCTTTGG
>DAIQOO010000055.1:4247-8559 GCA_036787845.1 Acidimicrobiales bacterium
TTGGAGAACCTCGTCTGCGCGATTCCCAAACAGTCGGGAGACTCGTTCTGGGGTTCGATTCGTGGACGTCGGTACTGGGGAGCCCAAGACAAGGGCAACATCGAACGGGCCGAGGAGATCTTGGAGGGCTTTGGGCTCAGTCAGTACGCCGACGCGTACGCCGGGACCCTGTCGGGAGGGCAGCGTCGCCTGGTGGAAATCATGCGCGCCCTGCTCGCTGAACCCACGGTCATGTTGCTTGATGAGCCCATGGCCGGCGTGCATCCAAATTTGGCCAGAAAGATCGGCAACCACCTCACGAAGCTGTGCGAACGTGGCATGACGATCGTCATGGTGGAGCACGAACTCGCGATCATGGACGAGTTCTGTGATCCCGTCATCGTCCTGGCCGAGGGCAAAGTCCTCGCTCGGGGCACGATGGCCGAACTTCGAGCTAATTCTGAAGTGGTGGAGGCGTACCTTGTCGGTTGAACTGTCCAAACAGGGACTGGTACTCACGACGACGAAGCTGTCCGCCGGTTACGACGGACGAGCCATCGTGAGCGACATCACCGTCGAAGCGTTGCCCGGCAAAGTCGTCTCGGTCGTGGGGCCGAACGGGTCGGGAAAGTCGACACTCTTAAAGGCACTCGTGGGCGTCGTACGAGTCCTCGAAGGACGCGTGAAGATCGCCGAACAGGACATTACGAATCTTGCGCCCGAAGAGGTCGCGAAGCTCGGCGTGGGTTACGTGCCACAGATCGACGACGTCTTTCCTCCGCTCTCGGTGAAGGAGAACCTCGAAATTGGTGGGTACCTACTCAGTCGCCACGAGATCCCTGATCGAATAGACGCGGTGCTCACCTTCTTTCCGAGGTTGAAGGGCATGATGTCGAGGAAGGCGGGCAAACTCTCGGGTGGCGAGCGCAAGATGCTCGCGATGGGTCGCGTGTTGATGTTGTCGCCCTCGGTGCTAGTGCTCGACGAGCCAACAGCGAACTTGGCACCAATGGTCGCGACACAGTTGCTCGAAGAGTTCGTACGGGGCTTCGCCGATCACGGCTCGACGGTATTGCTCGTCGAGCAGCGCGCGAAGGCGGCGCTTCGAATTTCGGACTGGACGTACGTGTTGGGTGGCGGACGAGTCGTTCTCCAGGGAGCGCCGAAGGACTTAGAAGGCAATCCCGACTTCGTGGAATCATTCCTCGGTGGAGGCGCGGCCGCACGCAAGCCGCACGACGACTAAAGATCATGTTGACGGGGTCCAAGCGAATAACCAAAGGCCCCGCGCCGTTGTTGACGCGTGACGACGCGTTCTGGACGCCACAGCGTCAACGCGACGGGCTCGTCATCTTGTTGACGCTCGTGACCGGCTCCATTGACGCCATTGGTTTCACTCGCCTCGGGGGCGTCTTCACCAGCGTCATGACCGGCAACATGGTGCTGCTCGGCGTGGCGGGGGGCAAGGGCGACGTGTCGCTCGCCCTTCACACGGGCATTACATTTTTGGGATTCGTCGCGGGTTCATTTGTGGGCGCACGAATTGCCGGGCACTCGGAAAAGGACGATGGTCTCTGGCCACGCCCGATTCTGATGGCGTTGGCACTGGAGCTGGCGGTGCTGTTCGTCTTCGCGGCGTGGTGGGAGATCGCCTCGGGTGCGCCGACCCACGGCACGGAGTACGCAATGTTGTGTATCAACGCGATCGCCTTGGGCGTCCAGAGTGCGGCGGTGCTTCGCTTTGGCATCAGTGGACTCTCTACGACCTATCTCACCGGAACGCTTACTCAGTTGCTCGCTAGTGTTGCGAAACGCAAGGAGCCAATTTTGTGGAGGAGCGTCTTTATCCTCTTGGCGTTGATTGTCGGTGCGGGTATCGGCGCCGCCGTCGCGGTGCGCGCGTCGCGCTTCGCTCCAATCCTGCCCGTTGGTGTACTCGCCTTCGTTCTCGTCTGCGGTGAGTCGGCCTTTCACCGACGAGTGAAGCGCCAAGAACTTTCTTCCGTCACTCGATAAGCGCCTTCGACGTCGACGAAAGTTCGACGCAACGTCGGCGTCCAATTCGAATTCATTCGAGGCGTTGTCCTAGACTGAACAGGTGAATAGATCATCCGCGACCATCGTCGTGTGCGACGGTGACGAGACCGGTCAAGAACTACTTGTCGAGGCACTTCGAGCGATGACCCCCGATTTACTCGGGGTTGAGCTTGAGTTCGTGCACTACGACCTCTCATTGCAACGCAGGCGCGAGACCAAGAACGACGTCGTTCGTGACGCCGCCGCCGCGATGGTGCAATCGGGTCTTGGTTTGAAGGCCGCGACCATCACGCCCGGTGAGATCGGTGGCGTCGGATCGCCGAATCGACTGCTTCGAGAAGGCATCGGCGGTTCGGTCATCGTGCGAACGGGTCGGCGAATTCCTGGGGTCACACCGCCGGTCGCGGGCACCAACCAGCCAATCGTCGTCATACGAATGGCGGTCGGCGACGCGTACGGAGCGGCCGAAGGTCGAGACGGCGAAGCCGGGAGCGCCGCTGAAGTGGCGTGGCGAACCGAGCGGATCGAGCGCGTCGTCTGTCGCAGTGTCGCCGAATACGCCTTCATCACCGCAGAATCGATGAACGGCGTGGTGTACGGCGGACCGAAGTGGACCGTCTCGCCTATCTATGAGGGCATGTTGAAAGAGGAAATGGACGCCGCGTCTCTGCGCCATCCCGCTATTGGCTACCAGCCAACCTTGATCGACGCCACCTACGCGGGACTCTTGACGCAGATGCATGACCGCACACTCGTCATCCCGGCCCTCAATCGTGACGGCGACCTTCTTAGTGACATGGTGCTCGCGATGTTCGGCTCCATTGCTGGTGCCGAGTCCGTACTCTTGTCGCTTGATGAGAACTTGCACCCGCGCGTCGTCATGGCTGAGGCGCCCCACGGCACCGCACCGTCACTCGAGGGCAAGAACGTCGCCAACCCTATGGCGATGTTGCTGGCCGGCGCCGCTCTTTTAGACCAGGCCGCTGCTCGTTTTGATGATCCGAATTTTCGTCACGCGGGCGCACGGTTGCGTGTGGCCACGCTCGACGGCGCGGCGCAGGGCGTGCGGACGTTCGACCTCGGAGGCGACGCAACGACGAGTGGTGTGGTCGACGACGTCATCGCGCGACTTCGCGCGTCGAACTAGACGTCGGTCGATAAAGGGGCTTATTTGCCCATCGCGAGTCGAATCGTGGTAGCAGTACCCACGACGATGACGAGGGCTCGCACCGCTTTTGGCGACACGCGGCGAATGAGCAGCGTCCCCAGCCAACCGCCAATCAGTGTGGAGACCAAAAGGACGTAGACCGCGTCCATGGCGAGGTGTCCGCGAATGACGAAGACGACTGCCGCGACGGCGTTGATCACCATCGAAAGTGCGCTCCGCAGGCCCTGGAGTTCATAGATCTCGTAGGGCAGCGTGAGGGCCATCACCGCCAATAAGACAATGCCGAGTCCGGCGCCAAAGTAGCCGCCGTACGCCGACGCGATGAAGATGCCCACGAAGAGCGAACGACGCCGGATTGGATGGACGTTGTCGGCGAGGTCTACTTTGGCGAGCATTCTCGTGATGCGCGGCGCTAACGCGAACAGCAACGTGGCGGCGCCAATCAACCAGGGCACGACCGAACGAAACGTCTGGTTCGAGCCGAGCAACAGCAACACCGTGCCGGCGACCGATCCCAACACGCACGTGGGTAATAGTTCGCGCACCAGCTTCTTGTGTAAGGAGAGCTCTTTACGAAATCCCCGTATGCCGCCGAGAGCGCTGGGCAGAATACCCACGGTTGACGAGACGTTCGCCTGAAGGGTAGGGATGCCCAGTGCCACCAACGTGGGGAAACTGAGAAATGTACCCCCACCAGCAATGCCGTTCGATATACCGGCGGCGACTCCCGCGACGCCAATAATCAACAGGCGCCAACCGAGGGGGAGAGTCGTCGCAAGCATCTATGCCACTCTACAAAATATTCGGCCGTTCTCCTTGAAATGAAAGGGTTTTAGGGCGAAACGTTGTTCACCAGAGTGGTCACGTCAACGCCTCGCGTGAACGACGCGAGCGCTCCTTCGACGTGTGCCGGCGAGAGCACGTTCTGGTAAGAAAACGATCGGTCTGTCAATCCTGGGCGCCAGTGCGACGAATAACCTGGCCCTTGCGCCAACCTCTAGGAGCTCTCATGATTCTCGATCTGTTTCGTCTCGACGGCAAGGTCGCTGTCATCACCGGCGCTGGCCGAGGTATCGGTGCCGCCAGTGCGCTCGCCCTCGCCGAGTGCGGCGCGGACGTCGTGATCGC
>DAIQOO010000055.1:8659-11168 GCA_036787845.1 Acidimicrobiales bacterium
GCCGGCGTCGTGTACCTCGCCTCGCCCGCCGGAGCGTTCCTTACCGGCAAAGTGCTCGAGATCGACGGCGGCACCGATATTCCAAGTCTCGACTTCGCCCTTCCAGACCTCTAGGGGAGCTGCGGTCGAAGAGGGGGCGCGGCTACTCTCAACTTCGTGTCCAGGGACTCCTCACTCGAAGAGCGCAGTCTCGCTGCGATGTCGACGGATGGTCCTCTGTCGTCCCATTCCGTCTTTCGTCCCGATATCCAAGGACTCCGGGCGGTCGCCGTGGCGCTCGTCATCTTGGTACACGCGTCGGTTCCCGGGCTTGAGGGCGGCTACGTCGGCGTCGACATCTTCTTTGTCATCAGTGGATTCGTCATCACCGATCTTCTCCAGCGCCAGCCTCCTCGGAACGTGCGACAAAATCTGCGCCACTTTTACGCGCGTCGAATACGTCGAATAATTCCCGCTGCGACATTGACGTTGGTCGCGACGGTGATCGCGGCGTATTTCTTGCTAGGCGGGAACTTCGATTCGAAGTTGCTGGTCGACGTTCGCTGGGCGGCGCTGTTCGGAGCGAACTTCAGATTCATCAATACCAGTAGCAATTACTTCGTGCCCGGCGTCGCGCCGTCGCTCGTGACTCACTACTGGTCCCTCGCCGTCGAAGAGCAGTTCTACCTCTTCTATCCGTTGGTCGTCTTCTCACTCACCTGGTTCACCACGCAACGCAATCGCTCACTGGTGCTCGCGAACTTTCTCTTCATCGCAATCGTCGTGTCGGCGTGGTGGTCGTATCACCTCACGCCCAGTAATCCGGTCGCGGCGTTTTATTCTCCGTTCACGAGATTTTGGGAGCTAGCCCTCGGTGGGCTCATTGCCGTTATCCCCGCGGCGTGGGCACGCAAGAGTCCTCGGGTGAACTCCGTCATAGCGGTGCTGGCCGTTGTGGTGCTTGGTACGGCGGTGTGGCGCCTCAACGCCACCAGCGCCATTCCGGGCGTGTTGGCGTGGTGGCCTTGCGGGGCCGCCGCGGTGTTGCTGTGGACGGGGCAGTCGAGTGTGAAGGGAGCACCGGCGTCGTGGTTGTCGTGGCGCCCCGTTCGCTACGTTGGCGACATTTCGTACTCGCTGTACCTCTGGCACTACCCGTGGCTGATGTTGCCCTTGCAGCGAATCAATCCGATCTCTTCTCCTATGGCGCGAGTTCTAGAAGTCGCTGGTGCGAGCGTCTGTGCCGTGTTGTCCTATCACTTCGTGGAGAATCCGATTCGTCGCTCTAAGCGACTGGACCACGACGGCTGGGCGACGGCACTGTTACTTCTCGTCTGTGTCGCGCTCAGCTGGGACGCGACGTTAGTGATAGGACATCTCCCGCTCGTCAAGTGACGCAGGGCTCGCGACGCTAGCCAGTGATAAACGCCGGTTGCGAGGGCACGAGACGCACGTGGTAGATAGTGGCGATCTCGTTCGTCACGTACGTCGCAAAGACGTTCTCACCTACGTAGCTGAAGTGAATCCCGTCCGCTTCGCGAAGTAACGTCCGCACGCGATTTACCGGCGCGGCGTTTTGGTACTGACCTTTAGCGTTGGCGAATACATTCCACGTAGGAAGGTACGTGACGCCGGGTACGGTGGCCGCCACTGATTGATAGAGCGTGTTGAGGACCGCCGCTCCCGCTCGATAACTAGTGGGCATCATGACCGGTAGTCCTACCCAAAGAACGTAACTGCCAGCGTGCGTCGACATCGTGTCGACAGTCCTGATCAGACTGGCATAACGAGCGCGCCACGGGGGAGTATTGAAGCCGTACGAGTGACCTTTGTACGCGAGGCCCTGCTCGTCGTCGCCCCCGAACGAGACGACGACGAGGTCGGGGTGGTACTGCGCGAGCAATGTCTTTAGGTGCTGGGGCCAGTTGTAAAACCACGACGCCACGAGTCCCGAGGCGGATACGTCTTTCTGCACGAGTTTGAGTGCGTGCGAAGAAGAGAGTTCGCGCGTGAGTCCCCAACCCAAGTCGTTACCGAGTGAATCACCGATCTGAAGAACAGTGCAATGACCAATCACTCGGATGGGCACCGAAGTGTTTGGCGTCGACATTGACGTTGACGTCGAAGTGCCAGCGTTCGTTGACGAAGTGCTCGGTGCTGATGTTGACGAAGAAGTAGTTGTCGTCGTCGATGTCGAGGCAGAGGCGGACGCCATCACAAAGCCACAGCCGTGCGCTGGTTCGTTCAGAGTAAGGGGATTTGAGATGGGCAACTGCGCTGGCGGCGGAGAAGAAGGAGGCGTCGTCGTTGTCGGCGTCGTCGGAGTGCTCGAATTCCCGCTTGACGTGGTGCGTGTGGTCGGCCCGGTGGTTGACGTCGTGCTCGCGGCGTTCCTTGAGCTATTCAAGCGCGCACCGACAAGTACCAGCGCGAGCAGCACCACGGCGAGAACGATTCGCAGTGGCCAACGACGTTGGGAAGGAGTGTTGAATGTATTGCGCATCTCTTCGTCACGGTAACAGTGACGAGC
>DAIQOO010000056.1:0-2616 GCA_036787845.1 Acidimicrobiales bacterium
CGTTTCTTTCTAACTTTACATAACGAACATTATCGGCCATTACGATGGATAATCCTGCTATAGTCGTCGTCATCATGCGTCGGGTACTTTTGGCTGCGCTCTTTGTGGCGTCCAGCGTCGGAATGTTTACAATTCCGGCCGTGGCGGATAGCACGACGTCCTCAAACGTGGTCCTGTCGTTTGATTTCAGCGATAATAGTGCACCTGCTTCACTGAGCAACGGACCCTTTAACGTTATCGCCAACGTCCTGCCCGAGCACACCGCCGGTGTGGTTCGTATGGTCGCCATCGCGCCCGACAACGCGGACGTGAGCAACATGGTCTGCTCCTTCCAGGCCGTTCAAAAGAGCGAAGCCGAGTGTGCGTTCAACTTCTCAGCGAACGGCGTGTGGACGATCAAGGCCCAGTTCGCCAATGACACCAAGTCCGGTGTCGTTTCAGTCTCCGTCACGCGGCTACGCGTCACTAACTAGCGATGCCCCCTGTGGGGCGCGTCACCTTTCGAGTTATCTGGGGCGACCCCTTTCGCGGCATCACCCAAGAGTTGGTCGAAGCCTTCGACGCCGAAGAGGCGCTCGTCATAGCGCACGAACGCCGGCCCGAGCTGGCCCGTCCCCGAGCCGCCTTTATGGTGGGCGAGTCGCCTCGCCTACACTTCCCCAGATGAACGCACTCTTTGACGTATCAGGCAAGGTCGTATTAGTCACTGGCGGTTCACGAGGCATCGGCGAGATGATCGCACGAGGATTCGTCGAGGCGGGCGCCACGGTCTACATTGCATCGCGTAAACCCGACGTCGGCGACGCACTGGCAATGGAGCTCTCGAAAATTGGGGTCTGCACTTCCCTGCCGGCTGATCTCTCCAGCGAAGAGGGGTGTCAGCGACTCGCGAGCGAAATTGCCACACGCGAGTCTCACCTCGACGTGTTGGTGAACAACGCCGGCGCCACCTGGGGCGCGCCGATGGACCAATACGACGAAACAGCGTTCGAGCGCGTGTTGGCCCTCAACGTCAAGGGCGTCTTTCACCTGACCAAATTCTTGCGACCACTACTTGAAGCGAGCGCGACCAGAGAGAACCCCTCACGGGTGATCAACATTGGATCGATCGATGGTCTTCACGTCCCGTCTATGGAGACCTATGCCTATTCAGCCTCTAAGGCCGCCGTGCATCAACTGACGCGTCACTTGGCGAAATTCCTCGCGCCCACCATTACCGTCAACGCCATCGCGCCCGGACCATTCGAGTCCAAAATGATGCACGCGACCCTCGAAGCGTTTGGGGACGAGATCGCTAACGCAGCGCCGATGAAGCGAATCGGACGACCGTCTGATATGGCGGGCGCCGCAATTTTCTTGGCGTCGCCGGCCGCGAGTTACATCACTGGCGCAATCTTGCCAGTTGACGGGGGAATCGCGACGCTGGCTTAGCCGGTTGGTTGGTGACCGAGCGTTACCTTGAGTGTGACGTGCTTGGTGCCACGAACGACCTTCAAGCTGATCTCACTGCCGGGTTTAAGCCCCGAAATCACCGAACTCACGTCTTGGGCGCTGGCAATCGTGGTCTTGTTGATGCCAACGATGATGTCACCTTGTTGCACGCCCGCGGCCGCGGCGCCGGTTCCAGCAATGACACTCGTCACCACTGCTCCACTCGAGACCGAGAATCCGTATTGCGCTTGGAGTGAGGGCGTCAGCGTCTCTATCTCTACGCCAATGAAGGCGCCGTGATTCACTACGCTCTGGCCCGCCCGAAGTGACTTAAGTAGTGATTCAATCGTGGCGACAGGGATGGCAAAGCCAATGTTCTGCGTTGATGAGCCGTCGGGCAACGTGCCCGCCACCGCGGTGTTCATGCCTATGACGTCGCCACTTGAATCCAACAGTGGTCCACCGGAGTTGCCGGGATTAATCGCGGCGTCAGTTTGGATCATGTTGTTCAAGGTCTCTGACGACGTGCTCGTTCCCGCCGTGACCGTGCGTCCGAGTGCCGAGACAATGCCCTGGGTTACCGTCGGCGTGCCCGCCGCGAGGCCTAGCGCGTTGCCAATGGCGACGACCGCGTCGCCCGCTACGAGGGCGTTGGAATTACCAAAGGTAACCACGGGCAAGCTCGACGCACCATTGATGCGAATGAGCGCGACGTCATCAATGGGGTTGGTCCCGACGAGTGTCGCGGTCAAGCTCTTAGTCGAGCCGCTTCGCGTGACGGTGATCGATCCGCCGTTGACAGCGGCCGCGATGACGTGGTTGTTCGTCAAGACCAGACCGTTCTTTGAGATGATCATGCCAGTCCCCTGATCCTCAATGCCCTGGCCCTTAACGTCGATGCTGACAATCGACGGCAACACGTTCTGAACCAGTTTTGGGATACTTAAGCCGCTCGGCAGGACCGCCCCGCCCGGTGCGGTGCTGACCTGTTGAATCGTAATTCCACCGGAACTTGACGTCGGCGCCGCAAAGTGGCCAGCAAGTCCTCCGACCAGGGCGGCAACGAGTAGAAGCGAAAGTCGCGTCGACCAAAGGGTGCGGCTTTTGCGCACTTGCGAAGACAGCGGGGCCTCATCAACGACGATCGGCGCCGTGATTAAAGCGCTCTCGTGTTCGATTGGCGTC
>DAIQOO010000056.1:2716-5142 GCA_036787845.1 Acidimicrobiales bacterium
ATCGCGCGGACCTCGTTCTGAGGGCGACAGTAGTGCGACACGTGGCGAGCGACCATCGCGCGGACCTCGTTCTGAGGGCGACAGTAGTGCGACACGTGGCGAGCGACCAGCACGTCCTACCCGTAGCGGTCCGGGACGACCGAGTCGTCCAGAACGCCCGAAGGGTCCTCAGCCGCCTCCTCTCACGACCACGCACCGCAACGCACTCCTTGCGACGCTCTCCCCCGAACAACTACCCGTCGCTGAACAGTTGCTCCGCGGTGGGATGCCAGCGATTCGTACAGCCGTCGAGCTACAGAACAAGAACGCCGCGTCTCAAGGTCGCCCCACCGTTGACGCCACGACCATCGAGCGTATCGCCGAGGACCTCCTCAAACGCACCAACCTCGCCCTCTGGAAGGATCGTGCGGGCGGCGCCATTGGCGCTGGCCGCGAGTTGCGACTGCGCGATCTGCGTGCTGTCGTCACCTCAGCGAAGACTGTGTCACTCGACGATGAGGCCCGTCTTCAGTTGAAGGAACTACAAGTATCGATGACCTCGCGCGTTGAACACCTGCGCACGCAGTGGAACGAGAAGCTTGAAGCCGCGATCACGTCGAAGAACGTCAAAGAGGCCCTCGGCCTGGTCGCTCGCCCGCCGGACATCTCAACTCGCGTCAGCGCCGACGCTGCGGTTCGTGTCGTTGCGTTGGTGTCAGAAGCGCTGAGCGCCGAGCAAGACCCCGCCCAGTGGCGCGAAATTGTCGAACTCACGGTCGACACATCGATCCGCCGCAACGTCAAGCCTCAGGGCATACCAAGTGACGAAGCGAGTCACGCGGTCGCGGTACACAACGCGGGCGCCATTCCTGAACTCGCGAAGTTACTCGGCATGAGAGTGCCGCCACCTCCCCCGCCCACGCGCATAGTGCGGCGTCCGGTTACACGCCGCGCATCGTAAGTAGTCGCGCCTTCCACCCCAAGGATTCAAAGAGGGACTTCATCGCCCTGTCCCCCGGTAAGGCGTAGGCGTCGAGCGGCGGAGTGTTGCTCGCGATCAACGCCCTCACCAGAGTGGTTGCGACCTTTTGACGTCGAGACGTTGGCGCCACGTACAAGGCTTCGACCACACTTTGTCGAAAGATCCCGATCCCAATCAAGAGACCATCGTCTCGCACCGACCAGAGTGATGAGCTCGCGACAACGTCCGCGAGTAGTTCACTCTCCGCGCACGAACCGCACAACGTCGTCATAAGAGCGACACCACCTCGTTTGGCCAGCACGTCTTTACGAGCGTGCGTCCAGAGCTCTTCCAGATCGGGCGTTATAGATGAGACGAGCGATACGTTCACTCGGTCTCGTCACGACTCTCGACGAAGAGCGACGCTATCGAGGACTTAGACACAGTCACGGCAGAGCATTTTGGGCCGGTTGGCGAGTTGACTGGTCTTCTTCAAGAGCCGGCACGACATGCAGCGGAACTCATCGTCCTGCTTTGGCAAAAGCGCCTCTGTCGTGTCGGCTGCCGGGTCAACCTCCACCGGCGCCTCGTCGTCGTCCTCTGGTACCGAGGTACGAAGAATCGTTTCGGCCAACACTTCGTCCAGGGCCAATTCGACGTCAGCGTCGTCGACCAAGTCATCGTCTTCTTCAACCACGACTGCGGCGGCGGCAGCCACCACGTCCTCGTCTTCGACCAATTCTTCAACGACCACTTCGTCCACGTCATCATCTTCGATGTCCGCGACGACGTCTTCGAGCTCTTCTTCGCTCACAATCTCTTCGATGAAGCCCTCAGCTAGCTCTTCTTCGTCAAAGACTTCGTCGGTTTCAACATCACTTGCCATAATTTCCTCTTCTGTAGCGCTGGCATTGTACGGCCTTTTGCGCGCGACGTGCGCCATATTGACTTAAAGAGTGCATAAATGTCCGAATTATTAACGATTCAGGCGATTTCTCTCCGCTGCTCGTTCTGCTTCGAGGCGTTCTAGATCCGTTTCGGAGAAGTCGACGTAGGTCATCGCGTCGGCAATTACCTGGTGACCGGCCTGTTCTCGAATAAGTCGAGCCATTTCGTGCGCTATGCGTCGATAACTCGGATGGCCCTGGGGCCCGGAGCGAAGTTCAATCAAGTGCATTGCTTCTCGAGCGTTCATTTGCATCACGTAGCGAATGCGAAAGGCCAGCGCTACGCAATATTGCGCCTGTTCGGGGAACTCGCCGCGCACGTCGTTGAACAGATCGGCGGATCGAAAGAGCGACTCTTCGTAACGATCGGCCAGCCCCGCCTCTCGAACAACCTCGGGTACGTCAAAACCAAGATCAGCCGTCAAGGGCTGCCACTCAATCGTCAACAGTCGATGGCGCTGGAGGTCGCGAAACGCGCCGTAGTCACTCACGATCTCGAATCGGTAGTCGGTTCGCTCAAAGGCCCGTCCGGGGCGGTG
>DAIQOO010000056.1:5242-9446 GCA_036787845.1 Acidimicrobiales bacterium
GTCCACGCGACGCCACGCTCTGGGACATCGAGACGTTTCAAGAAGGACGGTATGACCTTCACCAATTCAGTCAGCATCATTTGGGCGTAGTCGCGCACTTCGGGAAGAGGGTGTGCACGCATACGCAACAACAGTGACTCATAGGCTTGACCCGACGCGTAGATTCCTAAATTCGACAACGCGCTTGCGGGTAAGAGACCTCGAAGACCATCGAGTGCCTTGGCTCGAATTGCCTGGCGGTAAACAAAGTCGGTGTCGGCGGGCGTCTTTGGGTACTTCGCGCCGAGCCAGTCCGTGAGAATCGGTAGCAGCTCGCGGTACGTGTCGAACATGCGATCCATCTCACCGATGTATCGAGCGCCAAATCGAGACTCCAACAGGTCGTTGTCTCGATAGAACCGGTAAAGGCCATTACTGAGGCGTCGGTCGTAGCCGAGGTAGCGAGTTGACTGTTCGAGGTAGCTCATAAGCCGACCTCGTTCGAGGACTTTGGTCAAAAGATTGCTCGCCTGCTCACAGGCCAAGTGGACGCCGCCCAGTTGAGCAACCGAGTCATCGCCGTACTCGAAGAAGATCTTCTGGTAGAGATCGTCCGCTCTCTCGAGACCAATTGTCGCGTCAATGGAAACGTCGCCCGCGAGTTCCAGGTCGCGCACGAACTCATCGAGAAAGAGTCGCCGCAAACTCTTCGACGAGCGTGAGTAGCGCGCGAATAACGCGCCCTTGACGACCTCGGGCAAGTTGACGAGCGCAAAGACGGGTCCCTCGAGGTTCGTGAAGTAACGGCGCAGTACCGCCCCCTCAGCGTCAGTGAACTCTTCGGTGACGTAGGGGTGCATGGAGTTACGACGTTAGAGGCGAAACTAGGCGCGCGGGTGGACGCTAGACGCCCCCGCCACGACACTGCGTAGTACCGCGTCACGGGCCTCAAGTGCAACGTCCGCGACGTCGGTGAGATCGCGCATTCGGGCTAGTTGTTCACAGAGGTCGGCGACTTGTTTCGCGTTTCGCACGAAGTCCCCCGGTGATGTTTGGGCAATCTCAGCGTCGGCCAGATCCAACACGGTGCCGAGCGTCACTCCCCTGGCCCACGCCGCAATGATCGTCGCAAAGTGTCCATCGGGTTCTTTGAAATGCGGAACTTTGTAGCGTTCTTCGACTTCCCGGATGGTCGCCGCGATCACCGCAATTTCACTGAAACGCTCGCTCATGTTGGCACGACGCTCTTGACCGAGTCGATCGTGGTGCACGCGCTTCTTCTTCGTGGACACTTGACGCGCTGCGTTCGGTGATCGAGTGGAGCGCCTGGACTCAAAGACGAAACACGACAAGAGCCCAGCGAGTTGTGCCGCGTCAAGATCTTCAAACACGCCAGCGATAATGGACTCCGCGATTAATAGGTCACACTCGTGATAGATCGATCGCAGCAATTGGCCCTGTGCGTTGAGCTTCCAACCATCGGCGTAGCCGAGTTCTTCGAGGACGTGCTGTCGTGCCACCATCTGGTCGGTGAGGGGTCGCTTCTTCGCCGAGGGTCGGTGATCGACCTCGAACTGGGCGAAGGATCGTCGCACCACGTCAAGGGCCGTCTCGAAGTCGAAATGGTTGATCAAGTTCGCGGTGAAGTTGTACGTGGGGCGAAACGACGAGTGCAGGTCCGAAGGTGGCGCGAGGGCGACGCGTCCGACGTCGTGCAGGGACAGGTCACTGGCGAAACAGACGATGGCGTGGCCCTCGTCATCTAGCCCGCGTCGACCGGCCCGTCCGGTCATCTGTGAGAACTCCGCGCTCGTGAGAAATTGCCGTCCGGCGTCAGAGTATTTGGTGAAGCGCTCTAGTGCCACCGAACGTGCCGGCATGTTGACCCCGAGGGCGAGCGTCTCGGTGGCGAACACCACGGCGAGCAGGTTGCGCTCGAAGCATGTTTCAACGATCTCTCGAAAGGCTGGCACCATTCCAGCGTGGTGCATTGTTATTCCTCGACGAAGAGCGTCTATGAAGTCGACGTACTCCAGGGCTTGGAGATCGTCCTTTGAGAAGTCCATGAGCCGTGATTCAGCGATCCGTTCAATCTCGCGTCGCTCTTCTGGCGTCGTAAAAAGAAGTCCGTCGCGTCGGAGTTGGTGCACGGCGTCGTCGCAGGCAACCCGAGAGAAGATGAACACAATGACCGGCAAGAGATCATCGCGTTCGAGCGCCTGCATTAGCTCTGATCTGCGTGGCGCGCGAAATGGTGGGGGTGGCGCGGAAGACCGAGGTCCTTGCCATTTGACACCGGGTCGAAAACGCCGCGTGGCCTTCATTAGATTGTCGATGCGTCGCGCTTCGTCAGAGAGTCGAGCTCCGTCGAGGAGGTCGTGAATCTCCGCCATTGGCTGACCCCGCCTGACGACGGCGAGATGGTTATGAAGCTGGATGGGCCGGGTTTTCTCCACAACGATGGTCGTTGGTCCGCGCACTTCGGAGAACCACTCTCCGAGGAAGGCCGGATTACCAATCGTCGCCGACAGCGCCACGAAACGTACGGCGGATGGCGTGAGGATTAACACCTCTTCCCACACCCCCCCTCGGAAGGGATCTTGGAGGTAGTGCACTTCATCGAGCACGACGAGGCCGAGCGTGCTCAATTGATCAGACTCCGTGAGGAGCATATTTCGAAGAACTTCCGTCGTCATGACCACGACCGGCGCGCTTCGATTGAGGGAAGTGTCGCCCGTGAGAAGGCCGACGCGGGCGACGCCGTAGAGCGAACAAAGTTCGTGGTATTTCTGATTCGAGAGCGCCTTGAGTGGCGTCGTGTAAAACGTGCGCTGCTCACGTTCGAGTTCACGGCCGATGGCGTAGTTGGCGATCAGTGTTTTACCAGAACCGGTGGGGGCGCTGACGAGCACGTTCACGCCGTGGTCAATCGCCTCGATCGCGTCGAGTTGAAAACTATCGAGTCCAAAGCCTAGGGAGTCGATGAACTGTTGACGGTATTCGAGCACACTCACTTTTGAAGCAGCTTGCCGGTGCCAATCGCGAGGAAGTAGAAGACCACCAGAGGTACCGCGAGGGCCATCATCGAGAGCGGATCACCGCTCGGGGTAAAGACCGCCGAGGCGATCGTGATGGTGATCATGGCGTAACGCCATCCGCGTAGCAACTGCGCCGGCGAGACGATGTTGACCAGCTCGAGCGCCACCAACACAACTGGGAAGAGAAAGGTCAAGCCAAAGATGAACATCATCAGAAGGAACAAGGTGAGGTACTGATTCGGGTTGTATTCGGTTAGTAGTGTCGACCCACCGATTGACTTGAGGAACTGAATCGCGTGGCCAAAGCTAAAGTACGCGAGCGCAATACCCGCGCCGAAGAAGAGAATCGAAGTGAACACGAAGGGAACGATGTAACGACGCTCTTTATCTTTTAGTCCGGGTGTAATAAAGCGCCACATCTGCCAGAGGATGATGGGTAGCGAGACGATAATTCCGGTAAAGAAGCCGATCTTCACGCGTAGCGTCAGGCCGTCCAAGGGGTTCGTAACCAGGAATTGACAGTGTTGGGGCACGGCTGAGCAGTACGGGTTCTGGAGGACCTTGAGGATGTGGGGATAGAGAACAAATCCCAACACGCCAAAGACGAAAATTGCGATGGCCATGATGAGAAATCGACGACGGAGTTCGGCCAGATGCTCGGCCAGCGTCATACCACTCTCGGCGCGGCGAAATCTTGACATGTTCCTCTTAGTTCAGCGACGGGTCGGGTGGCAGCGCGGAGTCCTCAGTTCGCGCTTGTGGCGGAGGTAGAGGTCTCGGCGACGCCAGTAGAGGCGGCTCAACTGGTTCTTCGTTAGTGGGCGCGGCGTCCACCGTTTCCGCCGCTTCCTTGGCGTCGACACGGTCGGCCAATTGGTTCAAGAGATTAACGGGGCTACGGGCAATGCGCGCGATATCACCAGTGCTGGGAAGATCCGGAATCGCTTCTCGAACTTCCGCCTCGACCCGTTCTTGCAGTTTCTTCAATGTTCGCCAGCCCGCACCCAATTTGTGCGCGACTTCGGGGAGTTTGTCCGGGCCCATCAGTATCATCACAACTGCCGCGATCACTAAGAGTTTTATTGGACTCAAACTGAACACGCCCCCATTGTAGGGCGCTAGTAAGTCTCGATTTAGAGCAAGCCGAAGCGCGAAAGCGGCCAGATTCTGATGAATGCCTTGCCGAT
>DAIQOO010000056.1:9546-11145 GCA_036787845.1 Acidimicrobiales bacterium
CGACGATACGCGTGCGCGAGCGAGACTTTGAATGCTTCGCCTTCACGAGTGAATCGGGTGCCTCGACAACGCCGGCGTCAGCAAAGTTCTCTTCGGGCACGGAGTAATGCTAGTCGTCTCACCCGTGCCGTTCGAGGGAGGCGAGCAACTTCTGGAATCGATCGTCGGTGCTCTTGAAGGGATCCTTCAGCAACACTGTGCGTTGCATCTCGTCGTTGAGTTTCAAGTGCACCCAGTCAACCGTGTAGTCGCGACGCCACTGTTTCGCGGCTTGAATGAACGTCCCTCGCATGTGCGCTCTCGTCGTCGCCGGCGGCGTGGTGGTCGCTGCTTCAATTTGCGCTTCACTCACCATGCGTTGGTAGTGGCCTCTGGCGGCGCGTCGATAATAGAGCCCTCGATCGAAATTGGTGTCGTGATATAGCAAGTCAATGAGGGCGATCTTGGGATCGCTGAGTTCCACCCCGCTTCGCTCACGTTCGCGCTCAATAATTTGCAGCTTGGCGATCCAATCGACGCGATCCGAGAGCCCCATCGGATCAGTTCGATATTGCTCAATGACTTCGCGCCACAACCGAACGGCGTTCGCCTGGTCGGCCGGTAGATGACGCGAATCAACAAACTGCTCGGCTCGCTCGCAGAGGTCTTCTTGAATCTCCAACGCCGTCAGATCTCGTCCGTTCGTCAATTTGACGGGTTCTTTACTCCAAAGGTCGTACGAGATGTCGCGCAACGCGTTGATGGGTGACGCCATGGAATAGTCCCGCAAGACGGTGTTCTTGTCTTCGATCATGGCGAGCACGACCGCTGCAGTGCCAACTTTGAGGTACGTCGCGAACTCACTCATGTTCGAGTCGCCCACGATAACGTGAAGACGCCGGTACTTCTCAGGGTCAGCGTGGGGCTCATCTCGCGTGTTGATGATGGGTCGACTTCTGGTCGTGGCTGAGGAGATCGCTTCCCAGATGTGCTCGGCGCGTTGGCTCATGGAGTACAACGTCCCCTTGGCGTTGGTGACCACCTTGCCCGCGCCGGTAAAGATTTGGCGACTGATCAGGAAGGGAATGAAGACATTCTCGAGTCGACTGAGATCTTCGATTCGCTCGATGCAGTAGTTCTCGTGACAGCCATAGGAGTTGCCCGTTGAGTCGGTGTTGTTCTTGAACAAGAAGATGTCGCCACGAATACCTTCGTCGCTCAGTTGGGACTGCGCGTAACCGACCAGTTCGCGCAGAATCGATTCGCCGGCTTTGTCTTGGGCGACGAGGTCACTCAACGAGTCGCACTCAGCGGTTGCGTATTCGGGGTGACTTCCGACGTCAAGGTACAGCCGACTTCCATTTTCGAGAAAGACATTCGAGGATCGGCCCCACGCAACGACTTTGCGGAAAAGGAATCGCGAGACTTCGTCGGGACTAAGTCGACGTTGGCCCCGCAACGAGAAGGTGATTCCGTACTCGGTTTCTACGCCGTAGATTCTCCTCAGCATGACGTCACCCGAGCTGGCCTCAGCTCAAGAGCTCGCTGACTTCGTCGTCGGTGAGTCGGGTGAACGTGCGCCGGTTGCCGCGGTCTTCGAGAATGCCGACTTCCAATTCG
>DAIQOO010000165.1:0-2973 GCA_036787845.1 Acidimicrobiales bacterium
TCGTTCGCTGCCTCACCCACTTTGGGCTATTGGAGCGATTTGTCTCACTGCACTCCGCTGAAAGTGAGCTCTACGGCAAACCTCATCCCGGTGTCTTTCTCAGCGCGGCGGCGGCGCTCGGCGTTGTCCCTGCTTCGTGTCTCGCGTTGGAAGACTCCGCCGCGGGCGTGTTGGCGGCGAAGGCAGCTCGTATGTGCGTGGTGGCCGTGCCGACGAGTGAGGATCGCCACGAACCCGAGTTCGCGTTGGCCGATCTGGTGCTGGACTCCTTGGAGGTCCTGACGCCCGAGTGGCTCGACCAACGCTTCGCCTAAAGCACTTTCGTGAATCGAGAGGCGATTGGATACGAAAAAGCGCCCGCGGGATAATCGTCGACTCTCGACCAGCCAATCTTTTCGTAGAGCGCCAGGGCTTCGGGTTGGGCGTACCCAGTCTCTAGGTAGAGCTGGAGGTAGCCGCGGCTTCGAGCGCGTACCTCAATCTCGGTCATAAGAGCCGCGGCGACACCTCGTTGACGCTGATCGGGTCGTACCCACAGTCGCTTGATCTCACCCAGCATCAACTCGGGTTCAACAATCGAGCGCAGGCCCACGCCTCCGGCAGGATGTCCCTCGACGCGCGCGACGAGAAAGATGCCTCGAGGCGGCAACAACTCATCGACCTTGAGGAGAAAGCCGTCGTCACTTCCCTCGTAGCGGCGATTGAGTTCGTCAATGGCGGCGTGATACACGCTGAGCGCGCCACTTGAGGTAATGAGTTCCTCGTCAACGATGAGATTCTCCACGCCACCACAGTACGTGTCGGAACGACGGCGCTTTCTGGTTCACTACGATATGAGGACTCATTGAAGGAGATCCATGTTTCGCCCGGTCAGCGCCGAACTTGAATTTGTGGCCATCGAAGAGGTCGAACTCGCCCGCTGGAAGGCCAACAACGTCTTCGAACGATCGATGAAGTTACGCGAGGGTGCCGAGCCGTGGATCTTCTACGAAGGGCCACCAACGGCGAACGGGAAACCTGGTCTGCACCACGTGTGGGCGCGCGTCTACAAGGACTTGTTCTGTCGTTATCAGACAATGCAGGGTCGCTACGTGGCGCGGCGCGCGGGTTGGGACACCCATGGTTTGCCCGTAGAAGTCCAGGTCGAGAAGGAACTCGGTGTTTCGGGCAAGAAGCAAATTGAAGAGCAGGTGGGCATTGGGGAGTTCACGCGCCTCTGTAGAGCGTCGGTGTTGACCTACATCGGAGAGTTCGAACGTCTCACTGAACGCATCGGGTACTGGACCGACATGGAACACGCGTACTACACCTTTCATCCGACGTACGTGGAGTCGGTCTGGTGGCACTTGAAACAACTCTTCGAAAAGGGGCTGCTCTACGAAGACCTGAAGGTCATTCCCTACTGTCCGCGCTGCGAGACCGGACTTTCGTCACACGAACTCGGCCAACCCGGAGTCCACACCGAGGAAACCGATGAGAGCGCCTACGTGAAGCTCGCCCTCACCGACGCGAGTAATCGAACTGATCTCAGCGGGGCGACGCACCTGGCCGTGTGGACGACCACCCCGTGGACGTTGCTCTCCAACGTGGCCGTCGCGGTGAATCCCGACGTGACCTACGCCGTTGTTGACGGCGTCGTCGTCGCCCAGGACCTGATTACGTCGGTCTTTGGTGATGGGGCTAGGGCGAATGGCACCTTCAAGGGAAGTGCCTTGGAGGGCGTGCACTACCAGCGACCCTTCGACGACGTCGAGCTACCCGAAGGCGTCGACACCGGTTACGTTGTCGCGGCCGACTACGTGACGACCGACGACGGCACCGGTCTCGTGCACCAAGCGCCCGGATTCGGTGAGATCGACCGCCAGATTGCTCGAGAGTACGGTCTGCCCACTCTCAATCCAGTTGGCCCCGACGGAACCTTTACGGCCAGCGTGGCGTGGCTCGAGGGCAAACATGTCCGCGACACTAATCACGAAATCAACGACGAGCTTGATCGTCGTGGTCTCTTAATTCGTCGATTCGACTACACCCACTCGTTGCCCCACTGCTGGCGCTGTGGCACAGTACTCATCTACTGGGCGAAGCCGAGCTGGTACGTCGCGACGAGCAAGTTCAAGGATCAACTCTTGTTAGAGAACTCGACGGTCGACTGGCACCCCGCGCACATTCGAGACGGACGAATGGGCGAGTGGCTGGCCAATAATGTTGACTGGGCTCTGTCACGCGACCGCTATTGGGGTACGCCGCTTCCTATTTGGCGTTGTGAGGACAACCACCTAACCTGCGTGGGTTCTCGAGACGAACTCTCGGTGCTGACGGGACGAGATCTGAGCGACGTCGAGCCACACCGTCCGGAAATCGACGAGGTCGTGTTTTCCTGTCCGAGCTGCGCCAAAGTGGCCCGTCGGGTCGAGCCGGTCATCGACGCGTGGTTCGACGCGGGCTCGATGCCCGCCGCGCAGGTGGGTTACCCCCACGTCGCGGGTAGCGCGGAGGCGATGCAGTTTCCCGCGCAGTTCATCGCCGAAGCCATCGATCAGACACGAGGCTGGTTCTACACGCTGCTCGCGGTCAACACGTTGGTCTTCGGTGCGAAGCCCTACGAACACGTGTTGTGTCTCGGTCACATCGTTGATGAAACTGGCAAGAAGATGAGTAAGTCGGTGGGCAACGTCATTGATCCATGGGAAGTGCTCGCCACGCGCGGAGCGGATCCGCTTCGTTGGTGGATGTTCTCTCAAGGGTCACCGTGGACGTCAACGCGTGCCGGTATGGGCGCGATTGACGCGTCACTTCGCGAGACGCTCGCGACGTTGTGGAACACTCTGAGCTTTTTCACCACGTACGCGTCGTTGAACCAATTCGATCCAAACGACCCCGAGATCCCGCCCTTTGAGTCGAGAAGCTCAATCGATCAATGGATTCTCTCTCGCCTCGAGAGCGTGACCGAGACAGTGACGGTGGCCCTGGATG
>DAIQOO010000166.1:0-2972 GCA_036787845.1 Acidimicrobiales bacterium
AAACAAGGCTGTCTAGTGTGAACGGACCGGGGCGGTGACCTGCAACCTGGTTCATTTGACCAGATTAAACGAAGTTGTCTTCTTGGTGTCTACGGCCATTCGACCGCACTATTCAATTTCTATGAAAAAACGATAGACATTCGTCTACCGGTATTAGCAGATACTCAGTTAAGCGTCACTGAAATTGGCGACGATTTCTGTGTGTCAGAAGGCAACCCGAGAATTTCAACTGCGGTGTGATACTTCCCTTTCGGCAATGCTGGTGCACCCGACTTGGGACAACGCGGGCTGGTAGTTCCTCCGCACTCCTGATAGGTCGTAACGACAGTTATGGAAAATCGATTGATGCCAGGCGTAAGACGGACTGAGGGCCTACAGGCCACAGTCGCAATAGCGGGACTGTAGGAAATCTGTTTATTGGCCAGTCCGACGAAGAGCCATCCGTCATAAGCGCACGCTTGAACCAACACACTCTTTGTCCCTGAATTCGTTAAGACCGCCTCGCCACGAATCGCCCTACCGGCGACAACTTCCGTCCGGCTAAGAGTAACGCGAACCGAGATCGGCGACTTCGCACTCGTGCTCGCGTTCGCAACTCCCATAAACCCGATTACCAAACTCGCAACGAGAATGGTGCTGAGTAGCGTGCGCTTCACCAATTCACCCTAGACGCGTGACGACGATGTCTTACACAATCCCATTGCACTCATCGGCCCAATGATGTTCTAGGAAAGAACGGTAGAAATTCATCTACCGCTCTTCGGTAGATTTCGTCACCAGAATCGACGCGTCTAGTTGGTCGATGTTGGTCACCCCCGTGAGTCCAAGGGTGACCAACATCTCTTCGCGAAAAATCCTCAGCAGATGATCGACTCCATTTTCACCGCGAGCGGCAACCGCGAACGCCCACGGTCGCCCGATCAGACACGCTCGAGCACCTAGCGCGAGCGCCTTTACGACATCGAGACCGCTTCGTATTCCTCCATCCATGAGAACGTCGCACTGATCGCCGATAGCGTCCGCAATCGCAGGTAGCGCCGAAATTGTTGAGGGAACGTCGTCCAGTTGACGCCCACCATGATTCGAGACAATCACCGCGTCGGCCCCGCGCGCCGCAGCTTCTCGGGCATCATCGGGATCGAGTATGCCCTTTAACGCAATCTTTCCGCGCCAGTGTGAGCGCAGCCACGCGAGGTCATCCCACGTGACACTCGGATCGAACTGACTGGCCACCCAACCTTGGAAGTCTCCGGGAACACGAGCATTCGGAAGCGCCCGCTCCAAATTTCCGAACGTGAGTGGCTTGCCTCCTAGCGCCACCTCGCGGACCCACCCTGGGTGACTGGCAATATCAAGTCCTCGACGCAGTCGATGGATTCTGGAGATTCGCCCGCTGACTCCGTTTCGCACGTCGCGGTAGCGGTGACCCACCACGGGAAGGTCAACGGTCAACACGAGGGTGGTGCAACCCACTTCTTGCGCGCGAGCCATCAAATCCTCCGCGTACGCGCGGTCCTTCATGACGTAGAGCTGAAACCAGATCGGCCGTTTCGACGCCGCCGCCACCTCTTCTATTGAGCAGATTGAGAGAGTCGATTCGCAGAAACTGATGCCAGCTCGCTCAGCTGACCTGGCGGCTTGGACTTCAGCCCGTTTGGCGAACATTCCCCCAAAACCCACGGGAGCCAAGATCAAAGGAAGCGACAGTTGCTCACCCATCACGGTGGTGGAGAGACTGCGCTCGGACACATCGCGCAGAACTCGCTGACGGAGACGTAGGCCGTGCAAATCTTCTCGGTTAGCGGCCAGCGTCACCTCGTTGAAAGAACCCCCGTCGATATAGTCGAATAATTGACGCGGCAGTCGCTTTCGCGCGAGTTCCCGATAATCGTCGTAGGACGCCGGTGCGAGGTCAAGCGAGTGATGTCGATCGTTTCCGGACACGTGATTCATTATGCCCTAGTCCAAGTGGGCCCGTCTATCCCTCAATGCGATTCGCAAAGGGTAAACGAATATCAATAGACATTCGTCTACTGCGCTTTAGTGAACGCGAGACGAAAGACCGGGTGATTGGGGGCGATTCGATCTAACTCAGTAATTGGGGACGTCGCGCTAACACCGTCAAAGAAAATACCAACCTCTAATTTCCAGCGCTTGAGGTAGGCCCTGAGCACGTCGGTCTTCTCTGCATTATCTAGCTCTGTCGCGGTGAAGGATTGGACTTTGCGTCCAACTCGTAGTTCACCATTCCCTGCGGCGCGCAAATTGCGTACCCATTGAGTCTCGCCGCGCGGTGCAACTAAGTAGTCATCGCCATTGAAAGAAAGAAGATTCACGGGATTAGAACGCCACTCGCCGCTGAATCGACCACGCAGCCAAAGAGTGCGTGAACCCCACACACTGATTCCCATGCTGGTCAATACCTGCACGAGCCGATTGAAGACGTGTTGAGTGAACCAACCTGGTCTTACGTATCGGTTGATTGACTCTTGGCCCGCCATTTGTCAATCCTGCCACAGCACCCTTGCATGTTCCGGGTTCAGGATTCGATGACGAACCTGTACACGTTCGTCTCTCGACGTTCGAACCCGAGTTTCTGATACAGCGCGTTGGCGGCTTCACGCGATGGTCGACTCGTCAAATCAATTGATCGAACGCCTCGCTCGCGTGCTTCATTTACTGCGGCAAGCGTCAATGACTCACCGATGCCTAATCCTCTGGCGTCTTCGTGCACCACGACGTCTTCGATCCACGCGCGTTGCCCTGATGGAATCGTGAAGACCACGAGGGTCAACGTGCCAACGACGTTGCCGTCGTCTGTTGCGACGAACAGCGTTGCTGCGTCGGAGTTCACCATGCTCTCGACGTCACTCATCGTCAATAGCACCGCCGTCGACGAGAGCTGTGGCAAGAGATTATTCAGTCCGGCGAGGAGAGCTGGCGTCGCCACCACTGCCTTCTCGACAATGACG
>DAIQOO010000167.1:0-2949 GCA_036787845.1 Acidimicrobiales bacterium
TAGAGCGCAGCCTTCACACGGCTGAGGTCGCAGGTTCGAGTCCTGCAGCGCCCACGCAATTATCTTTTGTGGTCGCACACTGTAGCGCGCACCAATTGACCTTGACCCCCATATGCGCATAGACCACGGTGTAGAAAGGTCGCCCTGGTCGCCGGGACTGGGCGCAGACAGCTATTCCAGTTCCTTCCAGTGCTGTCGACCGAAAAGGCGTCCGAATCGAGCAGTGAGGGAGGGACCTTCGTCGCGAACAGTATCGGGATGGAGCACAAGAGTACCCTCGGGCGCCGGTAGAGCCGCCGCTTCCTCGTCGGTCAACGCACAACGAACCAATGTGGTTGTGATGTCCGTAATCTGATCTCGGTCTACAAATCGCAGTCCGTGCTTTGTTTTCACGGCAATACCATCGAAAATGTCCAGTTCCGGGATTTGCAAGACATGCTCGACCGTCCCGAACTGGGTATTCGTGGAACTGAGTACGGCTGCGCCAACGGGCAGCCCCATATACGAGACTGGCTGTCCGTCATCCATGGGCTCCTCCTTTTACTTTGTTTGACTCTACCGTTGGTGTTGGACCAGGTAGTGGAGCTGGCCGGCCGCCCAAGGCTGGGATTCCGGTGCTCCGTGAATCTGACCCGATCCGAGAGCGAAGACCTTGACGGGAACTACCGAGATGCGGTTCTTGTCGTGTCCCCCAAGGTCCACCCGGCAACGTGTCTACTGAACGGACTCAAGGCCAAACAGATGCATTGTTGATGCGTGCCTCCCTCTGTGTCAACCTCGAGTGAGACAATCTGCACTGACAAATTAACCAGAGGTGGTCATTTTTCCTTGCAAGATTCCTGATTCTCATTGATTTCTCAACTGTGATTCGGGAAATTAAACCCTATGGTTGGTATAAATTCAAGATTTGGTCGGATATGGACGAATTTTCTTACTCTGCGGTAAGGATGAGGTTTTTATGGAATTGCCTTGGGAGCAATTGATCTCCCACTGGTGGGCTGAGAGAAGAGTCGTGCGCGGGGGTCGTAGTTCGGCGGTTAAAAGTCCGTCGAGGTCGGCCGCGCCGTCACTGCGGTTTAAGACTTTGGCGAATTATCGGGCGAGTCAACCGCGGGGATGGGGCTGCAACGGATGAGTTGCGTTCGTCGTCTCCTGGGGTCGTACCGGGTATCCCTGGATCGGATTGGTCAATTCGCATTGGCTTTCTTAGCACTCGTCACAATGAGCCTCGGACTCGACGTGGTCAACGCCGGCGCTTCTTCGGTCTCCGCCGTGACCATCGCTCCCGGCAACAGCTTGGTTTCTGCGTCCTCAAACTGGACCGTCGGCTTCAGAACTTCGCCTGCTGCGCTCGCAGGGGGCACGATTACCGTGACCTTTAGCACCGCCGCGCCCACTGTCCCTGTCGCTTCGGTCACCGGGTGGACTCCGACGAGTACCTTCAGCACTTCGACGGGTTGTCCCTCGGGCATTCCAATTACGACTGGGATTAATACGGCGACCGCCGGAGTTGTTGTCATCACTCTGCCCTCGAGCTGTTCGCTCAGTGGTTCGACAACTGTCACCTTCACTGTCAACGGGGTAGTGAACCCTGCGTTTGCTGCGACGTACAACGCGAACACAAGCACCATAATGAACGTCAAGACTTCAGCGGATACTGGGGCCGCTGCTTCGTCGGTGAAACCGATCAACATCAACGACGCGACGACGACGGCCGCATCTTCCGTCGCCGAGACGACGGCGACTCTCAATGGGAATGTGGCCAATGGTGCCAACACTCCCACGACCGTGAAATTCTGTTACGGAACCTCCGCTACAACAACGGCGGGGACCGGCGCATTGGCGACGTGCACAACGATCGCGGCGGGGACGCCTACTGTCAACAGCACCACTTCAACTTCGGAAACGAAGGCGGTGACGGGGTTGACGGCGGGAACCACGTACTACTACCAGACCGTCGAAAGTTATGTCGTGGGCTCCACGACCCTCTACACCTACGCCGCCGTAAAGACTTTCACGACGCTGACGGTGCCGAGTGCCCCGGTTATTGGGGCGACGCCGGCGAGCAACGGCAATGCGTCGGCGATCGTCACGTGGACCGATCCGGTGAGTAACGGCGGTTCGGTCATAACCAGTTACACCGTTACTGCGTATGTCGGGGGTGCGTCGAGTGGAATCAGTTGCGCCGTGAGCGGAGCCACCGCGACGAGTTGTACCGTTACCGGTCTCACCAACGGCACGGCCTACACCTTTGAAGTACTCGCGACGAATTCCGTGGGTACGGGTCCCTCTTCGGCCGCCACGGGCACCGTCACGCCCGCCACCGTGCCCGACGCGCCGACCGGTGTGGCGGCGTCGAATAACGCCAACGGTCAGTCCCTCGTCACCTGGATCGACCCCGCCAACAGCGCGCCGACCAACGGTGGCGCCACCATCACTGGCTACAGCGCCACTGCCTTCGTGGCTGGCGTGTCGAGTGGACTGAGTTGTTCGGTCAGCGGCGCCACCGCGACGAGTTGCACCGTCACCGGTCTCACCAACGGCACGGCCTACACCTTTAAAGTGACCGCGACCAACGCCGCGGGCACCAGCGCGTTCTCCACCGCCTCGTCGAGCGCGACGCCCGCCGCCGTGCCGGGCGCGCCGACCGGTGTGGCGGGCACCTCGAACGCGAACGGTCAGTCCCTGGTCACCTGGAGCGCCCCGGTGAACAACGGCGGCGCCACCATCACGGGTTACTCGGTGCAGTACTCCTCGAACGCCGGCGTCACGTGGACAACGGCCGCCACCAGCGTCACCGGCACCAACTATCTCGTCACCGGTCTCACCAACGGCGTCGCCTACACGTTCCAAGTCGCGGCCACTAATGCCTCGGGCACCGGCGCCGCGTCGGTCGCCTCGTCGAGCGCGACGCCCGCCACCGTGCCCAACGCGCCCACCGATGTGGCG
>DAIQOO010000057.1:0-10676 GCA_036787845.1 Acidimicrobiales bacterium
TGGTGCACGGCGAAGATATTCGTCGACCACTGGGTTTACAACATCGCACGCCAGAAAAAGCTCTCGTCGCGGTGGCGGACAGTTGGAAGAACTCGAATCTGTTGATCGGTGCCAAACGCCGAATCACCGGACTGCGCCTACGCGCTACCGACGCTCAATGGTCACACGGCGATGGTCCCGAAGTCTCCGGTCCATTGAGTTCCTTGGTGTTGGCAATGGTCGGACGTAAAGGAGCCCACACCGACCTCAGCGGCGACGGCGTCGCACTTCTTGCCACTCGACCCTAAACCTCAACGAGGTGTCGACACTGCAATTACCAGCGCGCGAAAGTGTGTAATGAGTTCGTTCGCGCGAACGCCAGCACCGTAAAGTGAACTCGAAGGAGTCTTCATGACCCGATTGCGTACCGCGTCGTTTGCTTCGCACAAGAAATTGGCGTTGGTCGCGGCGAGCGTCGCCATGGCAAGTCTCTCGCTCGTCACCGCCGCGCGCGCCGCCACTGGACCGGGCACCCTCTTCGTTACGACGACCCCGGATGGCATCACCCTCATTGCGCCGACTTGCTACACGGTGACCTGGGGAACGTGCGGCGTTACCAGCTGGTCCTCGACCGACATTGAGGGAATCCCCCCGACGACCTACACCTTCCCCTTGACGGCAGTGGCCGGCGGATTGCACTACGTGCTTGTCACGGGCCACTTCACGGGCTGCAACCTCGGCACGCCCGGCACCAGCGGCAATCAATGCCGGGTGTCAGTAGAACGTGGTGGCATGGGAGAGATTCATGCGACCTACCGACTAGTCCCGCTGGCACCGGTGCCGCCTTGCGCGAGCGGCGCGCCCAACCTGGTCCTAAATCCGAGTTTCGAATCGGTGAGCGGCGCCGGGATCTACACCGGCAGCACCAACCCCCTCGAAACGTGGTGGTATATCTCGACGCCCGCGACGACCATGGTCCCGCACTGGACGCGTGACAACACCAACGAAGCCATTGTCTTCAACGCCGGCACCATCAATGGCGTTACGCAATTGGCGGCGAGCGGTCAGCGATTCGTGGGAATGGGGTTTGCCGACACCACCAATCCGTCAGGTATTCGAGGCGTGGTGACCCCGGCCCCCACCGTCGGCACGACCTACGTGCTGAGTGCGAAGGTGCAATCCGTTGACTGGCCAACGGCGGGCGTGGTGTCGCTGCGCTTAGCCAACAGTGGCAGTGGCGCCCACAGCGCCCTCATCTATACCACGTCCGCCCCTCAATCCACCGGTTGGACGTTGGTCGGTGGTGCAGTCGTCGCGACGGGCTACTACAACCAAGTCATTGTGCACTACGTCCAGGGCGGCGGCGCCGCACGCGTCGATGACGTGCATGTCTGTCGCGCGGCCTCGGCCAATCGCCGTCGCGCGCCTGTCGCCACGACAACGACGACGACCTCTTCAAGCACTCCCCTCGTCTACGGTCAACCCGTAACTTTTAGTGCGTCGGTCGCCGTCAAACCGACGAGTTCGCCGCCCACGGGCGTAGTTCAGTTTTTGGTGAACGGAAAAATAGTCGCGACGTCGAGTCTGAGTAATGGGCGCGCAAGTGCGACCCTCGACTCATCGCAGTGGCCCTGGATCAACCAAGCCAGTATCGCCGCAGTCTACTCCGGCGATCCTTCTCACGCGTCGAGCACCGCCCGACCTATCACGTTGAAGGTTCCTGCTCCTACGACGGTGACCACCACGTCGACTTCGAGCACCACGACGTCGACCACGAGTACCACGACGTCGACCACGAGCACCACCACGTCGACCACGAGTACCACCACGTCGACCACGAGTACCACGATGCCAACCACGAGCACCACGATGCCAACCACGAGCACCACATCGTCAATGGGCGGCGCTGGTTCACCGTTGGGCTGAGCGTGGCTCTAGTCGCCGGATTTCTTAACGGGTCGAACTCATAACGCGTCCTGGCGTTGCGCGTCATCACGAATTGGATTGACGTCCAGGAGTGACTTGACGTGCAGGACCTGCACGTCAATGCCACGCTCGACGAGTGCGTCGTAGTCCTCTCATCGATTTTCTTCTATGTCCACCGCCGCGAGATCGGGATGAAGTTCAACTATTCGATCAATGTCAGGGTTCTTCGTTCCGCCGACGTGTTCGAGATCGTCTCGCTCGCAGAACCGTGTGCACGCGATAAGTGTTCGTTACCACGCCGAGAGGGTTTCGGTCACCGACGGGACGAGACTCACGATTCTCATCAGTCCATCATGGACGTTGTGCGGCGATGACCTCTAGGTTGTGGTGCCCGAGAACGTGAAATCTAGAGATTCTGCTCGAACTCTTCGAGGACGGCGACGCGATCTTCCTTCGGGGGCATCTTGTAATACGGATTCTTTTTGGCCCAGTAGAAGGTCATCGGAATCAGGCCGAGTGCCATCGCGCCGAGGCCCACCCAAAGGGTCGGCGCGTTCAGTCCTGGGATCGCCTTTACGAATAGATACGCCATGAACACTGCGCCCACAAGGGGCCAGAGCCCCATGAAGATGAAGTTCGTTACCGAACGAAACAGTTGCTTGCGGTATAGCACCACGACCGCGAGGCCGGCCAAAGAGTAGTAAATGCAGATCTGTAGACCAATGGCGTTGATCGCGTCAGTGAGGATCTTGCTGATCGAGCCAATGGACTGTGAACCAATGAAGAGCGCGAGTGAAATCACCGTCACGACGCCCGTCGCGACGAGGGGCGTCTTGCGCGTGGGGTGCACGGTGCCAAATCGCTTAGGCAGCGTGTTGTCACGGCCCATGGCGAACATAGTGCGCGTGACTTGAATGAGCGTGGTCTCGAGCGTCGCGACGGTTGAGAGCACGACGGCGAGCACAATGAATTTACCCCCGGTGCCGTGCCAGACCTGTTGGCCGAGAACGCTCAGCACGTTGGCGGGGTTATTGGAGATCTGGCTCGCGGTGAGCACCAAGTTGATGGCGATGGTAAAGACCTCGAAGAGTGCGAAGACGATGAGGATACCGATGATGGCGCCAAGACCCGGTGTCTTCTTCGCACTCTTGGTCTCTTCGTTCAGATTCGCCGTGACGTCCCAGCCCCAGTAGTAGAACGCGGCGACGAGGGCGCCCGAAACGAATCCCGACTGACCATGGAAGATGCCCGGCGAAAACCAGTGCCACGTGAAGGTGTTGACGTGGTGCCCGTGAAAGATAGCCAGGCCGGCGAAGAGCAAAAGTATGAAGAGCTCGACGGTCGTCATCACGATCTGCACTTTCACGGTGATCGTCACGCCAGCCGCGACCGCGGCGACCATCAGCAAGAAGAAGACGGCTCCCACCATGGTGACTTCACCCGTGTTATTCGCCGCACCGTTCGAAAAGAGGCCAAGCACATTCGCGCCCGCCGGAACGGTCGCCGCCACCATGAAGATCAACGCCGACACGATTAGTGCCCAACCGGAAAGAAAACCGAGAGCCGGGTGCAGCGCACGACGGACCCAGGAATAACTAGCGCCGGCGTTCGTCTCTACCCGCCCGAGATAACTGAAAGCGAAGACGATGCCGAACATCGCGATGCCACAATAAAGCAACGCCGCGGCGCCACCAAGGACAACGGCGCCAAACAACACCGCCGTCGTTGCGGCGATGGAATAGCCCGGCGCCACGCCCGCCACGCCCATAATCACCGAGTCAAATAGTCCGAGAACGCCGTGGCGAAGTTCGTTCTCCGACGAGCCAGCCGAAGGCGCCTCCAGGGTGTCAGTCATCGCACAACTCCTTTGTAGGTATCACCTTCGTCAAAAATTAGGGTCCCGAAATGCAACACGCGCACTCCGAGTTGAACGACGACATAGTAGGCGAACTCGGCGCGGCACCTCAGACACGTAACGGTCAATTTCCTGCTTTCAGCAATTTCGCCCTCCACGCAGGCCGTCGTTGGGCAAAGGAGTCCCTCGAGGGCGGCCCGGTAACGTTGTCTAAGTGACCGTCGCGTCGGGCTCTTATGAGATCGGCACGAACTCTGTCTGAGTTGCCCTTCATGAGTATCCCCATCGACTAACGAGAGAACCAAAAACTTGCCACTCCTCCAACGCTTCGACGACGAGACGATGCCGTCGATCACCTCGAAAGAGATCAAGCATCGATGGATCGACTTCCATCGCCAGATTCGATTGATGTCGGGAACACGTTTTCAGCGCACCGCCGGCAGGATTCTCGGCGAAGACACCTTCCGTTACAAGCTGGCACGGTTCATCTTTCGCCCGATCCTCAAGGTCCTTCGTGGTCGACGTACGAGGACGGCCAGAAAGGTCATCGTCGCCACGGCCACCAAAGCGACGAAGATTTTCCCCGTCAACTATCGCCCGCGTTCCATCGACTACGAACTCGAACTCGCGACGATCAACTTCGACGCCAGTGACGTCACCATCATCGAGTTGGACGAGAACGCCTCACCCAGCGATCTCGTCGCACTGCTGAACAACACGCTGAACGAGACCACGGCCGAATGGCTCTTCCTCTGCGACGCAGCTCTGAGCGACGAGAGCCGTCGCTACAGCGTCGCGGCGCTGTTGAAGGAGGCGACCCACGGCGATGACGTGGTGTTCGCCGACGAGTCGGGAACGAACGACTTCGCGCCGATATTTAAGAGCCCAACCATTGGACCTCACACGCTCCTCAGCTACAACACGGTGGGTCGTCCCGCACTACTTCGCGTCGAGACCCTCTTTAGAGTCGGGTGCTTCTCGGCTGACGCAGGATGGGCCTTCGAGCACGACGCCTACCTACGCCTAAGTGAAGCGAAGGCGAAATTTCGCCACGTGGCGCGAGTGTTGCCAGCCGGTCGTCCCGCGAGCAGTTTTGACCCCGAGCGACTCAACGACGACACCATCCGCGTCGTGCAGGCCTCCCTCCATCGTCGGGAATGGCGTGGCACCGTCACTGCTCGAGATCATCCGGGCCTCGTTCGATGGTCGCTCGAGGTGCCGACGCCCGCGCCCACGATTAACATCATCATTCCCACTCGCGATCGCGTCGATCTTGTTCGCCAGTGCATCACGTCGGTCGAAGAGAAGTCGACGTACGCGAACTACGACATCATCATTCTCGACAATGACTCGGTAAAACCCGAGACGCTCGACTACTTTGCGTCAACAAAGTACCGCGTCGTGCCCTGCCCGGGACCGTTTAATTATGCGAAAATCGTCAACCGAGGTGTCAATCACTCTGATGCGGACTTTGTCGTGACACTCAACAACGACACCATTGTCGTCACCCCTGACTGGCTCGAACAGATGGTGGCGCTAGCTTCACTGCCTGACGTCGGCATCGTCGGCGCCTGTTTGCTCGACGAAGAGGGACGACGTGAGCACGAAAGCATCGTCATTTCGCCCTATCCCCAACACCTGCGCACCGACTCGAACTACCCCAACGTCGACTACTTCTCACTCGCCACCAAAGACGTCGCTGCCGTCACGGGCGCCGTACAGATGGTGGAGCGAGCGTTCTGGCAGTCGCTAGGGGGCATGGACGAACAGCTCGCAGTCGTCATGAACGACGTGGACATTTGCCTTCGTAGTCAGATGGAAGATAGGTACGTCGTCTACACGCCCGACGTGCAGTTGCACCACCACGTGGGATCCTCGCGCGGTGACCTCGACCCGATGGACGACCGTGACCGATTCATTCGCCGCTGGGACATTTTTGGTTCGTTTCGCGATCCCTACTTTCCCGAGTCGCTGCTGCTCTTGGGAGAGAAAATGTTCTACTACGTGCGCTAGAACGGTCCCGACGTGACCAAGTCACCCTTGTAGCCTAAGAACGTGAATTCGACCGGGGCCCGATTGGCCGCCTTCTATCGTCGGCTTCCCGCTTCAACAATTCCCCTCGCGCTCATCGTCTTGGTGGTGCTGATCGCTAACGCGATGTTCGTGTTGCGACTGGCGAACAATGACCCCATTTCGTGGACGGCGGGCGTGTCGCACTACCTCTGTCGGGTGTCGTGTGGACGTCCGGCGATTGACCCCAACGTGGGCTACATCACCCAAGCGCTTGGTCACCAGGCTGCCATCGACCTCTTGCACGGACACTGGCCGTGGTGGAACTACTTCCAAGGTCTGGGTCAACCACTCGTCGGCGAGATGCAGTCAGCGGCACTCTTTCCCCTGACTTTGTTGTTCGCAATGTCCTCAGGCTTGGTCTGGTTTCACATCTCGCTCGAAGTGATCGCGGGGGTCTCGACGTATTTCCTCGCCCGGCGCCTTTCACTACCAATCTTCTTCGCGACCGTGGCGGGCATGCTCTTCGCGATAAACGGCACCTACGCCTGGCTCGGGAACGCTGTTCTAAACCCGGTCGCGTTTTTGCCAATGTTGATACTCGGCGTCGAGATGATCTTTGACAGCGCGTCGAGTTCGTCGAAGCGCGGTTGGTACATCGCGGCGATCGCTCTAGCGCTGTCGATCTACGCGGGCTTTCCCGAGGTCGCATACTGCGACGGACTCTTCGTTGGCGCGTGGGCGATTGTTCGAATCTTCTCGGTGCCGCGCGCACTTCGTCCGCGCGCACTTCGTCGCTTAGGACTCGGTGGCCTCGTCGGCGTCGTGCTCGCGCTGCCCGTGCTCGTGCCCTTCGAAGATTTCATGAAAGTCGCCTTCATCGGCAGTCACGCGGGCTCTATCGACGGCGCGATTCACCTGCCGACGTCGTCGATTCCCATGTTGTTCGACCCCTACGTCTACGGGACCATCTTCTCGAATCCCAACGTATCGACGGTCTGGGGCGAGACCGGCGGCTACTTTGGCGCCAGCATCGTGGCGCTGGCGCTGGTGGGACTCTTCGGTGCTCGTCATCGAACTCTTCGAACGTTTTTGGCACTCTGGACACTCGCCGGGGTGCTCGGTTCAATGAACCTCTTTGGGGTGCGGTTCTTCTGGGATCTCATCCCGCTCATCAAGTCGGCCTCGTTTCCGCGCTACATCATGCCGAGCCTTGAGATGGCGATTGTGCTCCTCGCGGCCTTTGGCCTCTACGACTTCGCAACGAGCGTTCGAGCGAAGCGCTTGCTCATGACGGCGGCGATTGCAATGTTGATCGTCGTCAGTTGGGGCGTCGTCTACGCGCACTCACTGAACATTGCTCTCAAACTCACCCCCAAAGCACACACGATCTTCGTTGGACTGCAATTCCTACCCTTTATTGCGCTCGTACTCTTTCTCCTCCTTGGTTCCTTCTCCAAGGCCAGAGTCGTGCCGCTCTTGATTGCCCTCGTGGTTGTTGGTGAGTCCGTGCTCTTGTTCTTCGTGCCAACGGCCGAATCTCCCAAACAGATCACAGTCGACTACGCACCGATTCACTACCTCCAAGCCAACCAGGGTCAGTATCGTTTCTTGGACTTCGCCGTGCTGTACCCCAATTGGGGCACCCAGTACGGCGTGAAGTCACTGTCAGCCATTGACCTGCCGTTCCCCAAGGCATTTAAGAACTTCATCGAAGACCAGCTCTATCCGGGTCTCAAACCAGGCAATCAATTCGTCATCAAGGCCGGCATCACGGGGGTGATTGCCCAAGAACACGAATTAGTCGCGCACTTTAAGGCCTACGAGAACGCGTCGGTCAAGTACTTGCTCGTGCCGAGTTCCGTTGTCCTGTTACCCGCGATCATCAATCTCGGCGCGAAACAGGTCTTCCACGACTCTCTGGCGACCATCTACCTAATGCCCAACCCGAGAGCGTTCTTCTCGACGTCGACACCGTCGTGCACGGTGACGAGCACGAACGACAACGTGGCGACGGTCAACTGCGCCAAGCCCGGTGCGACGTTACTGCGCACCGAGCTCGAGATGAACGGCTGGAAGGCCACCGTGAATGGAAAGTCAGTGCCCATTACGACGATTGACGGTGTCTACCAACAGGTGGCGCTGCCCCAAGGCGCGTCGACCGTGCGCTACAGCTTCTTCCCGCCGCACGAGCGCTACGCGCTCTTGCTCGGCTTCCTTAGCGGACTGTTCTTAATCGGTTCCTTCATCAACGAGCGATGGTCGTTCATGTCGCTGCTGCGCCGCAAGCGTTCCTAGCCCGGTGCGTCGACGCGTCGTCGCCGTTTTCGCCTTACTCCTCGTTGTTTCGCTCGCCTCACCCGCGGTTGCCACGACGCCGCCCGGATCGCTGCTCCAGACAAACGTTGAGCCGTCCTTCGGCGCGCCCTTAACGCAGTCGATGCGCCAGTTGGTCGTCGTCATCGCTGACGACTCGGCGCCGCTCGCGCTACGTGAGTTCTTTCCAGAGGGCGCGTACCAACAGATGAAGACCGGCGCGATTCCCTATCCGGCGAGTGACTACAAAGGTCGACTGGTCGCCTTCTTTCGACTTGACGTCGCCGCGTACCACGCGAAACTCTTTGGCGCGCAGAACGCCACGTTCTTACGCGTCGACGCCAATGCCCACGTCGCCCAATGGATTCCCATTGGCGGATGCGAAAACAAGATCGGCTACTGGCACGTGCCGGGCGTGCGACTCGTATTTCAACGAGGTCACCAAGTGGTGTCGGTCGCGGTGGCGTCGCTCATCTCGTGGCGAGGTGTGTGGTACGTCGTGCACCTTGGGCCAAATCCTCGACCCACCAACGCCGGCACGCTCAACAACTACCGAGTGGGCCCCGGCACCCCAGGTCCCGCCGGGGGTTGCTAGTTAGCCAACGGGGGCGATAATGCCGTTCGCGCCAATCGTGGCGGCATTAGCCCCAAAATCCTGCTTCGAGAGTTGGTTCACGAATGCCGCCGCCGCGTTGTTCGGGTCAACGAACGCTTGGCCCGTAGGTCGAAGGATCAGTGACGTGAAACGTCCCGCCACGAACGATCCGGTCGAACTCAAGGTCACGTGCAAAATAGCCGACAGCGCAAGGGTGCCACTAGCGGAGAAGTCTTCGTAGTTCACAAAATTCCCGAGGCTGTAGTCGATGAGATGTCCCCGGTACCACTCAAGTCCACGCAGTACGTGCGGACCGCTCGCGATCACGAGGGCGCGACGTGTCGACCTACCACGGCTGGGGCTCGCCCGGACGTCTCGAGACGTAGACGGCGAAAAAGTCCTTCGTGGTGATGGAGAGAAAACGTGTCGCGACCTGGTTGGGATTAGGAACGAAGAGTGACGGCGAGACCGCTCCCGTAGCCGCGTAGGTGACGAAAATCGGCCACGCGGGGTTGATGTCGAGTTCCATTGCGCGAATACAGTGCAGGCGCACCATCAACGCGGCGAGACTCGAAGAGGTCTGCGCGGGCGCGGCGGCGTAGATCAAGTTGCCCTGCGCGTCAACGCCGAGCGCCGAGCGCCAGACGTCGGGCACGCCGTGCAACGTGGGGCCCCACGAGGCGTTGTTCGCCGACAGGGGTGTCGGTGCGCTCGCGTTCACGAGCAGGGGAAGGTTTTGGCGGGCCATGAGAATGTTGGGCGCAGGGCGCGCGCCGCCCGTCCAACGCACGACGTCGACGCGGCCGTTGGTGTAGCGCACTACCGTCGCCAGGCCGCTGATCATCGGAAAGTAGAGCGTGTTGTTGACGAAGAAGCCAGCTTTGGCGTCAGTTTCGTAGAAGCCAGAGTTAAAGGTCGCGAGCAGTCGTCCCCGCACTTGAGTTGGCACCATCTGTGGTCCGCGCGCCACGTTCGTCGTCCCGGGTCCCTTATAACCGAGATAGAGCGCAAGGTCCGTCGTCGAAGTACGAAGCCACGCGGCGTAGGCGATGACTTGTGGCGCGGCGGAACTGGGCACGAAGGACGTCGTGTAGATCGACGGAGGTGAGCCCGACCAGGTGTCTTTGGCTTGCCAGGGTTGACAGACGTCGATGGGCGTTGCCGCGTGACCGGGAGAAGCGGGCTGAATCTTGGTGAAGCAGACCGCCTGGGGCGCGCTCGACGACGTCGCCGAGGCGTGACGAGGTCCAAGGAGTAGACCAAAGCTCGCGAAGGAAAGGGCCGTCACGACGAGAGGTACTAACTTTCGCACGGCCTGCTTTCTCGGTGACGTCCTCTTCATCATAAAGAATGGCCCGCCGTAGGTCTGATCACGCCCGTAGCGCTGCGGTACCTTGAAGTTGAAAGGAGTTGTCATGAACTACTCCAGTACTGATGACCTAGCCAAGCCATGAGCCGCGTCGAGAAGATCGATCTCTCTCCCACGATGAGCAAGGAAGAGTCCGACAAGCGCGTGGTGGCAGCCCAGCACCGCATCACGCAACTGCGACTCTTTAGCGCGGGCTTGTTAGAACCCAACGTCGTGGGCCCTGGCCTCATTGTCCTCTTCGAGGGATTCGACGCGGCCGGAAAGGGCGGCGCCATTCGCCGCCTCACGGCGAGTATCGACCCGCGCCACGTGCACGTCACGCCCATTGGCCCGCCGAACGAGGAAGAGCGTCGTCATCACTTCCTCTGGCGCTTCCAAGCGTCACTTCCGGGCAAGGGCGAGATGACCGTGTTCGATCGATCGTGGTACGGACGTCTCCTGGTGGAACGTGCTGAAAAGGAGATCAACAAGGAAGAAGCGATGCTCTCGGCCAAAGAAATTGTCGAATTCGAACAGATGCTGGTCAATGACGACGTCACGATCATCAAGTTCTGGCTGCACATCTCTGAGAAAGAACAGCTCCGCCGTTTCAACGATCGCGAAAACGATCCCCTCAAGCGCTGGAA
>DAIQOO010000168.1:0-2877 GCA_036787845.1 Acidimicrobiales bacterium
CGACGCGACCCTTTCGAGAACTCTGCGCCCGAGCTCTGGATGGTGACGTGCTGCCCGAGTGGTCCGCGCTCGCGCCCTACGTCGACGTGGTGAACGGTCTGCGGGTGCTGCGAAGTCTGAGCAGTCCCGCGGACCAGGACTGTCCTACACCAGGCGAGTTTGCCGCCGGCGTCGCGCTGCTGCGACACGCCGGTGACATCGTCGTCTCCGACGTGGGCACGAGGACTAACGGCCCAGTCGCCGTCGCGGCGCTGGAGAGCGCGAGCACGCTGGTCCTCGCGACCGAGTTCGCGTACGACGCGCTGGAGCTGACCATTGAGATGGTGAGCGCGCTCTGCGGTCAGCCCCTCAGTTATCGGCCCGACCCCGACGACTGGTCCGCCGTGGCCGACGGTAAGTTCGCCACGTTGGTCGCGGGGTCCGTGGTCGTCGTCGCACCCGGTCGTCAACGTTGCGGCGCCACGGTTCGCCGCGACGTCAATCTCACGGCGATGACCGAGTGGCTTCGCGTCGTGTGCGGCGGCGTCGTCATGGTCAACCACGACGATCACCTCGACCTGGGCGATCGGATCGTGCTCGCAGAGCTGCAACTCGACACGGCAGTTGCGTATCTGCGCGCCGCCGCGGCGGTCGCCGCGCGGTTCCCACTGACCGAGGTGAACGAGTGATTCCGAAGCTACCGGTCCGACGCTTTACGCCAAAACGTCGAGCCCGACGGGTCCGTCATTCGGCGTCAACGCAGTCGTCGACAAGAGCGAAGCGCACCATGGTGGTTCGACTGGCGTTCGTGGGCGTCGTTGATCTGGTGTTGATAGTGGCGATGTTTCATCCAGGAATCGTGCGCAGCGTCTTCACGTCAATGCCGATGACGATCACCGTGCGAACCGCGACGCTCACGACGGCGACGAGTTGGGGTGGAGCGTGACGAGCCAAGAAGGGCAACCGGTCGCCGTGCCGGCGAGGATTCAACTACCGCCGTATCCGCCCTTCGTCAACGCACGAACGCGTAGTTCCGTGACGCCGTCGGATGCTTCGCTCAAAAACCCTGGTGGACTCGGGGTACCTACGCCCCCCAGCGCGCAAATGGAGTCCGTAGCGGCGATCCTGGACGGAGGGGACTCTCTCGGCGCCACGTTGTACAGCGGTTCGAACACTCCGCGACGGGTTCGACGAGGGATGGCGCGCGCGGCGGCGCAGATTTCCGGAGCGGATCGCGTAGCCGCGCGCGAACAACAGGGAGAGGCCAAACGTCAACTTCAACTCGAGGCTAAAGCAGCTGCGTATCTGGGGAGGAATGGCGAACTCGGGGAACAGGCGCTGCGTACGTATCGAAGGTTGAAGGTTGAACCACACCGAGCGACGAGCGAGGTCGTAGCCGGCGCGTACCCCTTTCTCGCCGAGAGCGGTCTCGGGAGTGAAGGCATCCTGATCGGTCAAGACGCGTGGAGTGGCGCGGGCTTCGTCTACGACCCTTGGGTGCTCTACCGACTGGGTGTTCTCACTAATCCGAACTGTCTGCTCGCGGGCGTCGTGGGTCGTGGCAAGAGCACGCTCGCCAAGTCGATCGCGACACGCTCGATCGCTTTCGGGCGAAAGTGTTACGTGCCCGGTGACCCCAAGGGGGAGTGGACGGAAGTGAGTCGCAGTGTCGGCGGCCAAGCGATTGCCCTGGGTGACGGCGTCGCGGCGCGACTCAATCCTCTCGACGAAGGTCCGCGTCCGGCGTACCTGACGAATCCCGAGGGCGATCAGGTCACGCTGACCGACGCGGCGTGGGCGCAGATGGTGCGACAGCGTCGCCGCGAACTGTTGCGATCGATCACCGAAGCGGCGCTCGGTCGACTGATGGGACCGGTGGAGTCCACGGCGCTCTACGCGGCGCTCGACGAGGCGGTGGCAACGAACACCGTCGCGACATTGCCGCAGGTGGTGTCAGCGATGTTCGATCCACCCGGCGACGTGATCGGTTCAAATCGCGCGCAGTTGCTGGACGACGGTCGCGACGTGGCGCACGCGCTCAATCGCCTCGTCGGTGGTGACCTGGGAGGACTGTTTGACGGGCCCTCCACCGTGCACTTTGACGCGACTCTCCCCATGGTGAGTCTCGACCTCAGTCGTATACAAGGTTCGGACGCGAAGATCGGTCTGGTGATGACGTGCGCGAGTTCGTGGATGGAGGCCGCGCTGCAAGACCCCGCCGGCGGACAGCGCTGGGTGATCTACGACGAAGCGTGGCGCGTGCTGAAGCAACCAGCCTTGCTCGCGCGCATGCAGAGCCAGTGGAAACTCAGTCGGGCCCTCGGGATTGCCAACCTGATGGTGATCCATCGTCTGAGCGATCTCGACGCCGTGGGTGAACGAGACTCCGAAGCGCGTAATCTCGCGCTCGGACTACTGGCGGACTGCTCCACCAAGATCATCTACGCCCAAGAGTCGGGCGAAGACGCCAAGACCGGCGCGGCGCTGGGTTTGTCCTCCACGGAAATTGACCAGCTCGCGAGTCTGGCGCGAGGCGAAGGGCTCTGGCGCGTGGGCGAGCGGTCCTTCGTCGTTCGCCATATCTGCACGCCGGGCGAGTTGGCTCTCTTTGATACGAACCAAAGAATGGAGATTTTGTGAGACCGCGACGCCACGACGACGACGTGTGGTTATTCGTCATCGCCGGAGCGTTCGGACTTTTCTTCACGTTGGTCGCGGGAGGGCTGCTGAGCGCGTGGCTCTCGGGCCACGGACTCCCGACGCACCACGTCGCGGGTGCGCTCTCGGCCTTGGCGCACACTAGTGACCCGTCGTTCGCGTGGCGCACGCCGGTCGGTCCCGCGTGGCTCTACTGGTCGGCGACGTCAGTGGTCTTCGCCGTCAGCGTTCTCGTCGCCT
>DAIQOO010000006.1:0-16157 GCA_036787845.1 Acidimicrobiales bacterium
AAGAACAGCTCCGCCGTTTCAACGATCGCGAAAACGATCCCCTCAAGCGCTGGAAACTAACCCCCGACGACTGGCGAAACAGGGAACGGCGAGGCGCCTACCTCAAGGCACTGGACTTCATGGTCGAAGAGACCGATGAGCAGCACGCCAGGTGGAATCTAATCGCCGCCGAGGACAAGCACTACGGGCGCGCCACCATTCTCGAGACGCTGGTTTCGCGCTGGGAGCACGACCTCGAGCGACGCGGCCTAGAAGTTCCCAAAGCCCAAGGCGGCAACTACCTCAACTAAATCAGCGAGCACTTGCGACATCTGGAACACTGAGGTGATGAGTTCTCGCTACGGCATCACCATCCCCTTCGACGGCGTCACGTTGTTAGAGCACCGCGATTGGTTCCATCGTTTGGCCGACCTCGGCTACACCGACGTCTGGTCAGCTGAGGTTGACGGCGCCGACGGCTTCACGCCACTCACGGTGGCGGCGTTGAGCGAGACGCGCCTCAACCTCGGCGTCGCCGTGACGCCAGTCTTCACCCGAGGGCCCGGACTGCTCGCGATGAGCATCGCGGCGATGGCCGAAGTCGCGGGCGGACGATTCACGATGGGTCTTGGCGCGTCGAGTCAACCGGTCGTCGAGCGTTGGAACGGGATTACCTACGAGCAGCCTTTTGCTCGAACGCGCGACGTGTTGCGCTTCGTGAAGCGCGCCCTCGACGGCGAAAAGATCGACGAGGTCTTTGAGACGTTCGAGGTGCACGGATTCAAGTTGGCGCGACCCGTCATTGAACGCCCGCCCATTCTGCTCGGCGCTCTTCGACCCGGCATGTTGCGCCTCGCTGGACGAGAGGCCGACGGCGCCATTCTCAATTGGCTCGCCGCCAGCGACGTGAAGACATGTCGCGACGAGGTGGGAGAAAATAAGACCATCGCGGCGCGGCTGTTCGTGATTCCAACCGCGGACGTTGACACCGCTCGCTTCATAGCGCGACGGATGATCTCTTCGTATCTGACGGTCAATGCCTACGCCGAGTTTCATCGCTGGCTCGGACGTGGCGACGCGTTGGCACCAATGTGGGAGGCGTGGGCCGCGGGTGATCGCAAACGCGCCAACGAGGTAATCCCCGACTCGGTGGTTGACGAATTGGTGATTCACGGCTCCCACGAAGCTTGTCGCGAGCATATTCTTCGTTACGTCGAGGCCGGCGTCGACATTCCCTCGATCGCCATCGTGCCCTTTGGCATCGACCTCAAAGAGGCCGTCGAAGGTCTCGCGCCGCGCTAGAGCGACGCCTTTACACCGACTCGGACTCGAGGAACTCCAAGACGTCGGCGAACTTCTCGCGCGCAGCAGCGCTGCGCGTTGGAATGTGATCGGTTGGAATCTCAGACGCGCGGTAGTTCTTTAGGGCGTGGCGCGCCACTGTCTGGCGGTGCACCTCGTCGGGGCCGTCGTAGATCCGAGCCGCGCGTGCCGCGCGGTACATCGACTCAAGTGGCATGTCCGACGAATAGCCGAGCGACCCGTAGGTCTGAATAGCGCGGTCTATGACGTTGTGCAACACGTTGGCCCCGTAGTACTAGATCATCGCGATCTCGTCACGCGACGCCGACGCGCCCACTTGATCCATTTTCCACGCCGCGTGCAACGTCATGAGACGCGTCGCGTGCATCTCAGCTTTAGAGTCGGCGATCCAATTCAAGACAGTCTGCTTCTCGGCGAGCAGTGAGCCGTGCGTGTAGCGACTTAGGGCCCGTTCGCACATCATGTCAAAGGCACGCTGGGACTGTCCGAGCCAGCGCATGCAGTGATGGATGCGTCCCGGTCCAAGTCGCGTCTGGGCGAGCAAGAAGCCAGAACCCTCAGGTCCAATAAGGTGGTCGGCCGGCACGCGCACGTCCTCGTACAAGATCTCGGCGTGATTGCCAAAGCGCCCGTACGTCACGGTCGGGTCGTCCATTGAGCCCACGTCGCGCAAGATTTTTACGCCTGGCGTAGTAACTGGCACGACGAACATCGACGAACCCTGGTAGGGATGGACCTCGGGATTGGTGACGGCCATCACGATCAAAATGTCAGCGACCGAGCCATTCGTCGTGTTCCGCTTACGACCGCTGATAACCCACTCGTCGCCGTCCTTGGTGGCGCGGGTCTTTAAGAGTCGCGGGTCGCTGCCCGCGGTATCGGGCTCGGTCATTGAAAATCCCGAATGGATGTCGCCGTCCAATAAGGGCTGCAACCAACGCTCCCTAATGTCCTCGCGCCCGGTCATCTCCATTCCCGCGGCCAGCAACTCAGCGTTGCCGCTGTCGGGCGCGTTATTACCAAAGACCACGGGACCGTACATGGTCTGGCCGAGGATCTCGTGCATGAGACCGAGCTTCACTTGACCAAATCCCATCCCGCCGAGTTCGCTCGGGAGGTGCGCGGCCCAGAGACCTCGCTCTTTCACTTGGTCTTGGAGTGGTCGGATGAACGAAATCAACTTGTCGCGTGAGAGCGTCAACGTCTCGATGGGCATGATCTCTTCGCGAACGAAACCGCGCATCCACACGAGCTGTTCTTCAAACGCCGCGTCCGTTGAAAAGTCCCAAGCCATAGCCCCACCTCACTGTTGGGGTAACACGAGGCCACCATCATTTCTCCTTTCGAAGGCGACATTGTCGCCTCTACACTGGTGGCACGGATTGGAGCCACGTGGCGAAGAAGAAAAACAAGTCGAAAGCCAAAGTGAGAATCGGCGTCGTCGACACGATGTTCGCGCGCTACGACATGGGAAGCGCGGCCCGGGCTGAACTCGAAGCGTGCCCCGGCTACGGCACGTCATTCGAGGTCATCGCCGAGACCGTCCCGGGATTCAAAGACTTGGCGGTTGCGGCGAAGATCATGATCGAGCGCGACGGTGCGGCCATCGTCGTCGCCCTGGGTATGCCCGGCTCCGCCCCGATCGACAAGCAGTGCGCCCACGAGGCGTCGCTCGGCATCATGCAGGCCCAACTCATGACCTCGACGCCCATCCTCGAAGTCTTCGTGCACGAAGACGAGTCCGACGACCCCGACGTGCTCGCCTCGGTCTTTGAAAATCGTTCGCGCTCGCACGCCCGCAACGCGTACTGGATGCTCTTCGAGCCTGAGCAACTCGCGAGTCGTGCCGGAACGGGCGTTCGCCAGGGCTTCGCGAACGCCGGTCCACTCGAGACCAGTTAAGTTCCACCTTGCGGTGAGTCACTAGGCTCGCCACAGTTACCTTTGAGTAACTCGAGGAGGAACCCCCCCATGTCCGAAGCCGTCATCGTCGCCACCGCGCGCACCCCTATCGGGCGCGCCTTCAAGGGTTCGCTCGTCGACATGCGACCCGACGACCTAACCGCGCTGATTGTGCGCACGTTGCTCGAGAAGGTGCCCGAACTCGATCCCCATAGCGTTGAAGACCTCATGGTGGGCTGTGGTCAGCCCGCCGGCGAGTCCGGATTCAACATCGCGCGCGTGGTTGCCGTGCTCGCGGGACTCGACGACGTGCCCGGCGTGACCGTCAATCGCTACTGTTCATCCTCGCTTCAGACCATCCGCATGGCCGCGCACGCCATTCGTGCCGGCGAAGGCGACGTCTTCATCTCCGCCGGCGTCGAGACGGTGTCGAGGTACGCGAGCGGCGCGAGCGACTCCGGCAAGGCCATGAATCCTCTCTTCGAAGCGGCGATGGAGCGAACGAGGTCGCGTTCTGAAAAGGTAACCGACCCCTGGACACCCCAGCCGGGTCTACCCGACGTCTACATCGCCATGGGCCAGACGGCCGAAAACGTCGCCGAGTTCGAGAAGGTATCGCGCCAAGAGATGGACGAGTTCGCGCTGCGCAGTCAAGAGCTCGCCGTAGCCCACCAAGAGAACGGCTTCTTCGAACGCGAAATTACGCCAGTCACGTTGCCCGACGGCACGGTTTTCTCGAAGGACGACGGCCCACGCGCGGGCACGACACTCGAGAAGCTCGCGAGTCTTCAACCGGTCTTTCGACAAGGTGGCACCATCACGGCCGGCAACGCCTGTCCCCTCAACGACGGCGCCGCGGGCGTCATTGTCATGAGTGACACCAAGGCCAAAGAGCTCGGCATCAAGCCCCTCGCGCGCATCATCGCGAGCGGCGTGAGCGGACTAAACCCCGAGATCATGGGTCTTGGACCGATCGAAGCGTGTCGTCAGGCGCTTCGACGCGCCAACATGACCATCGACGACATCGACCTCGTCGAGATCAACGAAGCCTTTGCGGCCCAAGTGCTGCCGAGTGCGAAGCACCTCGGCATCAAGCTTGACAAGCTCAACATTCGAGGCGGCGCGATCGCTCTCGGTCACCCCTTCGGAATGACCGGCGCTCGCATCATGACCACCTTGTTGAACTCGTTAGAAGACTCGGGTAAACGATTCGGTCTTGAGTCGATGTGCATAGGCGGTGGCCAAGGAATGGCCATGATCGTCGAGCGACTGAACTAGTCCGTGGTGACGCCGGTTGACGAGCTCGACCTGGCACTCCTTAACACGTCGACTTCACTCGACCCAGAATGCGACGTTGCCGCACTCGCGCACCAGAGCGAACACGGCTGGCTCGCGAAGTTCACTTTTGGCTACGTCGTCCTTCATTACGACGACGTGTTAGCACTACTTCGAGAGCGCTCTCTCCATCAAGCGTCGGGTCTCGTCGCTCAACTCTTCACGGGAGAAGGGACTGCCCTCGACCAACTCAGTCGCGAAAGTCTCCTCAGTGCCGAAGGCGACACTCACACCAGACTCCGCCGCCTCGTCGCCTCTCCTTTTTCGCCAAGTTCAATCAATCGACTTCGGCCCTTCATGCGCGATTACGTTAGTGAACTCGCACGATTACTCAACGCGAGTAACGCCGCGAGCTACGTCGTGGACGCTCCCGAAGTGTTGTCGCGCTACCCCATCGCGGTGATCTGTCACCACTTGGCGGTCGAGCAAGCTGACTGGGACCTCTTCTCGCGCTGGGCCGAAACAACGTTTTTGCTCTTCTCCTCCGAAGCGCAGGGCAATGAGGATCGCATCTTCAAAGAGATGAAAGAGTTCTCGCACTACTGCACCGCACTGATTGACGAGCGACGAGCGCATCTTGGTGACGATCTCATTAGCCACCTCATCGAGGCCGAACAAGAAGGCGACCGACTGAGCACACCAGAAATGGTCAGCCTCATCCAGGGCATCATCGCGGCGGGCACCGATACCACTCGAAACCAACTCTCAACCGCGCTCGCGCTGTTGTCGACGCGCCCGGAGATATGGAGCGACATGCAGGGCAACGACGAACTCGTGGCGGGCGTCGTTGAAGAGTCCCTTCGCTATCTAAATCCCATTCGCTTCGTTATTCGCCAGGTCAACGAACCCTTTGAGTACCGCGACGTCGCGTTCCAAAAGGGCACCTTGTTGGCCTTCAGTCTGGCGGGTGCGAATCGTGACGAGCACCATTTCATTGGAAGCAACGCGTTCGACCCGCGGCGAAAGAGACCGCGCGATCATCTGACATTTTCTTCGGGCATTCACCACTGCCTCGGCGCCGCTCTGGCGCGCGCTGAACTCCACGAAGCGCTGATAACGCTGCGCGAGTACTGGACGCGAATTGAACCGGCCGGCGACGTGATCTGGAAAGACTCGCGACTGGCCGTATGGGGAGCGCAGTCGGTACCGCTGCGCGTGACGCCCGCCTAGCTGGCGGGCCCGGTTAAGCGTGCGTCGGGGTCGTCGTTGAAGGTACGTTCCTCTTCTTCACTGGTGCGGCGCGACTCATCAGGCAGCATCACCGGGATCGAGTCGCGAACCTCGTACGCGACGTGACGACGTGGGTTGAAGAGCAAGTCCTTTGACGGCACGTACAGCAGCGCCCCGTGGTCGAGTGGGTCCTCCAACAGGTCCAAGAGAAATGAGTCCAGAGCCATCAGCCAATCTCCTTTAGTTGCGCGAGTACTTCATCGACGTGCGCCTGACACGACGCGTCGTCCTTCGCTTCGAGGTTAAGGCGAAGCAACGGTTCTGTGTTCGAGGGGCGAAGATTGAACCACCAGTCGTCGTAGAGGGCGGTGAGACCATCGAGCAGATCGATCGTCACTCCTTCGGCCTCGAGTTTCTTCGTCATTCGCTGCACCGTCGCCACGGGGTCAGCGACCTCGGTGTTGATCTCGCCAGAGTCCGCGTAGCGCAGAAAGGGTTTCGCCAACTCTGAAAGGGGCACCGACGCCACGCTCATTAACTCCAACACGACGAACGCGGTGATGATCCCTGAGTCGGCGCGATAGTTGTCACGGTAGTAATAGTGGCCCGAGTGTTCACCACCAAACACCGCGCCACTTTCGGCCATTATTTGCTTGATGTAACTGTGACCGACACGGGTTCGAAGCGAAACGCCGCCCTCTTCGGCGATTACTTCTGGCACTGTCTTGGAGCAGATCAAGTTGTAGAGAATCGTTGCGCCCGGGTAGCGCTCTAACATCGCCGTCGCGACCATAGCCGTCGTCGTCGAGCCACTTAAGGGCTGCGCTTTTTCATCGATGAGAAAGACCCGGTCCGCGTCACCGTCAAACGCCAGTCCCACGTCCGCGCCGGTCGCCAAGACTCGACGCTGAAGGTCTTTTAAGTTCTCGGGGTTCAGTGGATCGGCCGCGTGGTTGGGAAAGTTGCCGTCAAGTTCTGGAAAGAGGATCTCGAGATCGAAAGGCAGATCCGCGAAGACCAGTGGCGCGACGAATCCCCCCATGCCGTTCGCCGTGTCGGCGACGATCTTGAGCGGACGAAACGAATCAATGTCAACGAAGGAGTGCACGTGGGTGACCCACTCGTTCGTGAGATCGAGCGTCGTGTAGAGCGCGAGGTCGCCTGTTGCTGGCGTGGCGTAGAACTCGTTCGCCATGGCTTCGACCTCGACGAGACCCGACTCCAGACCAACGGGCTTGGCGCCCGCGAGACAGAGTTTGATGCCGTTGTACTTGGCCGGGTTGTGCGACGCAGTGAACATCACGCCCGGCACGTCGAGAAAACCCGAGGCGAAGTAGAGAAAGTCCGTCGATCCAAGGCCGAGGTCCACGACCTCGACGCCGACTGAGCGCGCGCCAGTAGCGAACGCCTCAGAGAGCGCCACGCCCGAGGCGCGCATGTCACGCGCGATGACGATCCGCGGCGAGGTGGCGAACGTCGCGAAAGCCGATCCAATGGCTTGGGCGATGCGCTCATTGAGCTGATCGGGGTAAGTGCCTCGAACGTCGTAAGCCTTAAAGATGACGCTCGTATCCACGGTTGACCATCCTACCGGCGCAGGATTCGACGTCTCTTGAGAATCATCCACAGCGTGGCGAGGCCCGCGAGTACCGTCAGGTCGCTCAGCACGTTTCCGAAGGTCAACGCTGGCGTACTGGTGTAGTCAAGCGCGACGTTCTTCTGCGTGGGAACGACGACCATCAGATTGGGACTGACCCGGTAGGGACCCGTGGCCCCCGAGGCGTGCCAGCGCGGGTAGTACGAGATCTTTACGAGGACGGGCACGCCGACGCGACTCACGTGAAACGAGATCGACTGCAGTCCGACCTTGACGTGGGTCACGGTGACCTTCGCCAGTACGTCCGTGCTCTTCATCGTCGTGATACTCGTTGCCCTCGGCCACGAGGCGGGCCCGCTATCGGCGGCGTACACGTTCTGCAACGAGGGCGTCAGCCACCACGTCTGGTTGGCCGTCAACCACGTCGTACGCCCAGAAATATTCGCCACCACGTTCGGCGTCGTCGTCAGCGGCTGGACCATCGGGCTGTTCTTGATGAGATAGACGCGCCACTGCACCCCGGGCGCGGGCCACGCCTTCGTCGAATCGACGAGTTGAAGTTGGGAGTCAACGTTCGCCTCTTTGATTAGCTTTGGCGAATAGGCGACGTAGTACTTCACGCCGAGCATCTGTAAGTGGCGAACGCCGAGGGCAACGTTGGGCTGTCCGTAATTCAGTCCGACTTGGGGATTACTCGGCGCCACGCTCAGTTCGGCCTGATCGAGGTAGTGGTACGGCGTCGTCGCGGAGGACTCCATCAAGAGTCCCTCCATCGAGTCCACGCAGTTGTTCGTCCAGTACGGGAACAGCATCAATGCTTCGGGCGTGCCAAAGCGGTTCTCCGCCGCGCTGTACTCCCACATCGCGCGACCACAGCCGTAGCGCTTCGCGACGCGGCTCATCGTCGTCATCAGATCGTTGTACTCGGGCCACGCGGCCTTCGCCTGGTAGCCCGAATAGTTCCATTGGGCCCAGCTGCTCACCTGATTACCGCCCGTCGCCAGATGAAGGCGAGTCGCTAAGGGCGTGATGAGGCCTGGCACTGTCGAAACCAAACCCAACAACGCGACGAACACTGTTGCTCGAACGATGCGCCGTGCGCGCCATTGGCGATCGTCGCCAAGGAAAATTGCGGGCTCCGCTTCGGGGACCGTTTCAACGGCGTCGCCCGCCTCTGCGGACTCGTCACTGGCCGCGAGGTCAGCGCGTTCGCTCTCCGCTGGACGCCAACCACGTCGCGCACGTTGGCGCCTCGTCCATCTCCACGCGAGATAGCCCACGAGCCAACCGGCGCTGAGGTGAATCGAGATGAACCAGAAGGGAACGAGACGCTCGTTCCAGATGACGCTCTGTGGGTCGAGAACGAAGGCGGCGAACGACAAGACCGTCAACATCGCCAACACCATGCCCAGCCGGTCACGAACGATGACGGCGGCGATGATCGCGAGGGCGCTCAAGAGAATTACCCAACGATCACCCGCGACGCCGCCACTCGCGTTGAACCAGCCAAGGGTCGTGAAAATGTAGTGCAACGTCGACACGTTGTCATTCGTGTAGCCGAGCGAGTCGGATAGTGACTGGGTCGTAGCGAAAGGTAAGAGCCACCACGCCGAGAGTCCGAACGACAACAGACCCGCGCCAATGGCGAATCGAATGGGTCGGGCATTGTCCCCTCGAACCAGGTCGAAGTCATTCGGGTCGCCAATGCCGCGACGTTGCAGCAACTCAAAGACGACGAGAACGAAAATTGCCGCGAGACTAAACAGCCACGGTAAGACGTGTGACGCCAATGAAGCGCTGAGCGCGAGTGCGGCCAGCCAATAGCCGCGCCCGGTGCGCACGCCGCGCGCAAAAAGGCCAATGGTGAGCAGCGACAAGGCGAGCGAGAGCGAGAACGCGTACTCACCGGCCATCGTCGAAAAGAGGTTGCCGCCGTCGATGGTGAACGACGCGTCAAAAAGGAAGGGCAGCGTCGCGAAGGCGAGCGCGATGGGAATGGGACGAGGAGCCCTGAAAAGTCGACCCATCGCGTACGCACAGACCGGCATGAGTACGGATCCGAGGACCGTGGCGAGTTTGATGGCGACCCCGAAGCCAATGACGTAGCTGGCGAACGTCGCGAGTACGTCGGGCAAGACGAAGTAGTAGGTGTAGGCGGGCATGCCGTCCAACCAACCCGGATACCACGGCGTGAAGTTGAAAAGGTTGCCCGTAGTTCGCAGGTACGCCGGCACCGCGACGTGCGAGCCCGTGTCACCTCCGGTAAGGAGCGACGAGGAAAACAACAGTTGGGGATGCAACGACCAGATGACCACGTAGATCACGACAAAGATAAGGAACGCGTCGAGAACTCGCATCGGCGTCCAGAACTCACGTAGTCGTCGCATCAGTGCCCCGCCCGCTGGCTGATCACGGCCGCGAGCGCGACCGCGTTAAACGAGACGTGCGTGACGAAACTTGGCACCAGTCGCTTCGTTCGCCACACGAGCAGCGCCAAGACGACGCCGAACAAAAACAGCCCAACAAACTGCAACGGCTCACCGTGGGCGAGGCCAAAGAGAGCCGCACTTGCGACCACGCCGAGTACGACCGCCGTGCGGGTGGTGATGCCCGTCGTCCCCTCGGCGATTGCTCGAAAGAGCACTCCTCGAAAGAGCCACTCTTCGAAAAGAGGCGCGAGCAACGTAGTCATGAGGGCGATGAGCACAAAACCCGGACCGTGCGCCGCGTTGAAAAGATGGTGCACTGGCTTGTTGAGTGACTTCAGGTGAAAGGGCGCGTAGAGCACGTCAATCCCTAACTGACACGCCACGCCAACGACGACGAAGGAAAGGTCGCTCCAGCGCGGACGCCACTGATTGGGCAACGCTCGCAAGTGGCCCTCGTGGTAGGCGAAGTAGATCGCCGCGCCGAAGCCAATCCACAGTCCCCCAAGTCCCAGCGCGTTCGACCACCACGGCGGAAAGCTCGCCTTACCCAGCGCGGTGAGTCCTCCGGGATAGTGCGTCACGACGACGCCCACGACATCACCGACGATGGCAAGGATCTGTCCCGCTAAGAATCCAATAAAGCTCGCTACCACGATCGCGACGACGCGAGGTCGATCGACCGGTGGTGCAACGGGGGAAGAACTCAAAGACGTTACGCTTTCGACTGGAGGTTATGCACAGGTGCAGCCGACTTGAGGCGGCTGACCTCTAGATTAGATACGTGGCTGAAGCACCGAACGAGCAAAACGGAATCAAGAAGTTTCTACCAGGTGGAGAGCGGCCCATGGCGCCTCAAGCACGACGGCGCATCATCACGATCGCCATCGTCGCGTTCGTGCTGGGAATCCTCATCATCCCGTCCCTCTTTTCCAATAAACACGTCAAAACCATCACCTACTCCGCCTTGCTGCGCGACGCGAGCCAACAGAAGGTCGTGTCGGCCAGCATCAACAACTCCAATGGTGTGGTCACGGGACAACTAAGTAACGGCACCAACTACATCTCGAACGGACCGGTACCCGCCCTTCCCACTGAGGTGACGGCACTTCAGGACCACAACGTCAGCGTCCTCTTCGCGAACCCGTCAAGTCTCGCTTCGACGTTCCTGCCGTATCTAATTTGGATTCTCATCTTTGCTGCGTTCATGATCTACGCGAGCCGTCAGGCGCGCGGACAGATGAACGGAATGATGTCGGTGGGTCGTTCCAAAGCGAAGCAATTCAATGAGGATCGCCCAAAGACCACCTTCGCCGACGTAGCGGGATATCTCGGCGTGAAGCAAGAGATCAGCGAAGTCGTCGAATTCTTGAAGAATCCAATTCGCTACCAGAACATCGGCGCCAGGATTCCAAAGGGCATCTTGCTCGTCGGTCCTCCTGGCACCGGTAAGACGATGCTCGCGCGCGCCGTCGCTGGCGAAGCGGGCGTTCCGTTCTTCTCCGTCTCGGGATCTGACTTCATGGAGATGTTCGTCGGCGTTGGCGCCAGTCGAGTACGTGACCTCTTCGCCACCGCCCGCAAGCAGTCACCCGCCATCGTCTTCGTCGACGAGATCGACTCCATTGGTCGCAAGCGTGGCGCTGGTCTGGGCGGCGGTCACGACGAGCGCGAACAGACGTTGAACCAAATGTTGAGTGAGATGGACGGCTTCGAGCCCACCGAAGGCGTCGTCGTTATCGCCGCGACGAACCGTCCCGACGTCTTAGACCCTGCGCTACTGCGTCCGGGCCGCTTCGACCGTCAAATCGTTGTTCCCCTCCCCGACCTCGAAGAGCGCTTGCCGATTCTCGAAGTCCACTCCAAAGATAAACCGCTCGATCCTTCTGTTGACCTCGTGGTCGTGGCACGCGGTACGCCCGGTATGAGTGGCGCGGACCTAGCGAACCTCGTGAACGAAGCAGCCCTGCACGCCGTACGCCGTAATTCGGTAACGATCGGCATGGAGGACTTTGAATCCTCGCGCGACCGCGTCCTGATGGGCCAAGAGCGCGACACCATGGTGCTCCAAGACGACGAGCGTGAGCGAATCGCTTTTCACGAAAGCGGCCACGCGTTGCTCGCCTACGTACTTGACAAGACCGATCCGCTGCACAAGATCACGATCATTCCGCGCGGCATGGCGCTCGGCGTCACGATGACGTTGCCCGAAGAAGATCGCCACATCATGTCGCGCCAGCACCTCGAAGATTCGCTGTGCATGCGTATGGGTGGACGCGTCGCTGAACTACTCGTCTACGGCGACCTCTCGACGGGTGCGGCGGACGACCTCCAGCGCAACACTGAACTTGCGCGTCGAATGGTGCGTGAGTGGGGCATGTCCAAGGAGATTGGACCAATGGCGTGGGGCTCGAACAACCAGGTGTTCTTGGGCGAGGACCTCATGCACACTCGTGACTACTCTGACCACACCTCCAAGGTCATCGACGACGAGGTCGAGCGCATCCTGCGCGAGCAAGAGTCCAGGGCCATCGAAGTGCTAACCCTGCATCGTCGCGGACTCGAACTACTCACGCGATCATTGCTCGAACACGAGACCATCGACGGCGCCGAAGCCGCGCGACTCATTGACGAAGCCAACGGCGAGCCCGTGCACCCCGAAGGATCAAAGACGGTCAGCACCCTGACGGGGATGAAGCGTTCTTCGGCGAGATCACGTGAAGCTGTAGCCCGGGAAGCGTTGCCAACTGTCCCCGTGGCGGCCGCGTCACCTTCTCCTGCAGCGCCCGGCACGCCGAACTGGCAGCCGCCCAAACTACCTGCCGTCTAGCGGCACCACCACGTTCACGCCCCGAGGTTTGCTCGGCAGCGTGAGCGACACGACCACTGAGGGTGTCGAAGCACTGATAATCATCGCCGTAGCGTTCTTCGACGACGTTATCGAGGGACTTGACGTAGCAAGGCTCGTCGTCGCTCCCGCGAGCAACTTAGAACCAACGACTGTCACGACTGAGGAAAACGGGCTCGTCGTCGACGAGGCGAGATACACAATCTGAAGTGAGACGGTGCGCGACGACGTATTGGTGACGGTCGCGGCGTCAAAACCGAGACCGGTGAAGTTACGCACGAGGAACGCGTTTCCTGGCGTCACGGGCGACGAGAGTGCGCGCCAGGTACCGGTGCCAGTAGCGAGGGACGTGATCACCGGTTCATTTGAGTGAAGCGTCAGGTTCGCGTAACCCGCGGCGGGGATAGCTGGATTGGGCGTGATCGTCACGAGCCCCGTGCTGTAGGGCGCGACCGTCGTACTTTGAGACGCGAGGTGATAAGAGCGCAACGAGACCGAGATCGTGACCTGGGCCGCGAGCGCGTTGGGGTTGGCGACTCGAATCTGCGCCGCGGCGGTCTGTGCGGTCGTGACGTTAGGAAACCACGCTGTCGTTGACGGGCCAGTAATCCCTCGATTGAGTGAGATCGTTCCGTTGGAGTCCTCGACGCCCACCACGACGAGTGATCCTCGAAGGACGTCGATGCTCACGCCGACGTTGTCAATGTTGACTACTTGGGTGCCGAGGTTGATCTCGGCCTGGGTGTGGGCGGGAACGGCGAATCCTTGGAACGCGAGCGGTGTCGAGACGCCAGCCACGGTGTAGATCGACGCGTTGAGTACCGCGGCCGTCGCCGTCGGGTTGTAGACGCTCAAGTACGTGCTCGATCCAACCCGCGTGTCAAAGCCCGTCGCGTACCAGTGCGTCGTGCCCGCCGCGACACACGGCGTCTCGGCGCGGTTCGTGCCCGTGATCTCTTCGCCCACCACGCCACCGCCGCTGATCTGGATTGCGACGCCAAAGTTGTCGCCCTTGTCGAGGGCACTGGGCACAATGGACTGCGAGGCGTGAGCGGCGAGTTCGATGCTGCCTGAGTAAGTGTTGCCCTTGTCAGAGACGATGCTCACGCTGAGAGCTCGACTGGACGTCGACGTGTTGAGGAATGTGACGCGTCCGGGGGCCCCTTGGCTCGTGGAAAGTCCAGTGCAGTACAGCGCGGTCGACTCAGCGTTCAACGACACGGTGAGTCCCGAAGGCAACACCGAGGGATTCGTCGCTGGTCGAAGTGACGTGACGACACCAGTCCCGACTAGTACCACGAGCACGACGAGTAACAGCGGCAGTCGGCGCGCGCTAGACATCAGCGTTCTCTTTCGTCACCGTCGCCACGACGACCCGACGTCGGCGGCCGGTGAACAGCCACTCGAGTCGATGGATCCAACCAAAGCCGAGCCAGACGATTCCCCACATGCCCAAGGTGAACAACGCAACGAGTCCGTTGAGTGGGAACTGGTGCAAGGTAATGGTGCCAACTGGACTTTGGGCTGTCGGCGCGACTTGGTAGAACGGGGTCCACTTGTTAAAAGTCGTGCGCGGCGCGGGTCTGCCGTTAACGTCGAGCGCGAAGGCGCCCGCGGGCGCGAGTCCCGCGACCACGGTCGAACCCGCGCTCAAGGGTCCCGAACTGGACGAGGAACTAAAAATTGGCGTGAGTGTCGTCGATCCGGGATTCGTCGCGGCGAAGATGCCGCGGTAGAGCGAGTTCGAAAACACCTCAACCGAACTCGTCTGCAGTACCAACGAAAGGTCACTCTGGCTACTGAGAGCGCTCACTAACACGCCTGGCGCAGGGTGCTGCGGCACCTTTTGTACGCCCGAGAGTTCTGGTGCCGAGGAGTTCATCACCACAATCGTGGAGATACCGGCGGGCGCGAGCAACTCGCCTAAGCGCACGGTGCTGCCATTCATCGCGCTCTGCAACGCCTCAATAATGACGTCACTCGTACTCGAATCGGGCGGACTAAAGAGCGTGGCGCCACCGGGCAGTCCGTTCATAGACGTCGCCGCCTCGAGTCCCGGCGCCACCGACCAACCCGGGAGCGGCAACACCGAGGGATCGCCCAGCCACAAGACGCGGTATCCACCCGCGCTCGAGGGCGAGAGCGCGCTGAGTGACTGCGCCACGCTGGTCGTGGGTAAGTCGAAGCGGCCGCTCGCAAAACTCCCGAGGAAGGGCAGTGTCGCGACCACGAGTGTCGCTACTGACAGCCCCGCCGCGAACTGACGCCAGCCAAAGCCCGCGTCGCGCAGGTCATGCTCGAGCGCGCCGACGCCGAGCCCGATCAGTGTGGCGAGCATCACGCCATAGAGCGCCAAGAGCACGTCGAGGTCGGGCGCGAACGAACCGAGCCAGTGACGAGACACGAGCGCCGTCACTACCAAGGTCAACATCGCGATGACAGCCGCCTTGGACGCTATGCGTCGACGTTCTCCCTTACAAAGCAACAGCGCGAAGAGTGCCGCGACCGGCAGCAGCCAACCCCACCAGGACGTAGCGAAGGTGCCGTCGGCTCCACGAAGTAGGAGATCAAATGACGGCACCGACCACGGTCCGCGAGCGAGGCCAAAAACTTCGAGGGCTCGCCGTCCCGCGAACACGACGTCGATACTCAACGGCAAGAGGAAAATCGCCACGTTGGCCACTAACGCGCCTAGGAAGCGCCCCGGTCGCCGAAAGGTCTGTCCCTCGTCGGGCTCGAAGAGCCGCGCCACCACCACACCGACAACCACGAGCGCCACAACGACGAGAGCGGCGGGCGCCATCGCGCAGAGAATCGCGATCAACATTATGAGCACCATTCGCTGACCGGCTTCGCTGGTGCGCCATCCACGGTGACCAAAGGGCACGACGTCGGTGTAGGGACGAGTGCGAAAACGCGGTACGTCCATCAACTCAAATATTCTTCGAGTGACGTAGGGCAGTCCGGCGATGACGACCAGCACGTCCACGCGACCTTGGCTGATCATGTTGAATCCCATGGGCATCGCCATGTAGGCGAAAGCGCCAATGACGCGCGCTCGATTCGACACGCGGTCCTTCAGCAACCTGCCCATTCCGTACGCCCCCACGGGCACCGAGAGGATCAGCGCGAGTCGAGGTAAGACACCCATTCGACCGAACACGAAGGTGCCCGCAAAACCGAGCACGCCGTAGCCGGGCATGCCGGGCGATCCTGTGCCCACTCCATACGACGACCACGAGGCGAAGAAGTGGCGCCACGTCGACCACCACGAGTCCAGCGGCGCGAGACGGCCAATCAAGGGCAGATGATCCGCGACAAGGTTGCGCGAACCGATGAGCCACAACACCATGACGAGCGCGACGACCGCCGCCTGCGAGCGAAACGTGGTCAAGAATCGAGAAGGACGCGACCGCAGTTCGAGTAATTCGCTCTCGGCGATCTCGTCAAACTCCTCTTGTTCTGAGAACGCCGCCGCGAAGCCAACGCCCGCCTCTTCGGGGTCGTCGAAGGACTCATCCGTTTCGGGTGGCAAGATGCCGCGTGCCTTGTCGTAGCCCTCACGCAGCAACGTCAA
>DAIQOO010000006.1:16257-18917 GCA_036787845.1 Acidimicrobiales bacterium
TCCCCAGCCCGTCGCAACGACGAGCAGTTGGTGACGTCGTTGAAGGTCTTGGCGACTCGCGCGCTTGGTGCCCACGGACGTCACTGGTCGCTCTCCCGACGCGACAGTTTCACGATGCGACACTTTGGCGAGCGGGGCGACAACGATACGCGCACCGGCGACCTGAGCGCGCCAACAGAGATCGAGGTCCTCACCGAGCATCGAAATCAGAGGGTCGAATCCACGAAGGGTCTCGAAGAGGTCGGCGCGAACGAGCGTGACACCACCGGGCGCGACGAAGACGTCTCGCTCGAGGTCTTGTTGTCCGTGATCGATTTCACCCTCGACGACGCGCTCGCGAACTGACCCGAAACGGTCCGAGGTCTGACCCACGTGCAAGAGCACGAGGGGATCCTCGTAGGCGACGACCTTCGGGGTGACGATCCCGGCGTTCGTGCGAAACGCTGCTTCGACCATGAGCTGGAGTGCGTCGGGCTCGAGTCGCACGTCGTCGTGACAGAAAAGGAAGAAGGCTGACCCTTCGACCATCAACACCGCTTCGTTACAGGCCGCGCCAAAACCACGGTTCTCTTCGAGTAATCGAACGAAGGCGTTCGGTGCCACCACGGCCACACGCTCGGGGACGTGTTGAGCATCCCCGTTCGCGACGACGAGCAGGCTTAATTCCTCGTAGTTCTGGGCCGCCAGGGAAGCCGCCGTGGCTTCGAGGCCCGGCCCGGAACCGGTGGTAACGATGACGGCGACAACGGCCGGAGCACGAGAGTCCATCAGTCCTTCAAGGCTAGTTGGCACGAGACGTCACGTTTGACGGTAGACGCCGTCAATTAACGCGCCCGAAGCGAAAAAACTAACTTTCGCCACGACGCGCGCGAATATCGTCAATGACGTCACTGAGCGACGCGTGCAACGCAATTGAGGGCGACCAGCCCGTCGTCTCGTGCAGTTTTTCGTAACTCCCGCGCGACACGGGAATCTCCACCGGACGAAGTAACGCCGGGTCGACAACGAGACGTACGCCGGGCGCGATGAGACGCACGAGTTGTGCGGCAATGTCAGCGATGGCGACGTCATGACCCGACGCCACGTTGTAGACCTCGCCCGTCGCTCCCAACATCGCCATCAACCGATAGGCACGCACGACGTCACGCACGTCCGAGAAATCGCGCCGCGTAGAGAGATCACCAACCGAGATCTCTTCGTCACCACGTTCAGCCGCGTCAAGGAGACGACCAACGAGTGCTGGCACCACGAAGGTCGTTGACTGTCCCGGCCCCAAATGGTTAAAGGGCCGTGCCACGACCACTCTTTGTCCGCGTCGACGCCACGCCTCGTGCGCGACGCGTTCGGCCTCCACCTTGCTCGCCGAATAGGGATTCGCTGGCGCGACACGGAAACTTTCGCGAAGCGGCTGATCCTCGGGTCGCACCACGCCGTACACTTCGGCGGAACTGACGAGGACTGTCGTGGACTTTGGATCGGCCTGAAAGGCCGCGTCTAGTACGCGTTGGGTGCCCACGACGTTCACGCGCGTGAACTCACTCGCCTGGAGCCAGGAATCACCGACGTGAGTCAACGCCGCTAAGTGGTAGATGACGTCGGGCTTGAACTCCTCGAACACGTCGCGCATGGCACACTCGTCAGTGACGTCATGCTCGCGATCGATACCTCGTACCTCGTCACCGTTACCCTCCAGGTGGGCTATGAGATGCTGACCAACGAAGCCCCGTGATCCAGTGACGAGCGCGCGCACTTTAGTGACGGTCCAATGCTTGTTGGTACGCGATGAGGTGTTGTTGCACGCAGTTTTCCCACGTGAAGAGTGCGGCGCGCGCTCTTGCGAGCACGGCGAGGTGCGCACGATCAACGTCGCTCGAGTCGAGAACGTCGAGGAGTGACGCGGCGAGCGCCTCGGCGTCGCCCACGACAACGAGTCGTGCGCCGTCGCCAGCGACTTCGGCCATTACTGTCCCCTCGGTCGTCACCACCGACGCGCCACAGGCCATCGCTTCGAGGACGGGTAGTCCGAAGCCTTCGCCCCGCGAGGGATACGTGACGACGCGAGCGCGGCGAAACAGTGCCGGCAACAGTGCGTCGTCGACGAAACCGAGACGCCGAATTCTCTTGGCGAAGGGATGGGCATCGAGTTGTGTTTCAAAGTCCCCCACCCCCCAGCCGGACTGACCAGCGAGCCAGAGTTCAACGCGCTCGTCACTTCGTGCGATCACCTCAAAGGCCGACAGCAACACGTCAAGACCCTTTCTCGGTTCGGCCGTGCCGACAAAGAACACGTAGGGGACACCAACCTCTACGTCGTGGGCTCGAAACAGTGCGTCGTCGTCGCTCGCGATCGGACTGAATCTCGCAAGATCAACGCCCAGTGGTGCCACCACGACCGGCGCGTGGTCGGGCAGCAGTTCATCAAGCAGACGCGAACTGTAGTGACTCACGCTCACGAGGACCTTCGCGTGTTGCGCAGAGTACGAAATGGCGCGGCGAAAAAATGCGACCTTCGTTCGTTCGTGCCACTCGGGATTCGTAAAGAAAGTGAGATCGTGGATAGTCACGACCGTCGGCGTCGAACCACGGTGGGGCATCGTGTAGTGCGGCGCGTGCCAAAGATCGACACTTCTCGCGGTGGGACTCGTGCCCAGCAGCCACGC
>DAIQOO010000006.1:19017-29656 GCA_036787845.1 Acidimicrobiales bacterium
GCGCGTGCCAAAGATCGACACTTCTCGCGGTGGGACTCGTGCCCAGCAGCCACGCCTCGTAGGTAAGTCGCGCGGCCCGAGCGCTCGGCACCGAACTAACCACCGTCGCCTCGGGCGACCACGAGCGCCAACGATTCATGTCGTCGCGACGGGTTACCAACGTCGTCGTCACACCTGCGCCCGGAAGTCTCTTGGCGAGTTCGACAATGTAGCGCCCCGCTCCAGCGACCTTCGCAGGCACCGCCGAGACGTCGAGGGCTACCTTCACTGCCACGCTGCCAGATGGTCGAGGGCGACGTTTCGCCATGTCAACGCGCTCACGGACGCACGGCGCGCTGCACGACCAGTTACCTCATTGTCCAGTGAAAAAGCAGTCAGTAGCCCTTCGCTAATCGCGCTCTGGTTCAAGGGATCGACCAGTACGACCTGTTCGTTGTCCGCGACACTAGGAGTAGTCGAGCTCGCGACGACGCGGCTACCTTCGTGCAGCGCCTCAACCGGGGGTAGACCCCAACCCTCGGCGAGTGGCACGTACGCGAATACCGTCGCGTCACGGTAGAGAGCCTTTAACATCGGCCGCGACACGAGACCGAGTACGATCGCGTCGCCACTGTCGACCACTCCCCATCCACCTGGTCCCACCATCACTAGTGGACCGAGTTCGCGTCTCGCCGCGAACGCCTCTCGATGCGCTGCGACGAGTCGCTCGAGGTTCTTTCTCGGCTCGCGCGTCCCCACGTAGAGGGTGAAAGGACCGACGACGCCGTGTTCTTGAAGGAGCGTTCGAACTTGTTCTTTTGACCCGGGAATGGCGTCGTCGTCGTCAACACCCAGGCGCGACTCGTGAAGTCGGCTGGGATCGAATCCCTCGTCACGCAGTCGCTGAGCAAGACCGGGCGCGGTAGTGATGAGGCGCACGTCGTGGCGACGTTTGATCATCGCAAGTCGACGTTCGTGAAAACGAATGCCGCGCGGTGTACTCGCGCTCGGCTCGTCACGCCATAAAAGATCGTGTAACGCCACGCAGTGCACCGCAACCTTTCTGCCACCAGCGAAGGGTCCCGCCAATGACGTCGCGTGCACGACGTCGCTGTTAGAAGGTACGGCGAGCGGCCACGTCGCCCACACTCTCGTCAACAACTGCACGCTCAATGGTGCGCGCACCTGGTCCAGTTTGAGATCCGTCGTGTCCTGAGTCGAGACGCCCTTCGGCGCGACGCCCGTTAGTCGAAAGGCGTCATCGTGGAGCGACGAGAGTCCGTTGACGAGGCCACGGACGTACGTAGCGATACCTCCCGGCTGTGGTCGATAGAACTGATCGAGCGAAATACTGACGTTTCGAGTCACGAGTTCCAGCCTCGCACGACTTCGCGATAGAGCGCGACGTACGCACGTGCCGCTGTCGAGGGCGCGAAGTCCTCTGCCCTGGAGCGACCGGCGGCCACCATGATGGCCCGACGAGTTGGACTTTCCCATAGTTCTTCGAGCATGGGTAGAACCTCGTTGTCATGCTCGGTCAACGCCGCCGCGCCGCTGAGCAATTCTCGGTTGATCGTGGTGGCGCGGGCGATCGTCGGCACCCCGGCCGCCAGCGCCGCAATGGCGAACGACGGGAACCGAGCGCCATCGGAGATGTGCAACACGACGCGCGCGTCCCCGAGGGCACTTCGTGCCTCGCTTCTCGGTCGAAGACGCACTAACAACCCTCTGGATCGAACGCGCTGGGCGACGTTGGCGCTCGTAACCGCTTCGACGTGCGTGCCGTGCGCTTTGGCGAACTCCACGAGCGATGGTGCCAACTCTAAAAAGGGCTTGACAACACCCGTGATGTTGACGACGAGTGCGGAGCCGCGCACCGTGGGTTGCACGAGTGGCACTGCAGGGGGCACGACAACTACGCGGGAGCGGTCGACACCCAAGACATTGAGAACTTCGTGGCTCGCACTTCTCGTCGAAGCGGCAAGCAGCGCGCCACGGTCGACCGCGCGACGAAGTTGTTTTATTCGTTGATGCTCGCGCGACTCGCCACGAAGTGGTCGAAGGTCGTCCACCGAGATGATGAGCGGCGTTGATTTCGTCGGCGGCGTTGACCGACCGGCTACGTGCACCACGTCCACCGGGCCCAGCATTCGATCTATCGTGGGACCGAGACTTCGTCGCCACCACGGTCCCCACAAAAGTCGCAGGGCCATTCGAGCTTCGTCGGGCGAGGCGGCCCGAGAGTGGGAGTGAAAGCGAACGAGTTCACACTCGCCCGTCGCGTCGAGCGCGTTCGCGAGATCGGTCATCGAGTTACCTAGCGATTCAAGCGAGCCATCCAGATCGAGGCCGACTCGAAGCACGGGCGAACTCACGAAGTCAGCGCCAGAGACCGCGCGGCACTCGCCCACTCGGGCCAGAGTTTCACCGCCCATGGTCCAAAGTCCACCGTGCTCGTGGCAACGACAGCGATGCCCTCATCGACGTTGACCAAGCACAGCGCACCGCTTTGGCCGAAGTGACCAAAGCTCGAGGGCGCCCAGTCGCCCATCCAGTGTTCCTTCGTTCCGCGCACTTCAACACCGAGTCCCCACGGGCACGGCGTGAAACGTCCAAAACCTGGCACGATACCGCCGAGTTCGGGAAGGAAGGGCCGGATAATTTGATCGCGCGTCTCCTTGGCGATGCCGTCTGGTCGCAACCAACCAGCGGCCATCGTCGCCAAATCGTTCGTCGATCCGCTCACTCCCGAGGACGGTCGATCTAACAACGCGGTCGTCGACATTCCAAAGGGTCGAAAGACGCGATTCTCCAACCAAGTTGCGGGATCGTCATCGCCCACCACGGCGCCCACGGCAAGGTCGATTCCGTAATTTGAGTACACGCGTTTGGTCGCAATCGGCACGACGGGATCGCCCTCTTCAAGACCGAGACCACTCGAGTGCGACAGGAGGTTCGCCAAGCACGCCCCTTGAGGTCCAACGACCTCGTCTGGCGAGTGAAGTTCCCAATCGATCTCCACACCAAAAGCCATCGCGACGGCCATCTTGGACACTGAGGCCCATGGGCGAACGTCAGCGAGATCGCCGTGTTCGCTCACTCGCTCGATAACTCCCTCTCTCAGACGAAGGATCACGTAGGACGGTGAGCCGGGCCACGCGTCGTTGAGGGGCACCGTCACAACACTTGATGATACCCACGCGCCCCTAAGGTTTCGGAGGTGATAAGCGTTCTCAGTGGCGGCGTTGGTGCTGCGCGACTCTTGCGCGCACTAAGTGACGTCATCGACCCCCGTGAGATCGCGGCCATCGTGAACGTAGGCGACGACCTCGTGCTGCACGGCTTGACGATCTGTCCCGACCTCGACACGATTCTCTATACGCTCGCTGGCCTTAACAACGACGAACTTGGTTGGGGTCTGCGTGGGGAGACCTGGCGCGTGATGGACGAGCTCGCGGCGCTCGGTGGCGAACATTGGTTCCGACTCGGCGACCGCGATCTCGCCACGCATCTCTATCGCAGTCAACGTCTCGCCGAGGGCGCGACCAAGACCGAAGTGACGAGGGAACTCGCGGCGCGTCTCGGCGTCAGGGTCGACGTGCTGCCAGTCACGAACGACACGATCGCCACCGAATTCGATACCGATCGCGGCCGACTCTCGTTTCAGGAGTACTTCGTTCGCCACCATCACGACGTCGAAGTGAGTGCCGTAGAGATCGTTGGCGCCGCCGAGGCTCAGGCAACCACCGAGGCCATGACGGCGCTTCGTGAGGCGACTCGCATCGTCATTGCGCCATCTAACCCCCTCATCTCTATCGATCCAATTCTCCAGATTCCTGGTGTGCGCGAACTCGTACAAGAACGCCGCAACGACGTCATTGCCGTGTCGCCACTCATCAACGGCGCGGCCTTGAAAGGCCCCGCCGATCGTCTCTTAGGTGAGTTGGGCTACGAGATCTCTACCGTGGGCGTCGTCGACTTCTACGACGGACTCGTCGGCACGTGGATCATCGACGAAGCGGACGCGCACCTCGTTGACACTCTTCGACGTCGTGACGTGCGCGTCGAGGTGACGACAACCATCATGGCGAATCCAGAGAACGCGCGTCGATTAGCCAACGTGGTGCTCTCGTGAGTGAACTGCGCGTCGTAGCTCTCGCCTCGAGCGTCCAGGTGCAACTAGGCAATGACCTCGCCACGATGCTGCTCGACGCGCTTCAAGGTGCAAACGAAGCATTAGTGCACCATGATCTCGTCGTCGTCACGAGCAAGATCGTCTCGAAGTCCGAGGGCCAAGTCGTGGCCTTTGACGGCACGCAAGAGCACAAGGTCAAAATCATCGAAAATGAATCGGTGCGGGTGCTTCGTCGAAGAGGATCACTTCGCATCACAGAAACGCGCCACGGCTTCATTAACGCCAACGCCGGCGTCGATCTCTCCAACACCGATGACGGGACCGCGGTGCTATTGCCAAAGGATCCCGATCGTTCGGCGCGACGCCTTCGCGCGGAGATCGCACGACGAAGCAACGTCGAAGTCGCAATACTCATCACCGACACCTTCGGGCGGGTCTGGCGCCAAGGCGTCACCGACGTCGCAATCGGGTCGGCGGGTCTGAAACCGCTGTTGGACCTTCGCGGTACCCTCGACGCCAACGGACGACTACTCGAGGCGACCGAAGTCGCCATCGCCGATGAAATCGCCGGCGCCGCGAATCTCGTACTGCACAAAGCCGCGGGCACGCCCTTCGCCCTCGTGCGCGGTCTCGACGAATCGTTCTTCGGCGAAGGGTCGATTGGTGAGAACATCGTTCGCTCTAAGAACGACGACCTCTTTCGTTAACTAGACCCCGCCAAGACGAACGTCGCCAGAGAGTTCTGACTCTGGGGCCACGTGTTCTTTGGCGCCCACGACACACGTTGGTCCAAGCGTCGAACCAGAGCCGATGAGGGCTTCGGGTCCGACGATGGAAGAACGAATAACGCAGCCGCTCTCTACCACCGCCCCAGGTAAGAGCACCGAGTCCTCGAGCACGACGTCCGGTCCAATGACGCACTCTCGGTCGACGACGGTATTGAGAAGCGACGCGCTCGCGTCGATGGTCGCTGAGGGGTCACGCCACGATCCCGCCACGACGCCTGTGAAGAAATGTTGGGAGTAGCGGCCCTTCAAGATGTCAACGTTCGCTTGCAAGTACGCCTGGGGGGTGCCGGTGTCGAGCCAGTAGCCGTCGTCGGCGAGGGCAAAGAGCGTGCCCGCTGACGCCAAAATTGGAAATGTCTCACGTTCGATGCTGACCGGCACGTTGGGTGCGATGCGATCGAGCACGCGAGGCTCGAAGACGTAGTACCCAGCATTGATCTCATTCGTTGGCGCCTCGCCAAGTGGCGGCTTCTCGACGAAGGCGAGAACTTTGCCGCTCGCGTCCGTCGGGACCACACCGAAATTTGAGGGGTCGTCGACGGGATGCAAGGCAATCGTCGCTTCGGCTCCACGCTCGCGATGAAATTCAACAAGAGAAGTGACGTCGAGTTCGCTCACGACGTCGCCGTTCACGACGAGGAACGTCTCGTCAACGTCCGCGAACGAGGCGGCGAATCGAATCGCGCCGGCCGTGTCGAGGGGTTCTGGTTCGACGGCGTACGTCACGCGCACGCCCGCGATGACGTTTTGTGGAAACGCCTCGGTGAAGCGATCGGGCAGGTATCCGAGCGACAAGACCGCGTCGGTGACACCGTGGCGCGCGAGCGACTCCAAGACGCACTCAATCATCGGCACGCCCACCAGTGGCAGCATCTGTTTGGGCGTCTCGTAGGTCAACGGACGCAACCGCGTACCCTTACCGCCGACCAGGATGATCGACTGCAAACTCAGCCCTTAGTGGTGGTGGTGGTCGTGGGCGCGATGGTGGTCGTGGGAGATGACGTCGTCGGCGGCGCCAAAGTCGCCGTAGTGGTGGTCGAGGGCGTCGTCGCGGCGAGCACCATCTCGTCAACGGTTTTCGCCGCCGGCGGCTTTGGCGTGACGCCAGTCGGTTCGAAGGCCATCGTCACGCGTAGGTTCTTCGTGAACTTGATTGAGGCGGGGTCGGTCGTGAGCGTGGGCTTCGTTTGAGCGAACGAGGTCCAGTAGGCGTAGATAACCTTGCCCGTCTGGCCTGGGTACTTCGACTTGGACGAACAGGTGTCACCGTTGTGGTACGTCGTGGCGGGATTCGACGTACCGGTTTTGCTGGGAACAGCGAGCTCACTCGAACTTGCGATGAGACCCGGGTACTCGGCCGCGAACTGGTTTAACGTCGCGTGGTTTCCTGAGTCAGCGGCCGACAAGGGCATCAGCCTGATGAGGTCGCTCGTCCCGACAAGAAATCCGGCAGCCTTATTCGTGGCGTCGGACACGAGGTACGGCAGCGTCACGCCACAGGCCTGTATCGACAGTGCGGCGTAGCGAGTCGATCCAATCGCGGGCGCGACGGCGTTCGAGGTTGCCTTCGTGGGATTTTGGTACTCGAAGCGCGAGAAGAGAACCAGCGCGAGGCCCAAGACAACGATGACCACGAGCGCGCCGTAGTAGTTGCCAGGTCGAGTTTTTTGGTAGGTCTTGCCACCGCCCGCGGCGCCGACTCTACTTACCCATTTACCTGACGTGCTTTTAGCCACCCTACAACGCTACTAAATAATGACTAGGGCGCGACGTTGCGTGGGGGCGGAGGGACTCGAACCCTCACTGGAGGCGGTTTAAGCGCCCTGCCTCTGCCAATTGGGCTACGCCCCCACGCGGCAACGTCGCGCCGTAACGATAATGCATTGTTACGATTTTTCGAAACCTTCCTAATTCTTAGGTTCGCTAACTAGGCTGGTTCTATGTTGAGAGTGCGTCGTCGGGGCACGACTCGAACAATCCCCCTCGTGCTGCTCGCGGCACTTATGGCCTCCTGGATCCTTACTCCTCTTTCGGCGGGGGCACTGACCATTGCCCAAACCCAGGCCGAAATCGCCCAACTCTCCGCCACCCTCTCCCAGCAGGAGAAAACCAGCGAAATTACGGCGAATCAGTACGACGCCGACAAGGCCAACCTGCTCGTCATCAACGCCAACATCTTGAGTCTCCAGGGCAAGGAGACCACGAAACGCGCCGCCATTGTCGTCACCTCCAAAGCAATGGTCGTCGCCATCGTGCGCGCCTACGTGCTTGGCGCGTCCGCCGCGCAGATCCTCTCTCTCTTCAATCAGAACATTACGAAGAGCGACGCGCGCACGGTCTACGAGAATCAAGTGATTGGCGACCTCAATAACTTGCGCGACACGTACACACGTCAAAAGAAGTCGCTGCAGACAACCATCGCCCTCGTCGCCGCCCAGCGCGCGAAGGCCGAACACGCAACGTTCGAAATGAAGTTGCTCCTCGCTCAGAACATCCATAACCAAGACGCCACCCAAGCGACGCTCCTTACAGTAACGGCCCAGTTAAAGACCGAGATCATCTCCTATGAGATTTCGGCCGGCGTCGCGGCCGCGCGGAAGCACGACCCAGCTGGCGAAGAGCAGGCCATCGCCGCCGCCTCTGCGGTGGGGGGCCAAACCGCCGCGAACCTGGTCATCGTCGCTATTCAGTCCGCCATCAAGACGATCACGATCGCTGAAGTAGCGGGATCGGCCCAGGGCAACCGAGCCGTCGCCTTCGCGATGTCCCAAAGAGGCGTGCCGTACTCCTGGGGTGGTGAAACGCCCGGCGTAGGCTTTGACTGCTCGGGACTCGTCCAGTGGGCGTGGGCAAGGGCCGGCATCAACATTCCGCGCACCACCCAAGCCCAGTGGCCCGTAATGTTCCACGTCACGTACACCAATCTTCAGCCAGGGGACCTTTTGTATTACTACAACCTCGACGGCGACCACCAAGTTGATCACGTGGTCATGTACGTCGGCAGCGGACCGTGGGGCGTTGACACGACCATCGCCGCCGCGCACTCCGGCACGACGGTATCGCTCGCTCCCCTCTTCACCGCCGGGCTCATCGGCGCGGCGCGTCCCTAGGCAAGCACCGTGAGCGTCGACCTCTCAATCGTCATTCCCGCCTACAACGAGGCCGAGCGACTCCTCGTTGGGTACCAACGACTTGCGCCCACACTGGACGTTCTGGGTGAGGAAAATGTCGAGATCATCGTGGTCGACGACGGGTCGAGCGACGACACTATGGCTCGCGCGCACGAGGTCTACGGACATCTCGAACACGCGCGCTTCGTCCAACAGCCGACCAATCTCGGAAAGGGTGCGGCGCTGCGGCTCGGAATCGCTCTGGCGACGGGGACCTACGTCATCACTGCCGACGCTGACATGGCCATCGATCCACGACACTTCCCCGAAATCGTCACAGCCCTGCACGACAGTGAGATCGTGCCCGGTTCGCGCGTCATCTCGGGAAGCATTCGCTACGACCACCACCTCCGCACGTGGGCGGGCGCTGCGTTCAATCGCTTGGTACGTCACTACGCGCGTACGTCACTACGCGACACGCAGTGTGGCTGCAAGGGATTTCAACGGGGACCAGCGCGCGTGCTGGCGCTGTTGTCGATGATTGACGGCTTCGCCTTCGACGTGGAGTTGCTCTACCTCGCCGATCAACTCGGGCTCGACGTCACTCCATCACTCGTAACCTGGAAAGACGTACGCGGATCGTCAGTGCGACCGCTGCACGATGCCTGGTCCATGTTGCGCGACATTCGCAAGCTCTCCTCGACGCACTACGAGACCCTCGTAGTGGAGCTGTCGACGTCAGTGACGCCAAGCGACGTTGCACCGCTCGCGAGCGCGGCGCGACTGCAGGGCCTCGTCCTTGCGCGCGGCAATGAGAATGCGTTACTCGTCTTAGGACGTGGCGGTGCGCTCGGTGGTCTGGGTATCGCAACTGCACTGGCGGGATCATTGCGCACGGCGAAGCTCGACGAACTTAGAGGTCGCGACTTCGAAGCGATTTAGTCGTCAAGAGGAATTAGCCAGTCGGTCACGAGCTCGGGCGCACGGTCGCTCCACTCTTCAGCGGTGATGGCGTAGCGCGCGTGATCCTCCCACGCGCCGTCAATCTCCAGGTAGCGCTCGGCGACGCCTTCAAAGCGAAGGCCTAGTTTTTCGACGACACGCCTCGAGGGAGCATTGCGCGGGATGATGTTGATCTCCACTCGATGCAAGCGCAGTGACTCAAAGGCGTACTGCAACATCGTGATGACCACTTCGGGCATGAGTCCCTGGCCGGCGGCGGCTTCGTCGAGCCAGTAGCCGATGTAGGCCGACTGCAGTGGTCCCCGTTGAATAGACGAAAGCGTGATTTCACCAACGAAGCGTCCGTCGACAAAGATACCGAAGCCAAAGCCCGTGCCGAGTTGTCGTTCGCGCTCACGAATGGCGCAGCGGCTCACAAAACTGCGGTGGTCCTCAGCTAAGTGCGTGGCGTGCGCTGAGCGAGGCTCCCACTTCAAGAGCCAGTCACGACAACGTGTGCGCACCTCGAACCAAGGTTCGTAGTCCTGTTCGTTCATGGTGCGCAGCACTACGCGTCGCCCGTGCAGGGTGATGGGCGAATATATGGCGCTACGCGTCGTGACCATGTACGTTCCTCACTCCCCTATCGTTACAGGTCAGGCTAATTTCTGCAATCGGCAACGATGCAGTGACGCTCACGAGCGCAGCAGTGCTGCGGTTATCCCGTCGAGAATGTCGTTTTCGGAACTCAAAAGCTCGTCCACCTGGAATCGCTCCATCACGGCGTCGAGAATATAGAGCCCGGCAACAAAAACGTCTTCTCGGCCCTGAATCATGCCCGGATGGCGAAGTCGCGCTTCGGGTGACTCTGCGCCCAGCAGGTCGCGCCAGTGCCAGAGCGTCTCGCGCGTGATCATTCGGTGATGCACGGCGTCACGGTCGTAGATCGCCAGACCAGCGTCAAGTGACGCCAACGTCGCGACGGTTCCCGCAAGACCTACAAGGCGCACCTTCGCCACAACCTCAGAGAGAGCCGGGGTCGAGGTGAATGCTCGGTTCAACTCGTCTTCGATCATGCCTCTGGCCGCCGCGTCACTCGACGGCGTCACGACCCCTTTACCGAGCGCGCGCTCGGTGACGCGCACGCAGCCCAATTGCATTGAGTAACTGATCAACGTGTCGCCGCGTTCGAACGCCAGTTCCGTCGAGCCACCGCCCACGTCAACGATCATCGTCGACTCATTTACCATCGCCAGGTCTGCCGTCGCTCCCGCGTAAGAGTACGCAGCCTCTTCTTCGCCGCGAAGAACTTTCGCCTCAAAGCCCATGATCTCTGCCGCGCGACGAAGAAACACGCCACCGTTGCTCGCGTCGCGCACGGCGGACGTCGCCACGAGCAGACCCCTCGTCACGCCAACCTCGTCGCACTGCCCACGGTAACGCTCTAACACGTCAAACGTTCGCTCCATCGCTTCGGGCAGTAGTGAACCCGCTGCGTCTACACCTTGGCTGAGTCGCGTGATGTACATCTCTCGCGCGAGCGTCGTGTTGGACTGATCGACGAGGAGTGCTCGCGTTGAGTTACTGCCGCAGTCGATCGCGGCAACGGCGCTAGCCACGAACGTCGATGACCGTGAGGCCAGTCACGTCGAGCGTGCCCGCAACCAGCGAACCAACAGGATCCT
>DAIQOO010000006.1:29756-34711 GCA_036787845.1 Acidimicrobiales bacterium
CGACGTCGTCAAGTGAGGCGTCATGGAAGGTCAATGCCAGAACTCGAGCGTGCGTGCGAGACGCGAGAGGAATCCGTTCGTCGATTGGTGCACGTTCACCTTCACGTTCACGGGTGCCGGTCCCGACGAGGGCGACACGAGTGGTTGTAAGCCGGGGTCGGCGGAGTTCGGTGATACCTGACCCGCGGCGTTGCCCGGTAGTACTTGAATCAAGCTCTGGCCCGGGTTCACCAACTGATACTGCTCGCGCGCGAGCGCCGTCGCCGCCGCCTTGGTGTCAACCGACTTGGCCTGGTTCGTGAGGGCGAGCTGTTGACGCTGGAGAGCTTTGATCTGAGCCGAGGTGGAGTCCAAGAGACTTTGCTGGTGCCATAGGGCCGATAACGGGAACCACCCCACCAATATGAAGCCAGCCGTCACGACGGCAAGGGGCAGCATCCAGTGGCTATGACTGCGAGTTACGAAACTATGCGTTGCTGACACCTGACGCCCCCGACAAAGACGATGAACCTAGAAATCGGGCTTGCTCACCGAGCTGTTCTTCAATTCTCAACAATTGATTGTACTTCGCAACACGGTCAGAACGCGCCGGCGCGCCAGTTTTTATCTGACCTGCGTTCGTCGCCACCGCAAAGTCAGCAATCGTCACGTCTTCGGTCTCGCCAGATCGGTGTGAGACCACGACACTGTAGCGATGCGAGGTCGCTAAGCGCACCGCCTCGAGGGTCTCGGTGAGCGTGCCGATCTGGTTTAGTTTGACGAGCAACGAGTTCGCCACGCCTCGGTCGATGCCCTTTTGTATCAGTGTGGTGTTGGTGACAAAGATGTCGTCACCGACAAGTTGCACCTTGGCACCCAGTTGATCGGTCAGCCTACGCCAGCCGTCCCAGTCGTCTTCGGCCATGCCGTCTTCGAGCGACACGATGGGGTAACGGCTACAGAGATCGGCCCAGTAGTCAACTAGTTCGCTGCTCGTTAAGACCCGACCCTCACCGTCTAGGTGGTACGCGCCGTCACGATAGAACTCACTCGACGCCGGATCCATTGCGATCGCCACGTCGACGCCGGGCGTTCGACCGGTCGCCTCGATGGCTTCGACGAGTACCTTGACCGCGGTCTCGTTGTCGGGCAAGTCGGGCGCGAAACCGCCCTCGTCACCGACGGCGGTCGAGAGACCACGCTTTTCGAAGATGCCCTTCAAGGCATGATAGGTCTCTGTGCCCCACTGCAGTGCCTCCGAGAACGTCGCGGCGCCAATAGGCATGACCATGAACTCTTGAAAGTCGATCGTGTTCTTTGCGTGCGCGCCACCATTCACTACGTTCATCATCGGCACTGGTAAGACGTGCGCGTTCACGCCGCCCAAGTACTGATAGAGCGGCAGATCACTCTCCATCGCCGCGGCCTTAGCGTTGGCGAGGGACACCGCAAGAATCGCGTTCGCACCAAGTCGGGCCTTGTTGTCGGTACCGTCTAGATCAATCATCGCGAAGTCGACGCCGCGCTGATCTTCGGCTTCGTAGCCTTCGAGTGCGTCACTGATCTCGCCGTTCACGTAGTCCACTGCCGTCTGGACGCCTTTACCGCCCCAGGCTGAGCCCCCGTCGCGCAGTTCTACGGCTTCGTGGGCCCCCGTCGACGCGCCCGAAGGAGAGACGGCCCGTCCGATCGCGCCCGACTCCAGATGCACCTCGGCCTCGACGGTGGGATTACCCCTCGAATCCAGGATCTGGCGGCCCAGGACTACTTCAATCGCGCTCATGGCGTCTCCTCAGTTCGATTCCAACGTTACTAGGCGACGTTTCGGATCACTTCCCGTCCTCGAACGCACGGATCACGTCGCGCAGCATCGTCGCGCGTTCGCGCAGCACGCCTTCAAGATCGACGCCCGCGAACTGCGCGGCCGCGGCGAGGGCGCTTAACGCGTCGCCCCACGCGTCCTCGACGTTCGACGAGGACTGCGCGTCACCAGCACGTTCGTTGAAGGAAAGTTTCGCCACCGCGTCGAGTGCGCGTTGTCGGGATAAGTCACCAGTATCGACGCCCATGTCGACGGCGATCGCTTTACGCAGCAGCTTCGCGTACAGCGTGAGAGCCGGCAGTTGCCAAGCAATGCCGTCGGTGATGCTGCTCCGGCCTTTTTCTTCCCGCTTGAGTATTTCCCAGCGAACAGCGACGTCGTTAGCGTTGTCGACGTGCGCATCGCCAAAGACGTGGGGGTGGCGACCAATCAACTTGTCGCGTACCGCGTCGGCGATGGTGGCGAAGTTGAACGCCCCCTCTTCGTCGCCGAGCTCGGCGTGAAAGACGATTTGAAAGAGCAGGTCACCGAGCTCTTCTTCGACGTGGCGCCGTGCTGCTTCGTCGTCCGCACCCTCCGCGCTCACACGAACGTAGACCTCAAGCGCGTCGATCGTCTCGTACGCCTCTTCGAGGAGGTGGCGCGTTAAGGACGCGTGCGTCTGTTCTTGGTCCCACGGACACTCAGCTCTAAGACGCTTCATGAAACTGACGAGATCGTCCATGGCGACACCCGCGTCACGAAATCCCTCTACCCAGAGCGACGTCAGATGGTCCGCCTGCTCAAACGTCGAGAGCTCGTCGGCGCGCAGTTGCACCACGAGTTCATCATCAAGTCCGAGGTGATGCAATACCGTGACCTCGGTCGAGGACGGCAGGCGATCACCCACGCTCGCGAGGACTTCGGGCGCGTAGGGCTGCAAGATGAGCAGCGGTCCCGGACCGCGAAAGTCGTCACTCGATTCCAGCGCGTCAATGACGCGCAGTCCGGCGCTCATGGGATCGCGGCCGAGCGTCGCGCATGCGGCGTCGATAACCGACACGGCGGGCTCGGTGATGGTCGTCACGTCTTCGCGCTTTCGCAACAACTCCACAGTTCGTTCCGCGACCAGTGGCGACCCCGGCACCGCGTAGACGACTTCGCCCGAGGGTGACGCGCTCGCGAGCGACACTAGATCTTCAACGATCGCTCCGTAGAGCGCGTCGAACGACACAGCGCGTTCGTACCATTCGTCGTAGCTATCGATCTCGCTGAAGCCTTCGGCGCTCGGATGCTGTCGAGTGCGCAGTCGAACTACTGGCGACTCACTGAGCAGCGTGATCGTGCGCACGGTGACGTGACCGGCTGCACCGGGTCCGAGTCCTACGACGCGTACGACGGGCTTCACTTATAGAGAGGTGAACCAGTAGCGCTGAGTGGGGTCACGCCAGTGACGTCACCCTTGGTCGGAATCGCGGGAGCAAAGACAGTCGGACCAGTGGTGTTCAGACCCCAGCGACCAAAGGCGGGGTCGACGTGCACCGCCGCGGCGTAGAGCAGGCTGTTCTTTATCGAATTGGCCGACTGGGCGTTGGAATTTTGCAGGTCCGTCAAGACCGCTGCGGTCGCCAAGTTGTAGGGCGTCACCGTTCGCTTGGTCACCGCGACGTACAGCGCGTAGGTACCGCCGTTGTAACTGATGTACTGCGGTGTCGTGGCAAAAGTATTGAGTGCGAGGGACACGACTGCAGAGCGCACCGCGGCGTAGCTGGCGTTCGACGGCGCGACACAGCCGTACGTACCGCCAAGGTGCGCCGACGCGTCTTGCGAGTACTGCTTAGCGAGTGACGCGACACTCTGTCCGGCGGCCTGGGAAGAAGCGAAGCTACTGACGCTGGTGGGCGCCACCAACGCAATGGAGATACACAGCGTGTCGTAGTCCGACGTGTGCTTCGCGTAGTAACTCTTCATATTCGCCGTCGTCAAGGGAACCGCTTTGTTCAACGTGCCGACCAAGTAGAGCGAGGTCGCCTGGGCTTCGATCTCAGCGGTACGCATCTCGGTGGGCATGGCGGCCAGTGCCTGCGCAGAAGTTCCCGGACATGGCAACGAGTTGACTTTGGCCTGTTGGGTCATCTCTCCCTCGAGTGAGGTCGTTGCTTGGGCCAATGCCTGGGCGCTCGGGTGGTACTTCAGTTGTGTCGTGACGTACTGGTCAATGGTGACGCCCTCAACACGTAGGTTCGCCCACGCCGCAGCGCCCGCCGCTTTGATCGAGTCGCCACCAGCCCCGGGCGCGAAGTTCGTCGGGCTTAGAGCAGTGATGAAGCACTGCAGTGTCCGGCTCTGCGAAATGGCGGCAAGTTCAGTGCGCATTGTCGCTGCCGACACGCTCTGGTTATTCACGCTGAGACCCGACGACGAACCGTTCAGTCCATAGAGCATGGCCCCGAGAAGAGCAACGACGAATACTGCTACGAGGCGACGCACTTTCCTATGCTACCGAATCACGCTTCGACGCTCACCGAGGTGGCGTTCAGCTCTTCGAGCAACGAAGTTATCGCGCGCGGCGACGCGGCGTCCGCGTCGACCTCGAGTCGTAGTTCCTTGGTCGCTTCGTTGTACGCGCGCGATCCGTGCGTTCGACGAAGTCGAAGTTGCTGACTGAGTGACAGGTCCAACGGACCCAACTTCAAGACGGGTTTGGAGCGGATGCCCACTCGTTGGGGCAAGACCACGACCGACGAGACGCCCATGTCGAGACAGACGAGGCGCAACTGCGCCAACTCCAACAGTCCTATCGTCGCGAGCGGCAGTGCGCCATAGCGGTCGATCCACTCGTCACGTAAGTCGTTGAGTTCATCGCGGGTCGTCACGCCCGCGAGTCGCCGATATGCTTCGAGTCGCGCGTCGTCGGCATTGACGTAGTCCTTGGGCAGATGCGCTTCGCCCGGCACGTCCAGCGTGATCGGCACCACGTCGGGCACGTGGAAACCCTTCGCGTCGGCGACCGCTTCGGCGACGAGCTGCACGTAGAGGTCGTAGCCAACGGCCGCCACTGGACCCGACTGGTCGTGACCCAAAAGATTGCCCGCTCCTCGAATCTCCAAGTCGCGCATGGCGATCTTGAAGCCGCTGCCGAGCGCGGTGTTGTCACCGATCGTGCGCAGTCGCT
>DAIQOO010000169.1:0-2870 GCA_036787845.1 Acidimicrobiales bacterium
ATCCGCTTGGCTCGTAATCAAGAACGTGAACTTCGCCAGTGGCTCTTCAATCCCGACCAGAACCGCTCCAATGACGAAACGACCACGTTCTCTTCTCTCTTGCACGCACTCGAGAACGAAATAGAGAACGACTACGGCGTCAAGGTCGAACTCGTCATCGTTGGCGACGTCGCCGCGAGCGAAGACGTGACGGCGCTCGTCGCGGCGGGGCGCGAAGCCGCGATCAACGCCGCGAGGTGGTCGGAGGCGCCGTCCATTTCGATTTTCGCCGAGGTCGAGACAACAGCACTATCGCTCTTCGTGCGCGATCAAGGTAAAGGCTTTGACGTCGACGCCGTACCCAATGATCGAAAAGGCATCGCGCTGTCAATTCGCCAACGTATCCTCCAACGCGGAGGCACGGTTTCCTTGAAGAGCACTGCCGGTGTAGGCACTGACGTCGAGTTATCACTCCCGCGTACGCTCTGATCGATGGCCCAACCCCGCGTCTTTCTCGTCGACGATCACGAACTCATCCGTTCTGGGATTCGCAGCGAACTCACGGGTTCTGTTGACATCGTTGGTGAGGCCGATGAGGTCCACGCCGCGATCGAAATGATCCTCGAACGAACGCCCGATGTGGTATTGCTCGACGTCCACATGCCCGACGGCGGTGGACTGGCAGTGTTGCGCGCCGTCAACGAGAAGTCACCCGTGACGCGTTTTCTCGCGCTCTCGGTGTCGGACGCCGCCGAAGACGTGATCAGCATCATTCGAGCTGGCGCTCGTGGGTACGTAACGAAGAACATCTCCGGGCCTGATTTGCTCGACGCGATCTATCGCGTCGCGGCGGGTGACGCGGTCTTCTCACCTCGCCTCGCTGGATTCGTTCTTGACGCGTTCTCGCTCGAGGGTCAACATCTCGACGCCGCCGACGTCGATCCCGAACTCGATCAACTAACTCCTCGCGAACGTCAGGCGTTACGCCTGATTGCACGTGGTTACTCGTATCGCGATATCGCCACCGAGCTCGCCATCTCCACTAAGACCGTCGAGAGTCACGTGTCATCGGTACTTCGGAAACTCCAACTCTCGAATCGTCACCAGCTCTCGCACTGGGCTTCAGAACGCCACCTCGACTGAGCGTCAATCAACTCGATCTAGCGCTGTTCGATTAGGTCCATGTACTCATCGTCCCAAAGGTCGAAGTACTCCTCCGGTAACAAGATGGCGTGCGTAGGCTCGAGCGCCTCGACGAATCCACGTTCGTGACTAACGGCAACGATCGTGCCCTTCCACTGACGCATCATCTCGCCCAATGCCTCGACACTGGCCGGGTCCAAGTTGTTCGTCGGTTCGTCGAGCAGCAACAGGTTGGCTTTGGACGACGCGAGTATGGCGAGAGCCAACTTCGCACGTTCGCCACCCGACAGTGTGGCCGGCATCTGGTGCGCGGCCGAACCCTTTAGACCAAAGGCCCCGAGCATTGATCGACGCTGCACGTCAGATTCGACTGTGGAGTTCTCGAGGTTCGCCAATACCGACTTGGTGAAGTCCAATTGCTCGTTCTCCTGAGCGAAATAGCCAACGATTACGTTGGCGCCGAACTTCACGATGCCCTCCTGGGCGTCTTGGGTGCCCGCGAGACAGCGCAGCAACGACGACTTACCTGCGCCGTTCTTTCCCACGATGACGATGCGATCGCCGCGTCGCGTGATGAAGTTCAGCCCGCGCAGCACCTCGAGTGAACCGTAACGAACGGCGACGTTCTCTACTGTCATCGGCACGTCGCCACTACGCGGAGGCGCCGGAAGACGAAACGTGACCTTCTTCTCCTTCTTCGTGACTTCAATGCGGTTGTCCTTCAACTTCTCGACTCGACGGTCCAAGACCTTCGCGAGTCGAGCCCGCTTCTCGGTCTGTCCACGCATGGAGTCGGCGAGTTTGGTGAACTGGTCGATTTTGGCGTCCTGGTGCGCGGCGATCTTCTCTTCGCTGAGACGACGCTCCTCTTCGAGCGCGAGGAACTTGGTGTAGTTGCCGCGATACTCACGCAGCTGTCCGTCACGCAGGGCCAGCACCCGGTCGATGGAGCGGTCCAACAATGGCAAGTCGTGGCTGATCACGAGCACGGCGCCACGAAACTGCTCTAGTTCGTCAAAGAGCCAACGCTTGGCCGCCTTGTCGAGGTGGTTCGTCGGTTCGTCGAGCACCATGGTCTCGGGCTGCTCGTAGAGGACGCGCATCAAGTCGACACGGCGGCGCTGGCCACCCGAGAGCGTATTCAAGTCCTCGAGTAAGAGGTCCTGCTTCAAACCGAGTCCGTCGGCGAGTCGCGCGACCTCGGACTCGGCTTCGTAACCACCTCGCTCACGGAACTCTTCCTCGAGTGAAGTGAATCGCACGATGGTCTCTTCGGTCGGATCGGCCGCGAGAGCGTGACGAGCGTGTTGCATGTCCGCGTCGAGCCGGTCGATGCCCCGTGCGGAGAGGACGTGCGACAAACCAATGGGCTCGACGCCGAGTCCTCCGGGCACGGGTTCTTGGGGAAGGTGGCTCAGCGATCCTTGGGTCGACACCGTGCCAGCGATACGAAGGTGCTCGGGGTGGTAGCCGAGCAGCACCGACAGCAGCGTGGACTTACCCGCGCCGTTTCTTCCGACGAGTCCGACCTTTTCGCCGTTACCAACGACGAAGGACACGGGCTCGAGGAGACGACGCGGGCCGATCTCAATCCCCAAGTCACGAACGATAAGCATTTAGCGACCTAACAGATCGGCACCGGCGGCGAGTTCGTCGCGAAACTCAGGATCGGAGATTTCTATCATCGCTCGAGCTCGCTCTCACACCGTCTTGCCTCGAAGATCCGCGGCACCGTGCTCGGTGACAAT
>DAIQOO010000170.1:0-2820 GCA_036787845.1 Acidimicrobiales bacterium
TCGGCTTTGGAGCCCTGTCGTTGGATGAGGAGCGGCTCGGCAAGGATATCGCCGACCTTCGATCGTGGATCGAGCGACGAATAGGGGTCCTGGAACATCATCTGACGTTCGCGATAGTCCTTGCGCTCGGGCTTGTGATCATGGGACGAGACCAACTTGCCCGCGAAGTAGATCTCTCCCGACGTGATGGTCTCGAGTCCAACGACCATTCGGCCAATTGTCGTTTTGCCACAACCCGACTCACCGACCAAACCAAATGTCTCGCCCTCATTTATGCCAAAAGTGACGTTCGACACCGCGTGGATCGCGCCAACCTTGTGGCGAAAAAGACCTGCCTTGATCGCGAATTCTTTGACGAGTCCGTCCACGCGAACAAGTTCCGTGGGCGTCGTCGCTTGGGCCGCGGAGACGATCGTGTCGCCCGAGCGAATAACGACCGGCATAGGACCATCAACGGGGTGAAAACAGGCGTACTCGTGATCGCCCACCGTCTGCAGGGGCGGATCGACCTTGCGGCATTGGTCGGTTGCGTACGCGCAACGTGGGGCGAATCGACATCCCACGAACTCCTTCGAAAGATCTGGTGGGAGACCCGCGATTGAAGCCAGCTCGTGCTTCGTCGTGTTCTCCAAGTTGGGCATGGACGCGAGTAATGCCTGAGAGTAGGGATGACGCATGGCGGCGAAGAGTTCCGTCGTCGTCGCCTCTTCGGCCTTCTCACCGGCGTACATCACGACGACACGATCCGTTCGTTCAGCGATCACGCCCATGTCGTGAGTAATGAGCAGGACGCCCATATTGAGTTCGGAGCGAAGATTGTCGATGATGTCGAGAATCTGCGCCTGGATCGTGACGTCCAGAGCCGTCGTGGGCTCGTCGGCTATGAGCAGTTTGGGCTTACAGACCAGTCCCATCGCAATGATGACGCGCTGGCGAAGTCCACCCGAGAGTTCAAACGGGTACTGATTCAAGCGTTCGCTCGGATTGGGCATCTCGACCATTTCGAGGACCTCGAGCGCGCGTTTGCGAGCGTCGGCGTCGCTCGCACCACGATGTATCCGGTATCCCTCACCAATTTGGCGTCCGATCTTCATGGTGGGGTTGAGCGAACTCATGGGGTCTTGGGGAATCAACGCCACCGACTCACCGCGGTACTTTCGCATCTCGCCTTCGGGCAACGTCGTTAAATCAACGCCGTCGAGGGAGATGCTGCCGCCCTTGATGTGCCCGTTGGGTGGCAGCAACCGCATGATCGCCAGTCCCGTCGTGGTCTTCCCGCAACCTGATTCGCCAACCAATCCAACACACTCACCGAGCTTCACGTTGAGTGAAAAACCGTCGACCGCAGTAGCGAAAGATTTCTGTGACGCGAACTGAACCTTTAAGTTTTCTACCGAGAGCAGCGAAGACATAACTTCACAATCCTAGTCTTTTACGCACAATTCCTCGTTAAATGGCGGGTCTCTCGAGGGTATTTCACGACAATTATCGAGGAGTCATTGCCGGCAGGCGCCACGTCTGACGGTGGTAGGCGCTCGGCCCGAGTCGACGAAGGGCGTCGAGGTGATCGGGCGCCCCGTAACCCTTGTTGCTCGCCCAGTCATAGCCCTCGCACTCGTCATTCAACGCAACCATGACCGCGTCGCGGTGGACCTTGGCCAGCACGGCCGCCGCGGCAATGGACGCACTTCGTTGATCTCCCTTGACGATCGTCGTGGCCGGCAGCGAGGCGTAGCGAAGCGGTGGAGGCGCTACGACGCCAAAGGCCACGTTGAGTGGGCTGCGCAATAGGTTGAACGAACCATCTATAAGCGCGTGCGTCGGAGTCGTCCTCAAACCTTCTATGGCACGCGTCGCCGCGACGGCGAGAGCAAGACGTAATCCCCACGCGTCGATCTCCAAAGCGCTGACCGAGCCAAGCGACCAATCGGCCGCCCACTGTCGAAGTGGTTCAACCAGCGACGCTCGGCGCGCTGGTGTAAGAAGCTTCGAATCGTTGAGCCCTAACGGCGGCGCGTCGACACCGCAGAGCACGACTGCACCTACGGTCATCGGTCCGGCGAGAGCTCCCCTGCCCACCTCGTCAACGCCAACGACGATCTCACCTCGAGCGAGTAACGCTCGTTCGAACTCAAGCAGATCCCAGGGCAGCACGCTCACCTTTGCAAGGGTACCTACGTCGTCACCACGTAGCATTCACCCCTATGACCGAGGCGATCATCGTTCCTCTCAAGCGATTTGACCTCGCGAAAGAGCGACTAAGGAACGGCACGGATCTCAACGTGGCGGCGCTCGCTGAGGAACTCGCCCGTAACGTCATCCTCCACAGTCAACCCCGTCACGTCATTGTGCTCAGCGAACATCCCGACGTCTCACGTTTTGCGACATCGTTGGGCGCTGAAGCCTGGATCTCGGAGGCGGCCAACCTCAATGACGCAGTCCAACACGCCTACGAGGGACTTGGGGACCGCTTTGAACGACTGATTATCGTCCACGGCGATCTGCGCTATCCCGAGGGACTCGGAGACTTCGTGCCCGAATATGGCATCACGCTAGTGAGCGACCACCATGGCGAGGGCACGAACGTGCTGGTGCTGCCGACGGGGCTCGGTTTCCATTTTGCTTACGGGCCGGGATCCCTGGCCCTTCACGTGCAAGAGGCGGAGCGCCTACGAGTTGACTATCGCGTCGTGACCGACAGTCCTTGGCGCTTTGACGTCGATGAACCGAGTGACCTCGACGGCGCCTAGACAGCACTCGAGGGGGCCATGCGGCCCCCTCGAGAACACATTCTCATGTGAGAATTGACTACTTCTTTGC
>DAIQOO010000171.1:0-2805 GCA_036787845.1 Acidimicrobiales bacterium
CGTGCCCGTCTGGGCCAGGGACGCGAGCACGCGACCCCAGGCCGACACGCGTTGTGCTTGATCGCCCGGCGCGAGCAGTACGTAGGCCGAGTGCGACACCGCTAAGACCGCCGAGAGCGTTTGACGGTGGGGGTCGTGAACCAGACACGTTCTGGTGTCGGGGTCGTTAAAGAAACGCAGCGGTGCCGCGTCGCCCGGCAGGGCCATCGTGCCCGCCGGACGGGGCGACGTGACGCGCACCCGGTACTCCGTCTGCTTCGCCGATACGCGCGTCGACCAGTGCACCAAGAAGGGCAACCATTCGATGATCGGCTCGCCCTTGCGCGTGACGAAGGCACTGGCTACGAACAACGTCCAGAGCGGACCCGTCACGAGGAGACCGAACCCGCCACCAACAAGGAGGCCGAGCAGCAGCATCGCGAACGACACGCCGATGGCGCTACAGCGCAGGGCCGAAAAGCCGAGCATCATTCCGCGCGTCGGACGTCGGGCGAATCGCACCGTCTGGGGAGCAGTGATTGCGCTCACGACTTACTCATTTCGGGGCTCGGGCGGCGTGACGGGGAACGGTGGTGGCGCTAGAGATGGTGAATCTGGCGCCGCACGGGGCGTCGCAGGCGAATGCGTAAATGACGTTGGAGTAATAGGAGCGTCGGCGTCGACGCGGCGAGCCTCAGGACTGGGGGCTGGGGGTGTTAGAGAGCGGCCAGGTGAGTTCGATGTCGCATCTCGCGTGGCATGAAATGGACCAGCAGCACGCGGAACGCCGGGTGATCCACTCACGCCACCACCTGGTGCCTCGTCGACTGGCGCACCCCGTGAGACTCCATTCTTTGCGGCGCTTGAGATTTCTCTTCGTACTCCGTCGCCGGCCTGCGCCGCGCCAGCAACGACGCCCCCGCCGACAACGCTGGCCGCACCCGCGGCGGACGCCCCCGCTCTCGTGGACGTCGCGACGTCACCACCAATCGGACCAAGTCCGGAACCGGGTGGCGGCGCCACTGAGCTCGAGCGGTGTCCCCCGAGCATCATCGCTGAATACTTCATCTGCGCGGCCTTCTGTGGGGCGCCCACCACTGTCGATGCTCCCGAGCTGGCGTGCGACGCCGAGCCCGCCATCGTGGCCACGTGGTCACCCGTGAAGTGCACAATTCTCAGGGCCATCCACGGTGAGAACCCGGCGACGAGGAGGATGAGCAGGCCCGTGATCTCCTGGGTTATCGCCGTAAATGGTGTGGACCCGGCCGGTGAACCCATGCCGCCGAGAACCCCTAGCCCGATGACGAAGATGATGATCAGGATCAATTTGGAGAAAACCAGCGCGAGCATGGCTTCGAGCCACTTGCGCACCCAACCTCGTGAGAGATCGGCGACACCCCCGGCGAAGGCCAGGGGCGCGAAGATCGCGGTGATGATGATGAGCATTTTTCTAATTACGAGCGCGAACCACACGACCGCCACCGCGCAAATGGCGAAGAGCGACAGAATCAATACGGTGGCGGGAGTGGCCAGGACCGTCGTGAACATGGTGCCGGCAATGATCTTGGTGCCCATGGTCGCGATCGTGCCGCCGGTCGCGACCTTCACCACGCCCACGCAGATCTTGTCGACGGCGCCGAGGAGCACGTCGAGGCTCGCCAAGGTGATCGCGCAGCCCACGGTGGCGATTACCAAACCGCGCAGCGCACGACCGATGCCGCCCGCGTCGTGCTTTAGCGCCGAGAGCGCCATCTGAATAATGAACAGCCCGAGACACACGACGGCGGCAATGGACACGACGATGCCTAGGTCGAGCTCGAAATTGGCGCCACTGAGCGAGATCGCCGTTGACGTGGACAACTGTTGCCATAGCCAATTGATCGCGGAGTCGGCAGTGTTCCCAAAGGCCGACGCGACGCTAGTGAACACCGAGGTCGTGACGGTGGTGCCCAAGCTGCCAATCGATTTGGCAACGAGGCAGAGGGGGTTGAAGTTGTTACACACTAATTAACGGTCCAGTAGTCCACGGCCACGGCGCCGTAGCCGGGGTGCCACGATGCTCCACCGAGGGTGAGTCCGAAGGAGAACGACTCGACTAATGAAGTACGGCCAGGGGTCGTTACCGTGAGCGTCCCGGACACGTCGTAGATCACCATGAGTGGATCTACCGACTCCCAACCCGCGCTCAGGGCCTGCGTCCACGCCGGATTAACCGAGATCACGAGAGCGCTGACGCGCCAGATCGTTCGCGCCGCCGCTTTCGTGGTCCACTGGGTGAGCGTGGGCAATAGGGCCGGATCCGTCGTGAGTGAACCGGGAAGCATCTTCACCTGCGCCGTCGCGGGAATTTCGATCATCGTGTTGGGTGCGTTGTTATAACTCGCCCAGGCGAGTAGTTCACTCCTCGTTGACGTGGCGAAATCTATGTCCAAGAGTTCTTGCGTGAAGGCCATGGCGTACATGGCGGGTGACGACGAGTCCTCCCCGTCGATTGGTGGAAACGCGACGCCGGTGGCAGGTAGCGGAAACTTCGCCGCCTCCAATGCGGCCAAACCATCAAGGTTCGAACTCTGAGTCATTGCTTGATTGACGGTCCGCTCGACCGCCGTCTGGGGTGGGGTAATCCGCAGCGGGTGGTACGTCGTCGCCGTACTTTCTGTAGTTGCGGACCTGGTCCGTACAGCCGCTCCCTTGGTCGGTGACGCCGACGAACTCAGCAGCCCGACCAGCGACACCACAACCACGACTGCCACCAGGACCGCCAGGGCCGCAATCAGTAGCTTCGTGCGCGCAGATCCCCAAACGCTTCGCATTAGCTGAGACTCG
>DAIQOO010000058.1:0-1216 GCA_036787845.1 Acidimicrobiales bacterium
GAGCCGCCGATCTGTTGGGTCGTGTTCACCATCGCCGACGCCGCGCCCGCGTCGCGAGGTTCAATCGCGGCCGTCGCACTCGCGACGGCCGGCGCGAAGATGAGACCAAGTCCTAGGCCGGTCAAGACCAAACCCGGCAGCACGTGACCCCAGTAGTCCGAGTACGGCGTCAGTCGAGTGAAGAGGATGATGCCCATCATCGAGAGCACCATGCCGGTCGGGATCAAAGGTCTAGGCCCGGTCATCGCGAGCAGTCGAGCGCTCGCCAACGTTGACGACAAAGAGATGGCGATGACGATGGGTAAGAAGGCAACGCCGGCGCGTAATGGTGAGTAGCCGAGCAAATCTTGTAGGTAGTACGCCAGAAAGAGAAAAATGGCGAAGATTCCCATGCTGGTGAGTAACAGCGCGACCAAGGAACCAGCTCGCGTTCGATTGGTCACAATGCGAAGTGGCAACAGCGGATGTCGTGAGTGTTGTTGCCACAACACGAAGAGGACAAAGAGGACTGCCCCAAGGATGAGCGAGCCCCACGTCGCCACGTCCGACCAACTCGAGTTCACGGCGTGACTGAGTCCAAAGACCACGAAGAACAGACCACCGCTCGCGAGCACCGTGCCCGCTACGTCGAGTTGAGTGCGATGCTCACCGCGTCCGCCTTGAACGAAGATGGCGACACCTATGAGCGCAACCGCGGCGAAAAAGAGGTTGATAAAGAGACACGAACGCCACGACGCCCACTGCGTCAACGCGCCCCCGAGCAAGAGTCCGATCGCCGCTCCCGAGCCCCCGATGAGGCCATAGATCGCAAAGGCCTTGGCCCGCTCTTTTGGATCTCGGAACGTGACCGAAAGAGCCGCGAGAGCGGCGGGTGCCAACAACGCGCCAAAGACGCCCTGGATCGCCCTCGCCGTGACCAGCATCGAGAAACTGTGCGCCGCGCCGCCCATCGCGGACGCCAACGCGAAACCGGTCAGTCCTACGTAGAGAGCGTTGCGACGTCCCCAAAGATCACTCAGTCGTCCCCCGAGTAAGAGCAACGAACCAAAGGCCAACGCGTAGGCCGTGATAACCCACTGGCGGTTGCCCGCAGAGAAATGCAGGTCAGCTTGCGCGCGCGGGAGTGCGATGTTAATTACGGTCGCGTCTAAGAGCACCATCAACTGCGCGAGGCTGAGCACCGCGAGCGTCCACCAACGACGGGCGTGGGTAGTTG
>DAIQOO010000058.1:1316-3957 GCA_036787845.1 Acidimicrobiales bacterium
TACTCGCCGGCCTGGGCGCCGAGAGCGCCGCCGCTGCCCCACGTCACGGCCGCGACATTGGTCGCCAAGCTGCGGGCGCGGCTTAAGAGTTCTAATGACGTCGTCGTGAAGGTACCGTTCGAAGGCTCGCAGAGAACCCAGAGAGTGGAAAGTGTCATTTGATACTCCTACAGAACTTTGATGGACTCGAGGAACGCGACGACCTTGTCGGCCCCGTCGCCCTCGTCGACGTACTTCTCGCCAGATTGGCGTGACTCGGCCGCTTCGACCGAGACGATCTCTTCGCGAGCACCAACGGCGCCCACTTGTCCCTCGAGGGCGAGATCCGCGATGGAGAGTACTTCGAGGGGCTTGGACTTGGCGGCCATGATGCCCTTGAAGGACGCGTAGCGCGGTTCGACGACGCCCGCCGTCACGGTCACGAGCGCCGGCAGAGGTGCGGTCACTTCGTCGTAGCCCGACTCGGTCTGGCGACTCACGCTCACTAGTGAGCCGTCAATCGTGACTGCTTTGGCGAAGGTGATCGACGCCAAGCCGAGCAGCTCCGCGAGCTGGACTGGCATGGTGCCGGTGTAACCGTCCGACGACTCAGTCGCACAGAGCACGAGGTCGAAACTGTCGCGACGAATGACCGCGGCGAGGACTTTCGCGGTACTGAGCGCGTCGCTGCCGCGAAGTGCGTCGTCGCTCGCGATGACCGCCTTCGTGGCGCCCATAGCGAGAGCGTTGCGCAGGCCCGCGACGTCGGCGCCCGAGCCCATTGACACGACCGTGACCTCGCCGCCGCCAGCCTTGTCAACCAACTGCAGGGCCATCTCGACGCCGTAGGTGTCGGCTTCGTCGAGGATGAGTTTGCCCGAGCGATTCAGGTTGTTCGACGCGTCAAAGGACTGGGGAGCTGCTGGGTCAGGTATCTGCTTTACGCACACGACGATGTTCATGGATAACAATCTAGGTCAAGACCGACGAGTCCAAATATGGACGACTAGTGCGCGAGCAGTTGCATCGCGAGGGCCGGTTGATCGGTGATGATGCTCGAGACGCCCATCGCCGCCATCGCTCGAATGTCCTCTGGCTCGTTGACGGTCCAGACATTCACGTCCAGCCCAAGATCAGTCGCTAACTCGACCGTCTTTGGCGTCACTAACGTGAAATGTGGATTCACCGCGTCAAGACCCAGTACGTGCGCCTCAGTGAGGGCCGACGCCAGGGGTATCTGCCAGATCAGCCAACCAACGACTATATCGATGTCGTAGGAACGAACCTGCGCACAGGTCGTCAGGTCAAAGCTGGAGATAATGACGGACGAGGCCCAATCGTGCTCGTGGAGAACGTCGATCACCCGACGCGCGAAGTCGCCCGATTCGTCGTAGGTCGGCTCTCGGGGGTCTTTTAGGTTCTTGATCTCGACGTTGACCGTAAGGCCTTGTAGTACGTCGAGGGCTGCTTCGAGGCTTGGGACGTACGAGGGCAGATCCTCAGCCCGACACTGGCCAATCGCCAGGTCGCCAATCATGGGATCGTGGTGAACAACGAGCGCGCCGTCGAGCGTTTGGCGCACGTCGAGCTCGACGCCCGCGACCCCAAGGGTCACCGCGTCTCGAAAGGCCTCGAGGGTATTTTCGCGTTGTTGAAGGTGGGCTCCTCGGTGCGCGAAGACGGCGGTCACGCTGTGAGTCTCGCACGTGACCAGGAGTTACCCAACTGAAGGCACTTGAAATACCTGAGAAAAGCCTTGTTTTTCAAGCGTATTTTCAGTAGAATTTTTGTTCCACGTACGTGTTCTTTCTGAACGGAGCATGATACGCCCCCCAAAAGTTAGAGGATTTGTCATGTCGTTGATCTGGAACCGCACCCACGCCTGGGACGACTCGGAATGGCGTTCTGACGCCGCCTGTCGCGACACCGAACCCGAGTTGTTCTTCCCCATTGGCACGACGGGCATGGCCACGGACCAGATTGAATCGGCCAAGCGAGTCTGCGATCACTGTGACGCCCAAAAGGCCTGTCTCGAGTTCGCACTCGCGACGAACCAAGAGTCGGGCGTGTGGGGTGGCACGACCGAAGACGAGCGCCGCAAACTGCGCAAGCAGTGGCTAGCCGCTCGCCGTCGCGCTTCGAACGCTAACTAGGGCCTCGCAACCAGCGGCACCGACACGCGAACCAGCGTGCCCCCGCCGTCCACTGCGGGAACCGACATCATCTCAAGTTCTCCATAGAGTTGCGCTCGCACCAGGTCGCGCACGATCGACAGGCCAAGACTTGTTGGCACTTCGAGTGAGAAGTCGTCACCGAGTCCTCGCCCGTTGTCTCTGATCTCCGCTATTGCGTTTCCGTCCTCTTTGTAGAGGTTCAAGGTCACGACGCCGACGTTCTCGTTGTTCTTGCCCCCAAAGTCGGTAAAGGCGTGTTCGACGGCATTCGTCAAAAGCTCCGCCAGCGCCACCGCGAGCGGGGTCGCCAAATCAGTTGACAGCACGCCGAGTTCGCCATTGACGACGATCTCAACCGGGTGCAGCGCCAACACCGTGTCTTCGACGAGCAGTACCAGCGACCTCACGATCTCGTCAAAAATGACTTCTTCACCAGGTTCGCGTGACAACACTTCGTGCACGACGGCGATAGAACGCACGCGACGCTC
>DAIQOO010000058.1:4057-10248 GCA_036787845.1 Acidimicrobiales bacterium
CGAGGCGGTGCAACGCGTTGACCGCGTTCGGGGTAGCGAACTCCACGCGACCGTCCGCGTCGATCAAAATCACGCCATCGCCCACCCGCGGCAGTCCCGGACCAGCGACGGCGTCCTCGCGGTAGGGAAACGTTGCGTCAGTGACCATCGTGCAAAGTCGTACGAACACCGACAGGTAGGACTGTTCGTACATCGACGCCGAGCCGCGCAGGGGCCCCTGGAGTCGCACGAGGACAGCGACGACGCGCCCGTGAAAACCAACCGGCACGCACCACACCGGCACCAAGTCGTTGACGTTATCGATCCGCAGTTCACCCTCAACGCGCGCGCCGCTCTCGAAGGCCAGACGAACGAGGGGCCAGCTCTTCGTGCGCTGGGTCGTACCGACGAGGTCGTCGTTAATCAGCGTCGTGCGGTTGTTCGGGCGCATCTGTCCTAAGACCACGAGCTGTTCGTCGTCGCGTCCGTGCTCTTCAACGCGTGCCATTAGGAGCATGTCGGAGAAGGAGAGGTCCGCGAGTAACGACCACGAGGCGATGAGTCGAAGTAAGTGATCGATCGCGGGTTCTTCGAGTTTTGTTCTCAGCGCCGCGAGCTCAGCGAGGGTCGCCACTAGATAACCCGCAAAGGAATCATCCGACGTTGTCGCTTCGTGTACGAGGCCAACTGATTGACACCGCGCTCTTCCAACAGTGCCGCGAGGTCCCCAACACGCTCACCCACGCGCTCACGACGGTGCGCGTCAGAGGCTGTAGTGAACGTGACGCCCTTGGCGACAAGTCGATCAAGGAAACCAATGGCTGGGTACTGCTCGCCGACGGGCTTCTTCCAACCGGCCGAAGAGCACTCGAGCGACACGTCGACCTTCGCTGCCGACTCGGCCATTGCGTCCCAGAACTCTCCAGGACTCGTCGCGTAGTACCCAGCGACCTTAATGAGATCGGGGTGCGCGAGTACGTCAACTGCATTCGACGCACAGAGTTCATCGAGAGCAATCGTGTAGTCCTTCCAACACTGATCGACGTCGCGTACGGTCCATTCGTGCATGTTCACGTCGCTGTCGATGTCGTCGAGCTGCCACGTACCGAGCCAGTGCACGGATCCGATGAGAACGTCAAAGGGGTACTGCGCGAGCAACAAAGAGACGTCGTCCATTTGACCTTTGTAGAAGTCGACCTCGAGACCGATCTTGACCGGCAGCCCCTCGTCCTTCGCTCGTTGGGCGAGCGTGACGTAAGCCTCGAGTGAGTTGCGGGCGTGAAAGTCCCAATATTCCGCCATCGTGGCACTCGTGGGTTCGTGACCGTAGCGCAGCCAGAATGGACCCACCACCGAGGCGACGTCAACGAAGCGGTGCGAGTGTTCGGTGAGCGCGAGTTCACTCACGCCATTTCGTGCAGCTTCGTCGCAGTACTGGGCGATCTGATCGAGTTTGAACCACACCGAGGACTCCGAGTGGGGCCAGAGGTGCAGGTGGTAATCGATCACAGAGAGTTACGCTGCGCCGAATCCCACGACGCGACCGCTGGAGGGCGTTCCGAGTTCGACGTAGGCAATACGGCTCGACGGCACGCCGACGCGGCGTCCCTTGCGGTCGGTCAGCCACAACACGGTCTCAGAGTTGAGTGCTTGCTCGACTTCCTTCATGACCTTGTCACGATCGGCGTCTTCGGGCAGATCGACATCAATCTCCTTCATTGACTGGACAATGCCGATTCGAATTTCCATAACGACTCTCCTACTACGTTGACCTCAAAACCCATGTTACGGCGTTGAGGCAAAATGAGAGACGTGAGTAACGAGCCCATATCCGAACGCGCCCGACGATGGGCCGCGACCATGAGTGGCTACGAAGGCGCGAGCGACGACGTCACCGTCGCCCACCATGATTCAAGAACCACGATCGAGCCGCTGCCCCTGAGTGATCCATCTCCAGGAGGAGCACTGCGCCAGCGAGACGCCCAACTCGACGCGCTTTTGGCACCCGGCGCCACCAGAAGTTCTGGCGCGGGGCACCGCCAACGAGAAGAAGCGCCCGACGACTATCGCACCTGCTTTGAACGTGACCGCGATCGAATCCTGCACTCGAGTGCGTTTCGTCGCCTCGCCGGCAAGACCCAAGTCTTCATCTTTCCTGACGACCACATGCGCACCCGACTCACCCACGCGCTCGAAGTCGCCCAAGTCGCCACCGGCATCGCACGGCCGCTCAGCTTGAACGCGGCGCTCACCGAAGCCATCGCGCTCGGTCACGACTGCGGTCACGGTCCCGGGGGTCACGCCAGCGAAGAGGCGTTGGATCCCTTCGTCGAAGGAGGTTTCGATCACGCGACGTGGGGGGCCGACGTGTCGCTGTTGAATCTCAATCTCTGCGTCGAGACCTTGGATGGCATCAGAAACCACTCATGGGCACGACCCGCGCCCGCGACGCCCGAAGGTGAGGTCGTCTCGTGGGCCGATCGCATTGCCTACGTCTGTCACGACTTCGAAGACGCCGTCTCGGCCGGCATTGTCGACGTTGACGAGTTGCCAGGTCTCGTTCGTGAACGCTGTGGCGTTCGACGTGGCCAACAGTTGGGCTCGTTCATTAACGCCGTTATCGACACCGTGAGATCAACGGGCGTGATTGGCATGGACGCGAGCCACGCCGAAGCGTTGGCGGCCTTTCGGGCTTTCAACTACGACACGATTTACTTGCGCAGTGCGTCACGCCAACAGGCTTCAGCCGTCGTGGGAATGTTGCGCGCACTCGTTGAGTATTACAGCGTGCACCCCTATCTCATCCCCGACGTCGCGGCACGTGGCGGCGAGGTCGAGAACACCGAAACAGCGTTGCACGATGCTGTGCAGTACGTCGCGGGCATGACCGATCGTTACGCGTGTCGCAGCGCCGTCACCCAACTCGACTGGCCCATCGATCGGTTACCGAACGGCATCGACCGCTAGGGCTTTGTCGCTCCCATGAGGTCGAACTTCATGGGTGGACCACCGCGCATCCACTCCAGGCGAAGTTCCGTCGTGCGAACTGCCGAGTGCTCGTGCGGGAGGATCCAGAACGTGTTGGCGCGAACAGCGTTCTCGACGGCACTCGCGACGTCGGCCGCGTCTATGCCGGCGTTCACGGCCTGGCTCGCCATGTCGGCGATCATCTTGTTCGTCGGGTCCTCATTAAAGCTGACGAGTTCTCGTGGCATATTGCGCCCGGACTCGTGAATCCTCGTACGAACGAAACCCGGACAGAGCACCGACACGCCGACGTTCGAGCCACTGAGCAACAGTTCCTGAAAGAGTGATTCCGACAGACCAACGACGGCAAATTTCGCTGCACAGTACGGCCCCATGCCCGGCGCGCCACCCAAACCGGCCAGTGACGCGGTGTTCACGACATGGCCCTCGTTCTGTTCGAGAAAGAGCGGCAAAAAGGCGTTGAGGCCGTAGATTACGCCGTAGAGGTCGACATCGAGTACCCACTTCCAGACCTTGGTAGGAGTGCCGATTGCAGCCCCCGCCGCGACGCCGGCGTTGTTAAAGACCAAATGGGCACCGCCAAAGGCACTAGTGGCGGCGTCTCGAAGTGCGATGACGTTCTCTTCGATGGTCACGTCGGTCGGTACACCGATAACGTTGACGCCCTTCGCCGTCAAGTCCGCCACGGCTTTCTTCAGTGGCGCCTCTTCGATGTCACCGAGCACGAGATTCATGTTCGACGCGGCGAGCCGCTTTGCGGTAGCAAGTCCGATCCCGCTCGCCCCACCGGTAATGACCGCGGTCTTGCCTTCTAACTCCATTGCTCCCCCTCGTTCTGGTTACACCAGCTTGAGTTCTTGACGATAGACCCGCGAGGGACCTTGCTGCGCGACACGCGCGGCGAGTTGGATAAAAGCCTTCGCCGCCTCGCCGTCGGGATGGGTGACGACGACGGGCTCGCCTACGTCGCCACCGTGCCGCACGCTCGGCTCGAGGGGAATCTTTGCGAGGAGTGTGACGCCGAGTTCGCGCGCCATCTGCTCACCGCCGCCCGAGCCAAAGATCTCGTAGCGCTTACCGTCGTCACCGGTGAACCAACTCATGTTCTCAATCACGCCGCGAACCGAAAGCTTCAACTTGCGCGCGGCGTAGGCCGAACGTTGCGCGACACGTTGCGCGGCGGCTTGGGGCGTCGTGACTACGTACATCTCAATGCGCGGCAGTATCTCGGACAACGTGAGCGCCACGTCACCGGTGCCGGGGGGCATATCGATGAGAAGAAAGTCCGGCTCGTCCCACCACGCCTCAGTGACGAGCTGTTCAATAGCCTTGTGCAACATCGGGCCTCGCCAGATGACCGGCTGTGCGTCGTCGACGAAGTAGCCCATTGAAAGACAGCGCACGCCGTGAACCAACGTCGGGATGACCGTGTCACCGAGCACGATCGGATCATTCGTCGCGCCGAGCATCTTCGGTAGCGAGAAACCGTACACGTCAGCGTCCAAGACGCCCACCGAGTGACCCGCTTGAGCGAGGGCAATCGCTAAGTTCACCGTCACTGACGACTTACCCACGCCTCCCTTGCCCGAGGAGATGCCGAGCACGCGGGTTTTGGAGAGCTTGGCGAGAAAGCGCGGCGAGGCGTCAGCGTGTTCGTGCTCGCCCGGGCCGGAGTCGGCGACCATGGCCCCGCGAAGAAAGTTACGTAGCTCCAGGCGCTCGTCATCGTTCATTGTGCGCACGACAATTTCAGCTTCGGGCGCTAGGTCGAGCACCGCCTGACGCAAACTTTCAAGATGGGGCCAGTTGGTCACGGGCAACACCAATTCGACGCGAAGCACGCCTTTTTTCTCGGTGACGTCACCAAGGAAGCTCAGCTCCGCCAAGGTGCGTACCAATTGGGGTTCTCGAATGGCGGCGAGGTCGCTACGAAGTTGGGAGTTAAGCGTCACGAGAGTCCTTTAGATGGGCTCTTTGAGGTTACCGTTGCTCATCGCCCACTCACCCATAAACTTTTCCTTGTGACCACGTCTAACGAGAACGACCTCGACCCGGCTCTCTTTACGGCCACGGTGACCGCGCTCACGCACTCCTTTGGCGACAGCACTCGCCGCAAGATCTACTTCTACCTCCGAGAGAACCCGGGCGCGACCGCCGGCGAGCTGGCAACGCACTGCGAAGTTCACGCCAACGTCGTGCGCCACCACCTGGAACGACTGAGTGAGGGTGGGTACGTCACTTACGACAACGTGCACAAGACCACGGTCGGGCGCCCCGCCAAGGGGTACCGCGTCCTCGATGAGTCGGTGGCGTTAGAGGGATCGATTCGCCGCGACGCGCTGCTCGTCGCACTGCTCGAAATGGCTCTCGAACGGCTCGGCCCTGACGCCAGCGAAATGATGGCCCACGACGTAGGACTCGATTACGGCCGCACGCTGGTCGAAGCGGTGGGCACCAGTGACACGACACGGTCAGTCAAGACCGCCATGGTGTCAATTGCTGGACTCTTGACCGCGCATGGTTTTGACGCGCGTACAGAAAACACCGACCTCACCAGTTCGGTGGTGTCGGACAACTGTCCTTTCGGCTCTGCCGCGCGACACCACCCCGTGCTTTGTGCCGTTGACCGGGGACTGATTGCCGGAATGCTGGAAGGCCTCGGTGCCGGACGCACGACCGTCACGCTTACCTCGCGAGCGCTCGGTGACGATACCTGTAGCGTGACTGCCTGATTCTCAGGCGCCGATTACCAGTCAGCGTGACGAGTTACGAAGTCGCCATGCCGAGTTGACGAAGATATGGCCGCGCAATAGCGAGTTGATACGTCGACGGTTTGAGCGAAAGAAAGAGTTTGAACTCACTTTTGGCGAGTGATTGATTCCCGGGCGTCAAGTCGGCGACGATGGCGTAGTAAAGACGAGGCGCAGGGTTCCTCGGCGCGTAGGAAATAACTCGGCGAAGATCGTTAACGCCGATCGCCACCAGCGCGGCGTCCTTTTTCGCGCTACCCGCTGAAAAGTCCAACCATCCAGTCTGCGTCAACGCGGTCACGTTCTTTGGACGCAGCACCAGCACTTGCTGGTACGCACTCAAGGCGGCGATCACGTTACCGTTCGCGACATCAACTTCGGCTTCATTCAACAATTGCGTGATCTGTTGTGCGCGCCCCAGCGAGACCGAGCCCGTGATCGAGTTGCCGGGCTGACGGGCAGAGAGCGACGACC
>DAIQOO010000172.1:0-2784 GCA_036787845.1 Acidimicrobiales bacterium
CTTGCTCCTGTTCGCCGTCGCCGCGGCGCAGTCGGCGAATGTGCAGTTCTTTCGGGCCAAGGCGCTGGACGCTTCACCTATAAATCCAAGGAATACGCAATCGCCGGCGGGCTCGCCTCGATTGGAAATGGTGGCGTCATGATGACGCCGCATCTTCTGGACTACGTGACCTCAGCGGATGGAAGTGCCATCCATCGTTACAAGCCGATTGCGTGGAAGACGCCACTTACCTCCGCGCAATCAGGACAGATTGTCCCCTTGATGGTGGCCCTCGCCAGCCGCGGTACGGCCTATGGCTACCTTCCCGTGGTGGATGACGTGGGCGCCAAGACTGTTACGGCCCAGACCGGCACTCACCTGACCGACGAATGGATGAATCGCTTTCGCTCCGGCCAGCGCTCCCACAATTGCAGTGGCCGTCGTCATGCCCTTTCAGGCCATCGAGAAGACGGGTGCGCTTGTTGCAGGACCGATAATGACGTGCTTGGTGGAAGGTGCGTTCTCGATCCAGTGCGGCCACCCGGCATCGGGCATTTCGGGCACGTGTCCCAAGTGACGTCGCCTACCTCTTATGTTTGACACGGCGTAGGCTTGGGCTGGTATGGAGCCCGTTGACGACCCACGCCTGTACTCCAATCGCTATCAGCTCACTCACTTAATCGCTCGTGGGGGCATGGCGATGGTCTATCGGGCTCAAGACACGCTGCTTAACCGCGCCGTGGCGCTCAAGATTCTCTACCCTGAATTAAGTGCAGACCCCCTGTTCGTGGAGCGATTTCGCCGCGAAGCTCAAGCGGCCGCAAATCTTTCGCACCCCAATATCGTGCCGGTCTTTGACTGGGGCGAGGACAGTGGGACCTACTTCATTGTGATGGAGCTCGTCGAGGGAACGTCCCTCGCCGAGCTGCTTCGAGGTTCTCAGACGCTGACGCCTTCTCGCTCGGCGGAGATAGTTGCACAAGTCGCGGCCGCACTTGGTTACGCGCATCGAAACGGTGTCGTTCACCGCGACGTGAAACCCGGCAACATCTTGATCACCAACGAGGGTCAGGTCAAGGTCACCGACTTTGGCATCGCGCAAGCGGTGTCGAGTGAGGATCATCTCGCTGAGGCTGGTTCGGTGATGGGTACCGCGACGTATTTCTCGCCTGAGCAAGCGGAAGGTGTTGCCGTCGATGGTCGAAGCGACGTTTATTCGCTCGGTGTCGTGCTGTACGAGATGCTCGTTGGCCGACCTCCTTTTCGCGGCGATTCGCCAATAGAGGTCTCGAGCCAGCACGTGCACGGCACGGTTCCTCCGCCGTCACAGTTCTCGGACACGTTGCCCCATGATCTTGAAGCGATCGTCATGGAAGCTCTCGCGAAGTCTCCCGGGCAGCGCTACCAGTCGGCCGATGAATTTCGCTCCGACTTGCTGCGCTTCAGCGAAGGTCAGCCCGTGCGAGCGGCCGCACGTGACACCGCGTTCTTCGGCGCCGACGCGACGCGCATGGTGGCGGCAGTGCCCGGTGACAGGACCCAATCGGTGCCGTTAATGACGGGACCGCGCACTGATATTCGCCGACGTCGTCGTAACTACACCGGGCCCATTATTGCGCTCGTCATCTTGTTGATCGCTGGTGCCGCGTTCGGGTATGTCCTAAACAAGAAGACCACGGTGACCAACATGCCTGACGTGATTGGTCAAAACGTCTCCGCAGCGACGCAGCGGCTTTTAGATGATGGCTTCGTCATTGGCGGGACTTCACGGGTGAAGTCGAACTTGCCAAAGGACTCTGTTGTGGCAACCGTGCCCAATGCGGGGAAACGCATCGCCAAGGGCCAAGCCGTGGAACTAAAGGTCAGTCTTGGCGTCACGACAACTCAAGTTACGGTGCCGGATTTCTTCGGCATGTCACTTTCAAATGCTTATAGTTTGCTGGGTACGTTAAAGCTCAGTTCCAAAGTTACGCAAACGCCCACCGGTCCAGCCGGGGCGATTCCAAACACGGTGCTCTCCCAGACTCCTCCCACGGGGACCAAGACACAGACGGGCACCCTAGTAACGCTCGTCGTCTTGGCGCCTAACGCGAAGTACCCGTTGACGTCGGTGAACAGCGATACCACTACCGCGGCTGCCATATCGATAACGAATCAGAGCCTCACCGTCAAACTACCGCCCTTCACTCGCGTCTGTTCAGATACGGTGACGTCGGGCCTAGTCATTTCTTCGATTCCAGGGGCGGGTTCGCTTGTCACTCAGGGACAACAGATCGCGCTCGTCGTTTCCTCGGGATTCTGTCAACATGTCGTACCGACAGTGACTAGCAAATCCGGCACTGACGCTTCAAGTGCTCTCCGGGCTGCTGGTTTTGGATCTTCGTTCACGACTGACCCCACGGCGGTGTGCACCGTTGGCTCTCCCCAGACAGTTGCCACCCAGAGTGTTCCGGGCGGTTCCTACGCGACGTACGGTTCCATCATTGCGCTCACGCTCTGTCAGTCCGCAATAGGCACAACGAGCACAACGAGCACAACAGGCACATTAGGCTAACGAGCCAACGTAATAGCATCGACATCTATGGCGAAATCCAAATCGAAACAGAACAGAAAATCGGTTGGTCGCTATGTTGACGCCGAGGCACGTGGGCGGGTGACGAAGCGTCGTCCCGTTAGCGCTGACCACAGTCCCCACTGGTACGGCTGGCTGTTGCTTGATCTCTTACTCTTTGGCGTGATAGTCATCACGTTGAACTACCTACAAGTCCTACCCGGCTCGACCTCGTCGTGGTACTTGGTGCTCGG
>DAIQOO010000059.1:0-1496 GCA_036787845.1 Acidimicrobiales bacterium
GTTGGTGTCGGAGACGGGACTTGAACCCACACGCCCCTAAGGGCACCAGCCCCTCAAGCTGGCGCGTCTGCCTATTCCGCCACTCCGACGCGGTTTCCACTCTAGCCGTTGACGAACAATGGCTTTTCCCTAACTTTGTGGTGGCACCGATGTAATTGACCACGTCGGAAGTTGATCAACGAATCCCGGCACCGAGAACGTGTTCAGCACCGTGGCGAGAGAACTTGACCACACCGCAAGCGACGGCGCCGCGAAAAGTGGTCGAACCCAGTAGTGCGTCATGATGATTTGATCGATTCGCAGCCACGTCGCTGACGCCGTAACCGGATTGAAGATGGCCGTTGCCTGATTGAAGAGTGCGGTAATCGCCGGAATGCGAACGCCACTCGGGAAGGTGTTTGGATACGGCGCGCCCACCCAAGAGCGCGCCGCGTACGAAGGCGCGGACAAGGTGGGACGCGAAAAGACCGCGGCGTCGACGCTGTTGGTAGCGGCGGCGAGCGCGGTGGCCGCTTCACCGCGTACGTTCACCTTCACGGTTGCAATGCCAATAGCGGTCCAGTCACTAGCGATGATTTTGGCGACGGCCTGATCAAGTGCGCTCGATCCCACGGCGAGACGAATCGAGAGCGGTGTACCGGCGCTGTTCAACCAACCGGCACTGGTGCGGCGGAGTCCTTCATCTCTCAGTGTCGCCACCGCGCAGGTAACGCAGTCGCTAAGACCGTCGACCGTCGTTGGCAACGGTGACGTCGTCGTGGTTGGCTGATTGGGCGGTCCCGTACCGCTCGTGCCCGGGTACTGCGCTTGTCCCTGGGAGTACACCGCCGACGCCGCGACGGACGTTGAATACGTCACCGCACCAAAGAGTTGGTTCACTAGTTGCTGGCGAGTAATGGACCAACTCAGCGCTTTGCGAACAGCGAGATTGGCCGTCGAAGGACGTCGCGGCGCGAACGTCAACTCCTCGATGCTGTTCGATGATGCGATACGACTCAACATTGTTGGGTAGGAACTGATCGTTTGCACTTGCGCTCGGTTCACCCCGCGTGAGTAGTCGGCGAAAATCGTCGTGGCGCTCGTGGGCAACGTCGTCGCGTCGCTGATGACGACGCGCCCGAATCGATTGGCGTCAAGTGGCCACTGTCGATTCATGACCAACACGACGCGACTTGGCGTGGCGGACGTGACGCGATAGGGCCCGAGCGACGGTCGCGTCGTCAAGTTGGCGATTCCACAGCCGAGCGACGTTCCCCTCGCCTCGACGTCGCGGAAGAGCAAATTCCAGTCGGCGTAGGGCTTGGCGAAGACGGCCGTGACGACTAGGCCGTCCGACGACACGTTGAGGGTCTTGATCGCGCGATAGCCGTCACTCGTGACGCTCGCCAGTGACTTTGCTCGTTGCCACCACGTCACTAAGTCGTTGCCGGTAAAGGGAAGGCCATTACTCCAGACCTTGTCGGCGCTGAGGGTGTAGCGCACCGTCTCTGGCTGAA
>DAIQOO010000059.1:1596-10228 GCA_036787845.1 Acidimicrobiales bacterium
CCATTACTCCAGACCTTGTCGGCGCTGAGGGTGTAGCGCACCGTCTCTGGCTGAAGCGAGGTCAACTCCGCAGAAGCGATTGCTCCGTTCTCGCCCGCCAGGACGCCGTTGGCGTTCGTAATGAAGGCCGAAGGACGGACCAGGTCAAGGATTGCGCCGGTCGTCGGATTGGCGCCAGTGTCGAGGAACGTGCACCCGTTGAAGGGCCCCGGCAACGAAAGCACCAGTGTGCGGGCGTTTTCGTTGGCGTTGACTGTGCTTTGCAGCGCACCAGAGAACGAGACGGGTACTACGAATGCCCCGATACTCACTATCGACACCACCAGCGCGCGTCCGCCTCGACGCGAGATCATCGTCGTTACTGCAGGCGCAAGTCGAGCGTCAACGTAGCGAAGGTAAAGACCAGCGCGACTGCGATCGTGATGCGGTCCAAATTGCGTTCTACGACGGTCGATCCGGTCGCCGCGGCACCCATGGAGCCACCCATAAGGTCGGAGATGCCTCCGCCACGCCCGGAGTGCAAAAGGACGAGAAAAATCAACGCCACAGCGGAAACTGCCTCAATTGTAATGATTGCCCAGGTAAGCAAAGGGTCCTCCGATTAGCGCTTTATAGCGTAGCAGTCGTCGCACGCCTGGAGAATGGCGTAGAACGATTCTGCTTTCAGGGAGGCTCCCCCTACGAGGAAACCGTCCACGTCACTCTCTCGCACGATCGACGCGGCGTTCTCCGCGTTCACCGAGCCGCCATAAAGCACCTGGGGCGACGAGAACGACAGTGATCGCAAGACCCCACGCAGAAACGTTGTCATTTCGCGTACCTGTTCCGACGTGGCGTTGACGCCGGTGCCAATGGCCCACAGTGGCTCGTACGCGACACTCACGAGCGCGAGATACTTCTCGTCGAGACCACCGAGGGCACTTCGCAGTTGCGCTTCGACGAAGGCCTCGTGAGCACCGCTTTCTCGAATCGAAAGCTCCTCACCTACGCAGAGCACCGCGTGTTGTCCCGCGCGCACGACGGCCGACAGCGTCTGGGTCACGATGGCGTCAATCATGGCGTAGTGCACCCGCCGTTCAGAGTGTCCAACGAGGACCCACTCAACGTTGAGCCGCTTGAGCATCGACGTGCTGATCTCACCGGTGTGCGCACCGTTCTCGTTGGGATTCACGTGTTGTGCACCAAGACCAATGTCGAGGCGCTCGGAGTCGATGATCGAGCTCACGGTGCGAAGGTCCACAAAGGGAACCGCGACCACGACGTCGGTGTGTTCGACGGGACGGTTCTTCATCAACACGCCAAGTTGTTGGACCAGGTGAAGTCCTTCGACAAAGTCAAGGTTCATCTTCCAATTACCAATGACGAGAGGACGTCGAGCGCTCATTTAGTTCCACGGACTTTCTCGAAGTGCCAGAAGTCCGGGCAGATCACCGAGCTCGACGAGCTCTAGGGACGCGCCGCCGCCCGTGGAGACAAAACTCACGGCGTCGCTTAGTCCATAGGACGCCAGCGCGGCGACGGAGTCACCACCACCCACCACACTGATCGCCGGCGAAGACGCGATGGCTCGAGCCACCATCGCTGTCCCCTCGCCAAAGCGAGGGTCTTCAAAAACGCCCATCGGTCCGTTCCAGAGAATTGTCGAAGCGCCATTGATCGCGGCTAGAAAGACCTCAACTGAGACCGGGCCAATATCAAGACCCACGAAGCCATCAGGAATGTCCTCGCCGAAATCCACCACGTCATCGGGTCCACCCGCGTCGCCAAATGACGCGCCCACTTTTAAACCACGCGCGTCGACGGGTATCAAGACATTGCCGCGTTCGAGCAGAGCGGCGCACTCATCAACGAACGTTGCGTCAAAGAGTGACGCGCCAATAGTGCGACCTTCGGCAGCGGCAAAGGTGTAGGCCATGCCACCGCCGACGATGACGGCGTCGGCCTTTTCAGCGAGCACCTTCATGATGCCGAGCTTGTCCTTCACCTTGGCACCGCCAACGACCGCCACAAATGGACGCTCTGGGTTCTGAAGTAGCGAAAGGAGTGTCGCGACTTCGCGGTGCAGATTCGGTCCCCCCGCGCTCGGCAATATCGTCGGAGGAATCATGATTGAAGCGTGAGCACGGTGCGACGCGCCAAAGGCTTCGTTGACGTAGTAGTCGAAACCTTCGCAGAGTGACGCACCAAAGGTCGGATCGTTCGCCTCTTCGCCTGCGTGAAATCGCAGATTCTCCATCAGCTCAACGTCGGGGCGCAGTTGCGAGAGGCGTTGTCGTATCGGCTCGACGTCGTAACGCGGGTCCGCCACGCCCTCGGGCCGTCCAAAGTGCGTCGCCGCGACAACCGTCGCGCCGCGCTCGTTCAGCGCGTCAAACAGTGGGAGCGCCGAGCGGAGGCGAAAGTCGTCGGTCACCGTGCGTACGCCATCGATCTCGGCGACGGGCACGTTGAAATCAACGCGCACGAGCACGCGTTTATTCGTGAGACTCCCCCACCGATCGATTGACGGCAGGCCCGTGGACACGGCGCTACTGACCAAGGTGCACGGTGAGGTCGACGAGGCGACACGAGTAGCCCCATTCGTTGTCGTACCAACCAAAGACCTTCACGAGGCTCTTGGCGTCGTCGATGCGCTGCACCATGGTCATCAGCGAATCAAAAGTACACGACGCGGAACTACCAATTATGTCCGACGACACGATCGGTTCGTCGGTGTACACAAGAATGCCCTTCAAGGGACCTTCCGCCGCCGCCTCAAAGGCCGCGTTGATCTCTACAACGCTCGTCGAGCGAACTATCGCCGTGAAGTCGGTGATGCTGCCCACGGGGACTGGTACGCGCAGCGAGGTCCCGTCCAGTCGACCCTTCATTGACGCCATGACGAGACTCGTCGCGCGCGCCGCGCCCGTCGTCGCTGGCACAATGTTCGTCGCGGCGGCGCGCGCTCGACGAAGGTCACCGTGGGCGAGGTCGAGGAGGTTCTGATCGTTGGTGTAGGCGTGCACGGTCGTCATCAGTCCAACGTCGACGCTCAACGCGTCGTCAAGGACCTTTACCATTGGCACGAAACAGTTCGTCGTGCACGACGCGTTGCTCACGACAAAGTGAACGTCAGGGTCGTAGGAGTCCTCGTTCACGCCCACCACGAACATCGCGTCCGCGTCGCTCGAGGGTGCCGAGATGATGACGCGCTTCGCGCCAGCACTGAGGTGTTGTGCTGCGTCAGCGCGGCTCGTGAAGCGTCCCGTTGATTCGATGACGACGTCGACGCCGAGCTCGCCCCAGGGCAGTTCGGTCGGGTTGCGCTCCGCCAAGACCTTGACGGTGTGGTCGCCGACACTCAGACCTTCAGCGGTCACGCGCACGGGACGATCGAGCGTGCCGTGGGTCGAGTCGTACTTCAAGAGGTGGGCGTTGGTCTCCGGAGAGACGAGGTCGTTGATTGCCACGATGTCGATCGCGGGGTTGCCCAGCGACGCGCGCAGAAAATTCCGCCCAATTCGACCAAACCCGTTAATTCCTACCCGTGTCGCCACTGGCGTCTCCTTCATTTTGTCGGTCCACTATCTTCGCACTTCTGCCAAGACGGCCGTAGCCAATTTTTGCACATCGTGCACGAGACCATTCTCGGCCGCAATGTCAACGACGCTCAAAGGAAGCATGCAATGTTCGTTCCCAAAGGTCGACGATTCGTCGACCATGACAAGATCGGGCACGACCCCGTGGCGTTCGAGCGCGTCCACGTGGTCTTGCAGCGTAAATCCTTCGGTCTCTGGTCGCTGTGGGCGCAAGTTGGCGACGTAGATCTTTTTCGCCCGCGTTCCGGCGAGCGCTTGTGTAATACCGGGCACCACGCACGCCGCCAACACGCTGGTGAAGAGCGATCCCGGACCAATCAAGATGACGTCGGCGCGTTCTATTGTTTCCACTGCCGCGATTGGGGCGGCCGGATTCGCCGGCTCCAAGCTGATACGACGAATCGACGACGAACGCGCCACTTCGCTCTGGCCCCGCGTGGGACCCTCTTCGGTGATGGCGAGTAAAACGACGCCCTCGCAACTGGCCGGCACGATGGTGCCCGTGACGCCCATTACCTGGGCTAGGGCGCGCACCGACTCTTCGAGGTCACCCGTCGCGTCGATAAGGCCAACGAGCAAGAGATTGCCCACCGCGTGACCACTGAGTTCGCCGACACTGAAACGGTGTTCAAAAGACGCCGTGAGAGGATTATCGGGATCGGCGAGGGCGACCAAACACTTTCGAAGGTCTCCCACGGCGGCGACGTTCAACATGGCGCGTAAGCGTCCCGTCGAACCCCCGTCGTCGGCGACCGACACGACGCCAGTCACGTCCTTTGAGAGCCGCTTGAGTGCGCGAAGGGACACCGCAGTACCGTGACCGCCTCCGACGGCGACGACCTTCATCGGGCGATGTCGCGGTGAAACACGGCGTTCTCAATATCGAGTCGCCGACGAATCTCCTCCGCGAGAGCGACACTGCGGTGGCGACCACCGGTGCAGCCAATCGCGATCGAAAGATACGACTTACCCTCCTTGGCAAAGGCCGGAATCTGCCACTGCAACAACGCGACGACGTCGCGCAAGAAGTGCTCCGCAGGTTCTTGTGCCAGTACGTAGTGCGCGACGGGCTCGTCGAGACCGGTGAGCGGTCGAAGCTCTTCCACCCAGTGTGGATTGGGGAGGAATCGACAGTCGAAAACGAGGTCGACGTCACGGGGAATGCCGTAGGCGTAGCCAAAGGAGACGAGCGATACGCGAAGCGACTCCATCGCACTCGCGTCAGTAAACGTCTCAACAATGCGTCGACGAAGTTGATTGGTGTTAATCGATCCGGTGTCGATGACGAGGTCGGCGGCGTCACGGATCGACAACAACAGAGCACGCTCTCCAGCAATGGATTCGGCCAGCGTGGCGGCGGCGAAGGGGTGACGGCGGCGATTGCCTTCGAAGCGATGGATGAGAACCTCATCGGGAGCGTCGAGAAAGAGGATCTTGGCGTTGTCGTGACGTTGTTGAAGTTCTCGCTCCACGGCCAACAACGCCTCGGGCTGCACCGCGCCCGAGCGTCCGAGGATAAACGCCACGCCCGCGTAATCGTTCGAGCCCACGGACGCTAATTCGCCAACTCGAACGACGAGTTCGAGAGGCAGATTGTCAATGACGAACCAGCCCAGGTCCTCGAGGGCGGCTGAGACCGTCGAGCGCCCCGCGCCCGACATGCCCGTCACCAACAACACCTCACTCATCGTCCGTACTCCCCTTTGTGGGTTTGGGCACCGGGGGCGCCTGTAGATGATCGTAGAGCCTCGTCGCCACGTCACTGGGCAGCCAGGCCAACGCGTCGAGTTCATCGAAGGTCGCCGATCGAAGTGCGTTCAGCGAGCCGAACTGTTGGAGCAGTCGTTCGCGTCGCGCAGGTCCGAGCCCCTCGACACCTTCGAGCGACGACGCCACCATGGACTTACCCCGCTTTGATCGGTGGAACGTGATGGCGAAGCGGTGCGCTTCGTCTCGTAGGCGCTGGACGAGGTAGAGACTTTCCGACCCACGTTCTAACGCAATGGGCGTCGAGCTACCCGGTCGATACAAGAGCTCTTCGCGTTTGGCGAGCGCGACGAACTCCACGAGACCACCGAGTTGTAACGAGCGCGCGGCTTTTTCAGCCGCGTGAAGTTGCGGCAGACCTCCGTCAATGATGATGAGGTCGGGACGGCGAAACTTCGACGTTCCCTGGTGTTCTTCCCAATGGGTGAGGCGCCGGCGAACGACCTCTTCCATCGCACCCACGTCGTCGTTACCGAGGACTTCTTTGACGTTGAAGTGTCGGTAGTCACTCTTCACTGCAAGCGCGTCCTCGAAGACCACCATCGAGCCCACGTAGTTCGTACCCTGGAGGTGGCTCATGTCAAAGCACTCCACACGATACGGCGGCTGCTCGAGTCCGAGGGCCGCGCCGAGCTCTTGTAGTGCGCGAGAGCGCACGTTGTGGTCAGCCTGACGGCGAAGCGAGTCGCGGTTGATGACCGAAAGTGCGTCGTGCGCCGCGAGTTCGACAGCGCGGCGACGCTTGCCGCGTTGCGCGGCGACGACCTCGACGGCCTTGCCACGAACGTCGCTGAGAAACTGCGTTATGAGCGGCGTCGCGAGTGTCGCGCGCTCCACTACGACGACGTCCGGAACGGACTCGACGTCGAGGTACATGTCGGTCATGGCGTTCTCTAATATTTCGCGGTCGTCCTCGTCCATTGATCGATCCACTAGGTGCACCGTACGGCCGATGATGCGACCGAAGCGCACGCGAAAGCGCACGACGGCTGAGCGACTGCCCTCACTCGCCAGGGCGATGACGTCAAGATTGGAGTGATCGTCGAGCACGACGCTCTGAGCACTCGCGGCACGCTCGAGCGCGGCTAGACCGTCGCGCGCCTTCGCGGCTGCTTCGTAGTGTTTCTTTTCCGACGCTTCGTCCATCTGGTGCTGCAACAGGTCGCGGAGCTGGCGAACGTCGCCTTCAAGGAAACGGGCCCACGACTGCACGAGTTGTTGGTAGCCGTCGGTATCAATCGCGCCCACGCACGGTCCCGAGCACTTTCCGATGTCGTAGAGCAGACAGGGGCGGTTAATGCGCTGTTGGTAATTGAACTTGTGACGAGAACACGAGCGAAGCGGAAAGGCCTGCAGTAACTCGTCCATCGTCACGCGGAGCGCGCGCACGTCGACGAAGGGGCCAAAGTACCGCACGCCGCGCTGGTGTTGACCCCGGGTGATGTACGGCGCGGCAAAAGGTGTGCGCGAATCAAGGGCCACGAAAGGAAAACTCTTGTCGTCCTTGAGGCGCATGTTGTAGCGCGGCAGGTTCTCCTTGATCAGCTCATTTTCAAGAATCAACGCGTCGAGCTCACTCGGCGTGACGATCCACTCGACGGACCTCGCCTCACTCATTAAGAGCTGCGTCTTTAGGGTCAGACCTTCACTTCGTTGGAAGTAGCTCGAGAGCCGTTGGGCGAGCACGCGGGCCTTGCCGACGTAGATGACGGCGCCGTGTTCATTGCGAAAGAGATAACAGCCGCTCTGACGCGGGATGCCCGAGGGCTTGGTCAGCATTAGGTACGACCGTGACCGGCGAGCACCTCTTTAAGAACCGTTCCCGTCGCCGTGTCGAGTTTCGCAATCTCTTCTGGCGTTCCCTCGCCAACGACGAGTCCGCCCCGGCGTCCACCTTCGGGTCCTAAATCAATGACCCAGTCCGCGGTCTTGACGACGTCAAGATTGTGCTCAATCACGAGCACGGTGTTGCCTTGGTCGACGAGACGGTGGAGCACGTGCAGCAGTCGATTGACGTCGTCAAAGTGCAGCCCCGTCGTGGGCTCGTCCAACACGTAGAGCGTATGTCCGGTCGGGCGACGAGCAAGCTCCGTCGCTAACTTCACGCGTTGCGCCTCTCCTCCCGAAAGGGTGGGCGCGGGTTGACCGAGTCGCACGTACCCGAGTCCCACGTCCACCAGGCTCTGTACGTGGCGCAGAATCGACGGCTGGCGATCAAAGAACTCGAGGGCGTCGGCGATCGACATGTCGAGCACGTCAGCGACCGTCTTGCCGCGGTAGAGGATTTCCAGCGTTTCGCGGTTGTAACGCGCGCCGTTACAGACTTCGCAGTTCACGTAGACGTCGGGCAAGAAGTGCATCTCGATCTTGATCGTGCCGTCACCCGCACAGGCATCGCAGCGCCCGCCCTTCACGTTGAAGGAGAATCGTCCGGGCTGATACCCGCGAATCTTGGACTCTTGGACCTCGGCAAAGAGTCTGCGGATCTTGTCAAAGACCCCCGTGTACGTTGCGGCGTTCGAGCGTGGCGTGCGGCCGATGGGCTGTTGGTCAACGGCCACGACCTTGTCGAGGAACTTCACGCCCGTGATCGTGTCGTGTTCGGCGGCCTTGGTCTTGGCGCGATTGATCTGACGTTCAAGTGACGCCAGCAGAATTGCGTTGATGAGTGACGACTTGCCCGATCCCGACACGCCCGTGATCGCCACGAAGTCACCGAGGGGGATGTCGACGGTGATGTTCTGTAAATTGTTCGCCCGCGCACCCTTGATCGTCAGCTTCTTGCCGTCACCGGCGCGTCGCGTCGAAGGCACCTCAATGGACTTAGCGCCCGATAAGTACTGCCCCGTCACAGAACGCTTGTTCTTTAACAGCGCTTCGTAGGTGCCGGCGTGCACGACTTCGCCACCAAACTCACCCGCGCCCGGTCCAATGTCGACGATAAAGTCCGCCAGTCGGATCGTCTCTTCGTCGTGTTCAACGACAATGACCGAATTTCCGAGGTCACGAAGGCGCTCGAGCGTCGCGATGAGACGGCGATTGTCGCGCTGGTGCAATCCAATAGAGGGTTCGTCGAGTACGTACAGCACGCCCACCAGGTAACTGCCGATCTGACTCGCCAAGCGAATGCGCTGGGCTTCGCCGCCCGAGAGCGTCGCCGAAGCGCGACTCAAGGTCAGATAGTCCAGGCCCACGTCAAGCAGGAACGTGAGTCGCTCGACAATCTCTTTGACGACTTGATGGGCGATCGTCTCTTCACGCTTGGTGAGCTGCAACGTGGCGAAGTA
>DAIQOO010000173.1:0-2771 GCA_036787845.1 Acidimicrobiales bacterium
AAAACTAGTCCGATACACTTCGAACATACGCCAAAGCATGATCAGTCATCTGAACTGAAACGCTGTTTTGGGGAGGTAGCGGTCATGGGATCAACTGGAATTGTCCTCGCGGTAATCGCCGGCATCATCGTCTTATTGGTGATTACGACGATTACGAAGTCGGTGCGCATCGTCCAACAGGGATTCGAGGGCGTGGTGACGCGATTCGGTGAGTTCAAGGACATCAAGAATCCTGGATTGACCTTCATTTTTCCTTTCATCGAGGTGATGAAGATTATCGACGTACGTGAGACGCCGCGAACGGGTGATCGTCAACAGGTCATCACTCGCGACAACGTCGCGGTCATCGTGAACGCCACGATTTTTAGCCAGGTCGTCGACGTGCGCTTAGCGCTCTTTACCAACTCTGACTACCTCGTGAGTGTCGACAACTTAGCTAGAACCTCAGTGCGTGCGGTCTTTGGTTCGATCAGTCTCGACGAGGCGTTCTCCCAGCGCGAGCGCATCGGCACGCTGCTCCAAACTCAGATGGAAGAAGCAACTGACAAGTGGGGCGTACGCATCAACCGCGTCGAGGTCTTGGAGATCACCCCGCCCGACCAGATTCTTCAGGCGATGGCCTTGCAGAAGCAGGCCGATCAAGAGAAGCGTGCTCGGATTCTCGAATCAGAAGGTCAACAGCAGTCGGCCGTCAACGTCGCCGACGGTCAGCGACAGGCGGCGATCAAAGAGGCCGAAGGTGCACAGCAATCGCTGATTCTTCGAGCCGAGGGCGCGCGCCAAGCTCAGATTCTCGAAGCCGAAGGTCGATCTCAAGCCATCACACTGATCTACGCCGCCATCAAGGCACAAGCGCCCGATCCAACGTTGGTCGCGATCTTGCAACTCGACACGTTGGCGAAGTTTGCCGCGAGCGAGAACACGAAACTCATCATTCCCGCCGAGAGCGCCGCGTTGTTGGGCGCCGCCCAGGCGATCAAGAGCGTCATGGAAGGCGTGCCGGGGGCGCTCGCCATCTAGTGGTGAGCGCTGGCGCTGGCTAGACCCGATCGACCCAGAGCGTTAAGCCGTAGGACTTCTTCACGATGACTTGCGTGCCGTCGGGGATCGTCTCACCAGATTCGGTCACTGCTTTCCACGACTCGCCCTTGATCTTCACTTTTCCGGGGTGACCCTCGTCGCCCACTGAGTCCTCAACGAAGCCCGTCAGATTCGTCATCGAACTATGCGACGGCGCCGAGAGGTCCAAAATCGATCGGTGGTGAAACCGATGCATCACGGCCGGTCGAAGGGCGAAAAGTAACGCCGCCGATATCACCAGCCATAACACCGTCTGCACGGCGAAGGGAACACTCGCCAAGGCGAGGAAGAAGGGGACGATAGCCCCGGCGCCAACGAAGATGGCGATGAAGGCGTTCGTGTGAATCTCGGCGAAAATACAGATCAGGATGATGACCAGCCAGAAGAGTATTGCCATGGAGCGCAGTATAAGACCGCGACGGCAACGCTCATCGGACGCGTCTCGCTGACGTGGATCAGTGATTTTCACAGCCTTTGCGCTGGCGTTAGAGAGCATGGCGGCAATGTAAACGGGAGCACGGCGTGCGCTGAGCGCTGGGTATGACCGGGAAAAGAGCGTTACCTTAGAAGTTGTCGTCAAAGGAGACGGAAGTGGCACTTGAGGTTGACGAGCACGAAGAGGGACGGGGCCTTCTCGCGCCAATGACGAGTTCGCTCGAGAGCGGCGTCGATGAACTCGACGCACGCCGGATTGAACTTCGCCGTTGGCTCGAAGCACATCCTGATCCCTCTGGCAAAGAGCTTGCCGAAGCGAAACTCGTCGCGCCGGCCTGGCCCGCTCCCTGGGGACTCGACGCGTCCGTTGAGTATCAGCTCCTCATCGACGACGAGCTTCGTCGCGCCAACGTCCGTCGACCGATCAATCCCATTGGCATCGGTTGGGCCGGACCCACCATTGTCGTAGCCGGCACCAAAGAGCAACAAGAGAAGTGGTTGCCAAAGATCTTGAGCGGCGAAGAGTTTTGGTGTCAACTCTTCAGCGAACCAAACGCCGGCAGCGACCTCGCCTCCCTTATGACGAGCGCTCGCAAAGACGGCGACGAATGGGTCATCACGGGACAGAAAGTGTGGACCAGTTACGCGCATCTCTCCACGTGGGGGATCTTGCTCGCGCGAACTTCGAACGAAGGCGCACCTCAGAACGGGATCAGCTACTTCATCTGCCCGATGAACGCGCCGGGCGTGACGATTCGTCCACTCATCGACATGACGGGCGATCACGCGTTCAACGAGGTCTTCCTCGACGAGGTTCGCCTCCCCGCGGACTGTCTGCTCGGCGACGTCAACGAAGGGTGGCGACTCGCCAAGGTAACGCTGGGCAACGAGCGAGTGTCACTATCGGGCGAAGGCGTGCTTTGGGGCAGAGGACCGACGGCCGATGACTTAGTGCAGCTAGTGCACTCGCAGGGTCGCACGTTGTCGAAGATCGACCGCGACGATCTCATGAAGTGTTGGTCACACGGTGAGATCCTGCGGTTCCTTCGTCTGCGATTGAACGCGAATGCACGCGCCGGGCGCGCTACGGGATCTGACGCAAGTCTTCGAAAGGCACTCGCTGACGACCACGGCCAAGAGGTGATGACATTGGCGCAACGCCTGGCTGGCAGCGCGGGCATGCTCCAAGATCGTGGACCAGGGGGACTCGACGGCGACGACGGCAGGTCGTGGTACTGGGGTTTCCTCTACGCCCA
>DAIQOO010000174.1:0-2769 GCA_036787845.1 Acidimicrobiales bacterium
CCGCGGACTTCGTCGCGCGTCTCCTCCAGCCGCTCTTAGAGAGGCCGTCGGTGCAGCTCGTCAAGGGCTTTTACGAACGCCCCTTGCACAACATGCCCACGGGTGGTGGGCGCGTGAACGAACTCGCGGCACGGCCGATTCTGTCTTTGCTCTTCCCCGGACTGGGTGAGATTCGCCAGCCCCTCGCCGGTGAGACGGCAGCTCGCCGCGGTGCGCTTGAATCGATACTCCTCGAGCCCGGCTACAGCGTGGAGATCGCACTGCTCATCGATATCGCGCAACTCTTTGGCACCCACGCGCTCGCCCAAGTCGATCTCGGCATTCGTCGACACCGCAATCGACCACTAGATGAGTTGCGACCAATGGCCGTCGACGTGCTTCGTGCCGCACTCGAGCGTTACAAGGTGGATCTGCCCTAACGGGGTTCCACCAGATGTCACACTTCACCGCAAGACTACGAAGTAATGAATTTGAGTGAGTGGGCCGACCTCCAAGGGATACACCCCCAGACCGCCTATCGGTGGTTTCGTGAGGGGACTCTGCCTATTCCCGCCCGGAAGATGGGTCGGCTCATTCTGGTTGGGGACCTGGACGCCGTAAGTACTTCGGCTGGTCTGACGGTCATCTACGCTCGCGTGTCTTCGACCGACCAGCGAGACAACCTCGATCGCCAGGTGGCCCGCGTGAGCAGTTGGGCGACGTCGCGCGGTCAGTCCATCGACCGAGTTGTGACCGAAGTCGGTTCCGGCCTCAATAGGAACCGCCGGAAGTTTCGCGCGCTGTTCGGCGACCCCAGCGTGAGCGTCATCATCGTTGAGCACCGCGACCGATTCGCGAGGTTCGGCGCTGAGTACGTGACCGCCTCGCTTGAGGCCCATGGACGTCAGCTCATCGTGGTGGACGATGTAGAGGTCGAGAGCGATCTCGTCCGCGATATGACTGAGATGCTCACGTCGTTTTGCGCACGACTCTACGGACAGCGTGCGGCGGCCCACCGGGCGGCGCGCGCCCTCGAAGCGGCAGAAGAGAGCGCCGACCGTGCCGCGTAGGTACGAACCACCCGAGGGCTGGGTCGTTCAAGCGTTCTCGTTTACGCTCGACCCGACCGACGCACAAGCGGCCTCCATCGTTCGTTTCTTCGGCGCTCGACGCAAAGCCTTTAACTGGGCCCTCGAGCAGATAACGAAGGACGTCGAGCGCTACCGCGAATCGGGTGAGTGTTCACCCGCGCCCTCCTTCTACTCCTTACGCAAGCGCTGGAACGTTGAAAAGCGCACTCTCTGTGTTGACCGCGAGACCGGCGAAGAGTGGTGGCCATCGATCTCCAAGGAAGTCTTCGCCGACGGGGTCAAGGGCGCCGTCGAGGGCTACTGGCGTTGGCAGCAGTCCCGCGTGGGCGCCATTGCCGGTCGCCGAGTCGGCTTCCCGAGGTTCAAGAAGCGAGGAAAGGACCGGGATCGCTGCACTTTCACGACCGGGGCTCTGCGCGTAGAGGCCGACCGACGCCACCTCACCTTGCCGGTGCTGGGTACTGTGCGCACCCACGAAAACACTCGCAAGATTGAACGACTCGTGGCGCTCGAGCGAGCCAAGGTGTTGTCCGTAACGGTCTCACGTCAGGGCGGGCGGATCGTGGCCGCCGTGAGGGTTGCCGTCGCGCGTCCCCAACAGGCTCGGGTCGCGTTACCCGATTCAGTGGTGGGCGTCGATGTCGGAGTCCGACGACTGGCAACTGTGGCGACCACCGACATCGTGACCGATGAGGTCAAGAACCCGAAGGTCTTGGAGCACCGCCTCGCTGAGCTGCGACGTTTACAACGCCAGCGTGCCCGGCGCACGAGTAGCTCATCACGCTACCGCGAGACGTCAACCAAGATCACACGACTCCACTCGGAAGTTGCCCACGTTCGTAGTACCCACATCCACCGCTTTACGACGAAGCTCGCCAAGACCCACGGCACGATCGTCGTCGAAGGACTGGACGTGGCTGGCATGATGCAGCAAAAGGGCCCAAACGGCGCGCGTGCGCGACGACGAGGAATGGCAGATGCCTCGATGGGTGAGATCCGTCGTCAGCTTCGCTACAAGTGCCCCTGGTACGGGTCGCAGTTGATCGAAGCCGACCAGTTCTTTCCTTCGTCCAAGACGTGCCACGGCTGTGGTCACGTCCAAGAGATCGGCTGGGACGAGCACTGGAAGTGTGAGGAGTGCAACACCTCACACCAGCGCGATGACAATGCCGCCATCAATCTCGCCCGTTGGGCGAGCCTGGGTTCAGTTGGAGCCCCGGTGAAGCGTGGAGCCGAGCATCAGACTGAGTCTCACTCAGCGGCTGGCGATGACACGCGGAAGGGAACCCCGGCGCTTGTCGGGGCGAACAACTCCGTGAGGAGTGCAGCATGAGTGGACGCACTAAAGATCACTCAGTTGCAACGGTTGAGAACTAACCGATGGCGGAGTTGGGACCGAGCACCACGATGACGTCGTCACTCGATGCACCCGTGATCGGCGTGAGTCCACCCAATGGATGAACGACAGAACTACTCACACCGATAGCCGCCGCTACCTCTTTCGCAGCTTTCAAGAACGGCGGGTTGTAGTAAATGATTGTCGCGGGGACGTGTGGCCCATTCCCCGGCGGCAACGCGTCCCAATTTTGAAGCTTCAGCGTCTTCGTGAAACTCCCGGCGAGTCCGGGGGTATTCGTTCCGTTAGCGACCTGCACGCGAACCCTCGATTTAACGACGGCGGTGGAAGAGGAGGGTGACG